>DASXFX010000198.1:0-4334 GCA_036489375.1 Binataceae bacterium (SeqCode) | reverse complement strand
CGAACCAAGGCGAAGCGCGCGACCGTGTCGAGTTTGCGCGGCGAATCGACGCTCGCGGCATCGCTATCGGGCAGGCGTTGCCGGTATTCGCCGCTCTCCGCCGTCCACGGATCGATCAGATGGAGCACGCGCGGGCGATTGAGGGCGAGGATTTTCTCCGAAAAGTCGCCGAGGTCAACGCCGATCTCCGCAACCACGCCGCGCCGCGGCATTTGCCGCAGGATAAATTCGCGGACCTCTTCACGCTCGGGACGACGGGCAGCGAAGCGCAATCTCCATAACAACGGATTCATCGCAAGAAGAATGTGCCGACGCCGGTCTCAATTGGCAAGCTGGCCACTGTGCGGCACCGGTGGCAGGCGCCGTGGCTTGACCGGTGGCAGCCGGACCGGCTTGGCCGGAACAAACGTCAGAGTGGCAGCATCCCAGGTATAGCGCGTGAGGCCAAAGTGCGGTCTGGCGCCGGGTGGCGAGTCGCGATGGTAAACGCTGACGAATGTGAGATGGCCGGCTCGATCGTGATCGAAGCGCGTTTGCGCTCGATACTCGGCGCTATCCCCGGGCGAGGTTTCGCGACTATCAGCGCCGGGGCGCACTCGCGCAGTCACGAGCGTTAGTGCAATCGTGGTTGCCGATGCGGAATTGGCGACGATAACCAGCCGATTTTCTGACGAAACGTGCGGCTTTGAGCTGCCGGAATCTCCGGTCAAATGACCGGGCGACGAGTAATTCGTCGCACCAGCGAGCGGATTCGAATTCACCGCGAAGACTTCGAACGAGGCCGAATTGTCCGCGCCTAGCAGCTTGAGCGTCTCCGCGAGCCCCACGTGATAGAGCGTCGTGCGCGTGTCTTCCGCAGCCGCGAGATCGATAAACTGAATCGTCCCCCGCGCCGCGCTGAAGGCCGCAAGCCGTTCGCTGTAGATGTTGGCGAACTGTGGCAATCGCGAATCGCATCGATACGTCGTCCATGCGCTGCCGTTGGCCAGTGCCAGAATCCGCACCGTGACGCGCTCGCTGCCGCGCGCTCTGGGTCCCCAGCTGTCGACCATCGCCGCGCACGCCGTTCGCAGCTCGCTCGGCGCGTTCCGCAGCAGGATCTCGTTGACTTGCGGCGGCATCGGGCCGGGTCGATACGGTGGCGTAAAGTACCCGGCAAGCTTGTGCGAGTCGTCCGGCGGCAGAACGATCGTTTGATCCGATTGGCTGAGGTTTACGATGGTGGCGGTCGCCGGCAGCGTCCATAGCGCTGCGGTGAATGCGATTAGCACCGAATAACCAAGTTTTCTGGTACGCAATGCGGCGATCCGTATCTGCCAATCGAGATATGCCCAGCTTAACCGTGCCGGCGCGTAATGTCGCCCAAATTTCGAGCGCTCGCCAGTGTCGCAGCAGGACCCGGCTTGCTACGCTCCAAGCAGAGGCAGACTCGCGATGGCGCGCAAGCGCAAAACCATCAAGCCCCGTCAGCTCTACATCCCGCAGGTCCCGGAGAACGCGTCGTGGCTTGAAAGCGACAGCTACGACCGCCGGGCATGGGCGGAACTCGGACTGACCGCGCCTACCATCGGCGCCCTGGTCGAGTCCGGTGAGCGCCTGGTGCCGGATTTTGGCGCTCTGCTGCACGACCTCTTTCTCGGCCTCTTCAAGTACAACGTGATGTGGCTGAAGCCCGACGCGGTGCGCCGCAGTGCCGTGCTCAATCGTACGATTCTCGAACAACTGCTGCCGTCGCCGGGTTTCGAGATACTCAAGTCGCGCACGCTGCTGGAGGAGGACAAGGCGGTAATCGCGGCGCTGGTCTTGGGCGAGCAGGTGCTGGAACTGGTTCGCTCGGAAAAGCTGGTTAATCGTCGTGAGATGCTCGATCTCTGGGACTTGAAGCATCAAGAGGAAAATCTTGCCGAGAGCGCCGCGGCGCTCAAGAACGCAGCCGAATTGTCGGAGGAGAATCAGCGCGAAGCCGAGCCTAATGAAAATGAGGCCGCAGCCGGCGACAATCAAGAGAATCAGGAAAAGGATCAGCAGAAGAAGGCGCTGCAACAAAAGATCGACGAGCTCAAAGAGGCCGCCGAGCGCGCCACGCGAGTCGCTGAGGCGCGGCTGAATCAGAAGGCGCGGATGTTCGAGGATCAACTACGCCATAGCGATCACACCGAGCTCAAGCGGATGCAATTGCGCAGCGCGCAGCTCGCCGAAGAGATCGATCGGGTGGCGCAGGACAGCCACGATTTCAGCCTTGAGTTCGGTCAGGGCGGACGCCTTTCGGCGGGCGAGCGGCTGGAACTGGGCCGGCGGCTCGCGCGCAATCGCAAACTGGGCGAGCTCGCGCGCCTGGTCGGCCGCTTCAAGCAGGACGCGCGTGCGCTGCGTCGCAAGACGCTCGATCGTGGCGTCAGCGAGGCCTACGACATCGAACGCGGGGCGGACCTCGGTCGTCTGATCCCCTCGGAACTCCTCGCACTGCATCATCCGCAACTGCGCGCTGATTTCCATCGCCGGCTGCTCGAAGGCGCGGTGCTGCAGTATCGGCTCCGTGAGGACGAGCAGAAGGGCAAGGGTCCGATGGTCGTTTGCATCGACGTCAGCTCCTCGATGCAGGGCGATAAGGAATTGTGGGCCAAGGCGGTGAGCCTTACCCTGATGGATATCGCGCGGCGTCAACGGCGGTTGTTTCGCGCGGTGCTCTTCTCGTCCGGACCCGAAAGCATGAAGGTGATCGACCTCAATCGCGAGCGCCGTTATCAGCCCGAATTGCCGAAAGTGATCGAGATGGCCGAGTACTTTCCCGGAGGCGGTACCGATTTTCAGGGGCCAATCGACGCGGCGGTAGAATTGATCGCGGACAAGAAGCTCAAGCGCGCCGACATCGTGGTCATCACGGACGGCGAATGCCAGGTGTCGCCGGAATGGCTGGCTCAACTGAAAGAACGGAAAGATGAACTCCAGTTCTCGATCTTCGCGGTGCTGGTCGATGTCGGTTCGAGCGATCTATCGACCCTGGCGCAGTTCAGCGATCGCGTCAGCTCAGTCACCAAGCTGACGGTCGAAGGCTCGCGCGAAATCTTTTTGAAGATTTGAGATACGCCGTCCTAAAAAATAATTCCTCATTCACCCTGGTGAAATTTTAACCAGCCGGCGTAGGAGACCAGCAGTACATAAGCTGGGCAAATCACTGCTGCCAATATTGGGTGTTCATAAAAAAATTTTTGCCCGAAAGTAACCGCGATTACTGCCAGAACGAACGCACCGATGAAATATCGCCCGAGCACCATCCCTCGAATCCGCAACCACTCATCACGGGGAGATCGAGTGTCGGGCATCTCTAGTTTCATTTCTGTAGCCCAATTCCTACAATCAGCTTTATCGCGAGCGTTAGCGAACCACAAATGAGATTACGCGCGGCGGGCGCGGAAGAAATCGCGCAGCAGCGCAGCGCATTCGGCCTCCATGATGCCGCCGTATACTTCAATCCGATGGTTCAGGCGTCCATCGCGGCCGATGTCGTAAACCGACCCCAGTGCGCCCGCCTTTTCGTCGCGAGCACCGTAATAGACCCTCGCGATGCGCGCGTTAAGGATCGCGCCGACGCACATCACGCAGGGCTCCAACGTGACATACAACGACGCGTCTTCCAGCCGATATGTGCCGGTCGCAGCGGACGCCGCTCGAATCGCCTCGATCTCCGCATGAGCCGTCGGATCGTGTTTGGCGATAGGCCGGTTGTGGCCGACCCCGATGACGGCGCCATCACGCACGACTACCGCGCCGACCGGGACTTCGCCGGCATCTGCCGCCCGCTGCGCCTCGGCGATCGCTTGCGCCATCAGTTGCAGGTGGTCCTGTGCGGAGTCGTTTTCGTTCACCACCCCATCGATGGTAAATTCTTTGCTGCAATGGCGAAACCCAATAAAGCAGCCTGGGCGAGAAGGTCTGCGAATCCTCGGACCTTCGCGACAGTAAATGTCGAATCAGGAGCACATGGCAGAAATCGGCGAAATCGATCCAGTGGAATTAAAGGCGCGACGCGCGCGCGGGGATAAGCTCGTGGTGCTCGACGTGCGTGAACCCGAAGAGATCGCGATCGCTCCGTTTCCGGACGCGACGCACATACCGATGGGCGACATTCCGTCGCGCCTGGCCGAGCTTGATCCAGATAACGAATGGGTCGTCGTATGCCATCATGGAATGCGCAGCGCGCAAGTCGCGATGTACCTGGCGCGGATGGGTTTCGAGCACGTGAGCAATCTCAACGGCGGTATCGACGCATGGTCGCTGACGGCCGACCCGGCGACGCCGCGCTACTGACCGCCGAGTGTCGCCCCGGAGTATCG
>DASXFX010000181.1:0-7119 GCA_036489375.1 Binataceae bacterium (SeqCode) | reverse complement strand
CGTGGAACCATCCGTCGGCGGGCGTCGGGTCCAGGCCAGAATGCGGGCTTCCAGCCGCGGCGTGCGCTTAGTCGCCGGCCGCCCCTGATGACGGGCAAACAGGCCCGCCAGACGCTGCTCGGCAAAGCGGCTCTGCCAACGTGCGATAAAGGCCGAACTGCAGCCCAAGGCCTGCTCGATGGTGGACCATGTTTGACCCTCGGTCAGCATCAAGATCAGCCGCGCACGGCGCACATCATCGGCGCGCAGCACCCGCGAGCGCGCTCGCTTATGGAGTTCCTGAGATTCGGGCTGCGACAATCGAAGCGTCGTTTCCAGCATCACAACAGTATAGCATTGTTACTTTCGATTTCAAAGTTACAGGCCACTAGGCGAGCTCGATGCACGCAGATTCTGATAGCGTTCGGTGAGATCGCGAGGATCGCGGCCACCTCCACAATGTCAAGGTCCTCAAGGTCCCTCAGGATCAAGACTGATCGATAGCTTTCTGGCAACTGAACCGATGCAACGCCGCACCATTAGACGAGTCTCGCCTCGATGTATGGGCTGAATTTCGACCCAGCCTGGATGGTCAGATACGTCGACCCATCGACCAGCATTGTCGAATCGCGGCAGTAGATCTTCGATCGGCAACTCGGGTCGCCGCCGCCGCGAGCGCAGCTGCATTAAGGCCGCGTTCACCACTATACGATGCAGCCAGGTCGATAGCGTCGCGGTCGCGTTGAAAGCAGCGATGGATCTGAAAGCAGAAATGAGCGCTTGCTGAAGGGCGTCGCGGCGTCGTGCTCGTTTCCCAAGATCTTACACGCCGTCGCCAACATCCGGGTCCCATGACGCCTCACCATGGTCTCGAACGCACATTCGTCATGAGACTTGAGGCGCTCGATAAAATCGTTTTCGTCGGCCAATATCGGGATCGGTAACGACGATGAGGGAGTGTTGGCTAACTGAGTTGAGAAAAGCTCAAATACTGCTCTCTTTTCAGTTTTTTTGCCAAACTATCGCACCAATTCGAGCGGCCTAAAAAGCTTGGGCTCAAGCCTGCCTCATGGAAATAATCACAGCGGAAATGTCTTGGCCGGTGCCTAGGACTGCGTGGGTCTGGCATCCGGACGTGAGCTAGCTTGCTTGCTGGGAAGTAGTTTTGCGGAGCACTGATCTCCGTCTACCTTGGTACTTCGGATTGATCTGCAGGAAGTTACAGTCTGGGAGCGAGGACCAAAATGATTTCACGCGTTTTTTCAGAAGAGTCCGCAGGCTAAAACTTTGCACGAACTCACGCACTGGCATTTATTAATAAATTGCGTCGCGAGAACCGCGAGTCCTCGCGACCGTAGACCGACGACACGTGCACTTCAGCGCCGATGAAACTCTCGGAGTAGTTCCGGAATCTAAGGTGGCGGAGAGTTTGAACCAACGCCGGCGCAAGCCGGCCGACTAACCCGAGGAGAAGGATCATGGATAAGAAGGTATTAACCGGTGCGGTATTGGCAGCCGCGGTGAGCGCGATATTTCTGACTGCTCCGGTGTTCGCGCAGGACTCACCCGGGAACTCGAGCCAAGCCAATGTGAAGTGCGTCGGCGGCAATAGTTGCAAAGGCCAGAGTTCCTGTAAGGGCGGAAACCACAGTTGCAAGGGTCAGAATTCCTGTAAGGGCCAGGGATTTGTCATGACGCCGACAGCACAAGAATGTACCGACAGGGGTGGCCATCCGAGCGACGCACAATAGTCCGCGGAACCTCGAAACCAGACCATTTGCGGTGAATCCCGTTGAGACTGCTCTGTAATAGGAATTAACGATGGATCGGTGGGATTTTGCCCCGCTCGGTTTCGGCGTCGGTTTGCGCCGTCCCCACTACTTGCACATCCTCAACGATCACCCGCCAATGGACTGGTTCGAGGTCACCTCGGAGAACTTCATGGTCGATGGTGGCCGACCGCTCGAAGTCCTCGAGGGCGTGCGTTCGCGATATCCGATCGTGATGCACGGTGTGTCGCTTTCGATTGGTTCGACCGACCCTCTGAATGTAGGTTATCTGAGACAACTCGCAGCGATCGCGCGCCGCTTCGAGCCGGCCTGGATCTCCGATCATCTGTGCTGGACCAGTGTCGGCAGTCGCAATCTGCACGACCTGCTGCCACTGCCTTACACTGGGGAGACAGTTCGCCACGTTGCCGCGCGCATCAGACAAGTACAAGACATTCTCGAGCGCACCATACTAATCGAGAACGTCTCGAGTTACATGGAATTTCGTTCATCGCGGCTCTCCGAGTGGGAATTCCTCAGTTTTGTGAGCGAGGAGGCTGAGTGCGCGATCCTCCTCGATATCAACAACGTTTTCGTTAGTGCATTTAACCATCACTTCGACCCGGTTCGTTACATCGATTCCGTACCCGTCGAACGCGTGGTCCAGTTCCATCTTGCCGACCATGGCACCTACCTGCTCGATACTCACGATCAACCGATTCGCCCGGAGGTCTGGAGCCTGTATGAGCACGCGGTAAGGCGATTCGGGCGAGTCCCGACGCTCATCGAATGGGATGATAATATTCCGGAATTCGACGTCTTGGCTGCGGCGTTGGATGAAGCGCGCCGGCGATGCGAGTCAGCGCTCGGAGGTAAAGGGTCCGGCGGGATTGAATGCAGGTGAGTCTTGCAGAGCTCCAAACCTCGCTTTGTCGACTGATCACGACTCGCGACGGACTAAAGCGGATCGGCGACGACTGCGACTCGACTTCCGGCGATACAGGGGTATCGGTCCGCGGCGACTCGCGTCTGAGCGCGATCGATCGAGTTAACATTTACGCTAACGCGTATTTCTATCGACTGCTTGACTGCCTCCATGAGGAGTTCCCCGCGACGTTCGCTGTGGTGGGGGCGAACTGCTTTGAGGTCCTAGTACGGGAGTACCTGCTGGCATGCCCTCCTACCGAGCCGTCGATATTCTATGCGGGTCGACATCTGCACGGCTTTCTTCGCAAGCATCCGCTCGTCGAGCGTTGGCCTTTCATTTCCGACCTGGCAAAGCTCGAAAGATCAGTTCTGGATGTTTTCCACGCAGCGGAAGCGTCCGCACTCAGCAGCGAAGCGATGCGCGCGATTCCTTCGCAGCAGTGGTCCAGGATTGGATTGAAGACACATCCAGCCGTCGAAATTGTGCGCAATCAATGGCGCGTGACAGACATACTAGGCGCGGTCGAGAACGGTCGTGAATGGCGCGGCCCCGCCCATCGAAAGTCGACGGTGATAGTATGGAGACAACACGCAAAGGTGCACTACCGCGATCTGGAAGACGTCGAGGCTAAAGCGCTGGCGCTCTTATCGGAAGGAGCAAGGTTCGCCGATATCTGCGAGGTGATTGCGGCACTCGCCACAAGGACCGAGCATGTGGCTCTAATCGGCCGGCTATTGGCGCAATGGTTGGCAGACGGGATCATCATGCGCTCTGACGCGATGCCAACGACATCCCCGACTACTTTGTGAATGTAAAGCGGTGGTACGAGGCCGTCGAGATCCGTCTCGCTGTTCGAAAATGATATCGCTGCCGCGAGAGAGGTTCGGCGCTTCGCCGGAGTCAGTTAATTTTTGGGGAACTCAGACGATTAACCAAGGTGTACGTTCAGTTCATGAAGAGATGAAATATAAAGTAATTTCTCCGCATGTCGCTTGCGGTGCCGCCCTCCGACTATACAAAAGTTCGAAGCCATCGACGAGACTGCAGCCATTGCACCGGTCTTAATAACTTGGATTTTTGCTCGCCGCTGCGATTGCGGTGAGTAATGGTGCGCAACTGCTGCGAATGGTCCGACGGCAGTTTGCATCGGCCGCAACGTCATCCGCCGTCTCCAGCGGACTCAGGATGACAGCATGGGTATTCGCGAAACATGCGACTAGACGCCTGGTGG
Source organism: Binataceae bacterium (SeqCode) (assembly GCA_036489375.1). Taxonomy (GTDB): domain Bacteria; phylum Desulfobacterota; class Binatia; order Binatales; family Binataceae; genus JADMIL01. The sequence continues at coordinate 3,212 of DASXFX010000181.1, read as the reverse complement.
CGTCCCGATCGACGATTTCGATAATTGGATCGTGATTTATTGCGATCGCCGACGGCGAGTAAGTGTCGCCAATGATCGTGCATGCGCATTTCTGATGCCATGTCTCAACCTTCGTTCCACGGAGCGCCGCCAGAACGGAGTCGCGACATACGATGCGGGCCTCCTGGACGGCGTGACACCAGTCGTCGTTGTCGCAATGTAGCGCGGTAGACGGCCATCGGGTCAAGGTGCCGCACGCGGCGAAGAGAAGAACGCTCGCTAAAATTAGCAGCAGGTCAGCGTATAGGGTGGTATTTGTTAGATCGATCCTTGATGGCATTGACGTACGCGAAAAAGATTGCTGACATTCACCGTGAAAATTTGCCATGCGGCTGAGCATCGCTAGCTATAGCGCGCCGCACCGAAGCCCAGGGCGCGCTCTCATCAAACGTGACCGTTTTGCCTTCGACTCCGACTCCAAGTTTGGCCCACAATTGCTTCAAGTCTGGCTCGACCGGTGTGGCTTTCATTTCGTTATAGAGTTCCATCAATACCGGCACCTCGACGGCCCTATCTGCAACCTCGATCGCGCGGGCTAGGCGCCACGTCGTCTCGATATTTCCCCCCGCATCGACGATCGCGCGGAGTGCGTCGCGCAGACCGTGGCGATTGTTTGTTTCGCGCCGAATTCGGACGTCTGCGAGCAGACAGAAGGTCGCACCGCCCCAGTATGTGCGGCCCCAAGTTGGCGTGTGATCGAGGCCTTGGTCGCCGGGACCAGGTAGGCCCTTCGGAAGTCCTTCCACTAAGTCTCCCCAAACTCTCGAAGCGCGAATTTCTCCCGCCTCGAGCCGGGCGATCGGTTCGACGTATGTTGCGATCCCTTCTTCTATCCAGTGATGCTCTCGAAGCATCGATGGAAACGCGTAATGGACCATCTCGTGCGTCATCACCCAACCGTTCTTTAGATCGGCGTCGTCGCTTAATTCACCGATATAAATCCTGGTGAAGGAGGGGCGTGTTCCCCAACTCGTCCCACTCAGCACCCCTTTACGATTTTTGACCGGAACTATAAGGATTTGCGCTTCGCGGACCGGAAAGTGCCCATAATAGTGTGTAACTGCCCACGCTGCTGCGGCAACCCACGCGATCATATTTGGCGTGGGAAGTAGGAAGTGTCCCGGCGCGAATTCAATGTTGATCGTACTGCCGTCGATCTTGATTGTGGTGGGGCTGAGATTTGCGCTGCCGTGCTGTACAGATACCGTTGGTTCAGGAAAGGAACTCATCCGGAAGAGTCCGCCTCTCTGTGACCGATTACTCCCGAATTCATGCGGCGCGAAGCTCATGGTCATGGAAGCGAGGAGCACAGTGGCAAGCGTTAGGCCTCGAATATCCATTAGTAGGCTCGACATCGATAGCGCGCGGCGGCGTCAGGTTCAAACGAAGTATGACGAAATCTTGTCGAGTCTCTTCTATTGTGCGACAAAACCGCGCGGCTGTCTCCCAATCTTCGTCAATGTCTCCCTAACACGGCTCGGGTCGCCCAGATCATTCCATTCGACTCCGGTAACGGAAAGTACCGAGAGCTCTGAAGAGCAATTTGCAAGAACCGCGTCTGAAAAGTCTTCCGAATGGAGGCCGGCATACAGCTTCGCAATAGCGTCCTTCTCGAACGGTGTATCTAGGAGGGTCCCTATTTCAACAAATGAAGCATAGAGCTGCGGAGTCATTCTCGCGAACAAATCGAGCAGCGCTGCGACTTCGGCTACTATCACGAAACTGTTCCAGAGCAACCCGCGCAACCAAAAATCGACCGCGATGTGCGGCAGGGGTTTCTCTCAGAAATGCCGGATGCGGAATATCGGGTCGACAGCGGGGCCCGACTGGGTCAGTTGCTCACCGGGTTGACGTTCAGGCCATTGCTTGGTGACGCAGTCGTCGTCGCAGTTCGATGGTCTTGTGCTTGATGTTTTCCTTCCGCGTGAGAATGGCTTGACCCCGACCGCAGTAAACATCGGCGGGAGCCAGGTTGCAAAGACTTTCATGGTAGCGCCGCGTGTTGTAGTACGCGACGAACTCAGCCAGGCGCGCTTCCAGCTGCCCCGGTAAGTAGTAGTTCTCAAGCTGGATCTGGTTCTTCATGGAGCGGTGGTAGCGCTCGATCTTGCCCTGGGTCATCGGATGATAGGGCCGACCCCTGGTATGCCTCATGCCGTGCTCCGCGAGCCAGGAACTGAGCTCGACGGAGAGGTAGGAGGGCCCGTTATCGCTCAGCAGCCGCGGTCGATGCCGGACCCGGACGCGCTCCAGGCCGGAACTGCGCATGGCGATGGTCAGGGTGTCGACGACATCGGTGGCAGTCATGGTCGTGCACAGCTTCCAGACCAGGATGTAGCGCGAGAAATCATCGAGGACCGTCGACAGGTAGAGCCAACCCCAACCGATCACGCGCAGATAGGTGAAGTCGGTTTGCCACAGTTGATTGGGTGCGGAGGTCGGCTGCGCAAAATGGTCGGCCGCCTGCATCAGGATGAAGGCGGGACTGTTGATCAGGTCGTGGGCCTTCAAGAGCCGGTAAACCGACGATTCCGAAATAAAGTGGTGCTGCTGGTCGACGAACGCGGTCGCCAACTCGCGAGGTGACAGCTCCGGCTCTTTGAGGGCAAGTCCAACCGCTGCCTGCGCGACCGCATCCGGAAGCCTATTCCAAGACGCGGCGCGGCGCCGGCTGCCATCTTCCGGGGCCCCGGCGCCGCGCGCCAGATAGCGCTCGTACCAGGCGCAGAAGGTGGAGCGCGGGATGCCGAGCTGGGCCCAGGTCCGTTTTTCCGATAACGACGACTGCTCGACCAACCGAATAATTTCCAGCTTCTCGGGGGCGCGATACCTCATGTATCGGACTCTCCATCGCCGAGTACGCTTTTTTAGGCAGACGGTTCTCGATCATCAGCTCGGCCACCAGCTCCTTGAGCTGACGTGCCTGCGCCTGGATCTCCTTGACTTCGTCGCCGGTCGCTTCCCGCGCGGTGTCGCGCGCCAGCCGCTTCTTGCCCGCCTCCAGGAAATTCTTCGACCAACGATAGTAAAGGTTCTGGTTGATGCCTTCCTTCCGGCACAACTCCGCGATGCTGTCCTCGCCGCGCAGACCAGCGATCACGATGCGGATCTTTTCCTCCGCTGAATACTGTCGCTGAGTTGCCCGCCGGATCTCCCGAACCCGCTTCTCCGCC
>DASXFX010000114.1:0-7666 GCA_036489375.1 Binataceae bacterium (SeqCode) | reverse complement strand
CGTCAAGTACGGCAGCCCTGGCGGTCTCATGATGATCATGCGCTAGCGCATCGACGCTATTTGCCGGGTGCGCCGCCCGCGAACTATCTAACGGCGCTGTAAGCCAAAGCGGCCGTCCCATCGGGGGCGGCCGCTTTCATTTTCTCGCGGCGGAGTTGCCTTCAAGTAACCATTTTTGACTCGACCCGCATCATTCACGGTCGGGACGAGCTATGTCTCGCTGAATAGGCGGGGCGCCTGTCGATTGACGAGAGGCGAAGAAAAGACGAAACTGGCTCGATGAAGCCGCTCAAATCGTCGCTCTATTCCCCGAAAGATTCTTCACTCGGCGCCGATCAGCTCTCGTTTGCGCAGGGCAATCCCAGTGCATCCTCGGCTATTCGCGATGTCGAATTTATCGAGATGCCAGTGCGCCAGATTCTCAATCGCTGCGAAAATCCGGCGATGCACTTTCGCTGGACGATCAACCCGTACCGCGGGTGTGAGTTTGGCTGCGTCTATTGCTACGCCCGCTACACCCACGAATTCCTGGAATTGCGCGATCCGATGGATTTCGAACGACGCATCTTCGTCAAGCGGATGGCGGCCGAAGTTCTGGCCCGTACGCTCTCGCGCACCCCGATCGGCGCGGACCAGATAGCGATCGGCACCGCGACTGATCCCTACCAGCCGGCGGAGCGAAAGTTCGGATTGACCCGATCGATGCTCGAAGTATTCGCAAGTCTGGGCGGTCTGGACCTTTCGATCACGACCAAGTCAGCGTTGATCGCGCGCGATATCGATTTGCTCCGCCAGATCAATTCGCGGTCGCGACTCGCCGTCAATTTTTCGCTGATCACGATAAATCGGCGCCTGCAGCGGATGCTCGAACCGCGTGCGCCGCGACCGGCCCTCCGCCTGCGTGCGCTGGCGCAACTGACGGCTGCCGGAATTCATTGCAACGTTTTGATGATGCCGATGATACCCGGCCTGACCGACAGTCCGACCGCGATCGAAAGCGTGATTCGCGCGGCACGGCGATCCGGCGCGGCCGGAGTGTGGTGGCGATCGCTCTTTCTCAAACCCGCGGCAGCCCGGCGCTTCGTCCCTTTCATCAGGGACAACTTCCCGGATCAGGCGGCCCGGATAGATGATTTCTATGCGCGCGCCACTTATGCGCCGCGTGCGTACGACGATCAATTAAGGGCGATCTTCGATCGCCTCAGGCGCAAGTATGGCTTCGCTATCGAGGCTCGTCACGATCGTAACGCCACTGCCGTGAAGCCGAGCGAACGCCCACCTGCGCCGCGCCAACTCAGTTTTTCCGGGCGTATTTGACCGATGGGACGATGGCAGAAACGTCGCAGGAACTGACGCCTCCAGCGCGGGCCACGGCAATTGTTGAGGGTTTTCCGGAGCGCTGGCAAAGCTATACGACTGGCAACAGTGGAGGTCATCTGGCCCGCCGCGAAAGGTTGGGGTGCGATTGTGATCGAATCAGTGAATCGGAACTTATGAATCGACCTGGTGGTGCGCGGGGCGGGACTTGAACCCGCACGGTATTTCTACCACGAGCCCCTCAAACTCGCGTGTCTGCCATTCCACCACCCGCGCACATCGGACCGATCAACCTGAGGGCCGGCCTGCTTGAGCTGGACCGGGATACTATTTGGCCGGCGCTGGCGCTGCCGGGTTAGGCGCCGGAGCGGAGGAGGTCGACGGCGCCATCGGGATCGAGTTCAAGGGCAAAGTGGGTACCGTCGCGTGTACCGGCGGCGGCAGCCTGCGACCCTCGAAAATACTGCCACTGATGCGCTTGGTCGAGGAGTAGGCCAGAAACAACGACGTCAGCCCGAAGAGCAGCGCAAAGGTCCAGGTCAGCTTGAAGAGCGGACTGCTCGCGCCTCCTGCGCCGAATACGGTCTGGCTGGAGCCACCGAAAACCGCGCCGACGTCTGCGCCCTTGCCTTGTTGTAACAACACCACGATCGTCAGCGCGATGCAGACAATTATGTGAACGACTATTGCCGCAGTGACCATCGCTAATTCCGCCTGAACCTATAATCCTGAAGCTGACGCGGACCTCAAGCTGACTGAGCCCGCACAATTCGGGCAAACGAGTCGGCCTTGAGGCTCGCCCCGCCGACCAGAGCCCCGTCAATATCCGGCTTGGCCATCAAGGTGTCAACATTGTCCGCTGTTACGCTGCCGCCGTAAAGTATGCGAACGGCGGCGGCCGCAGCCGCCCCCAAGTGGTCGCCCGCGGCTTCGCGGATGGCGCCGTGCACCGACTGCGCCTGCTCCGGTGTGGCAGTCCGCCCTGTGCCGATGGCCCAGACCGGTTCGTACGCGATGACTACTTTGAGGGCCGCGTCGGCAGCTAGATGAGCGAGGCCCGATTGCAATTGACGCAAAACTACATCGACGGTGTGGCCCGCGTCGCGCTCTTCGGCGGTCTCTCCAATGCACAGAATCGGCGTCATCCCCGCAGCCGCGACCGCAGCCGCGCGCCGACCAACGCTATCGTCGTCTTCCTTGAAGATGTGGCGGCGTTCCGAATGGCCGACGATGACGTAGCTGACGCCGAAGAAACGCAGCATCGGCGCGGATACTTCTCCGGTGAAGGCGCCCTTCTGCTCGAAGTGCATGTTCTGCGCGCCCAGCGCGATGGTGGAGCCGGCAAGCGCTTGCGCCACCGCCGGGATTGAGAGGAAGGACGGTGCGACCATGACCTCGCGATCGCGCGCGAGCGTCGTCGCGTCGTGATCCAGATCGGCGCGAATTGCGGCGATCAAGCTTCGGCCCTCAGCGGGAGTCAGGTTCATCTTCCAATTGGCCGCGAACAATTTCCTGCGCATCAACGACTCCGTGATTCAAATGACTAACGCATGCGATGGAAAAGAGCAGACTGCCGAATCCGGCCGGGCCGACAATTAAGGTTCGAGCGCTTTGACGCCCGGCAATTCGATACCTTCCAGATATTCGAGCGTCGCACCGCCGCCGGTCGAGATGTGGGTGAAGCGGTCCACCCATGGCGCACCAGCCACGGCCGCCGCGGTGTCACCGCCCCCGAGCACGCTGGTCACATCGGGAAGGTTCGCAATCGCTTCACCGACGGCCAGCGTGCCGTTGGCGAAAGCCGGATTCTCAAAAAGGCCGAGCGGCCCGTTCCAGATAACGGTCTTGGCGCCGGCCAGGCGTCCGATAAAGTCAGCCACAGTGTGCGGGCCGATATCGAGTCCCATTCGATCGATCGGAATATCGACGACGGTGTGAGCCTCGGCGCCCGCATCGATCGATGCGGCAACAACGTGGTCCGACGGCAGTACAAACGCGACGTTGCGCTTGGCCGCCTCCGCAATCAGTTCGCGGGCGAGCTCGAGCTTGTCCTCCTCGACCCGTGATTTGCCGATAGCCGTGCCGCGCGCCTTGAGGAACGTGTACGCCATCGCGCCGCCAATCAGGATTGCGTCGGTCATCTTCAAAAGATTGCGAATGACGCCGATTTTGTCCGAGACCTTGGCCCCGCCAAGGATCGCAACGTACGGATGAGCCGGATTTTCGGTGACCGCGCGCAATGCCTCGAGTTCCCGAATCATCAGGAGGCCGGCCGCCCGCTCGGAGATAAATTTGGTGACGCCGACGGTTGACGCATGCGCGCGATGGGCGGTGCCGAACGCGTCATTGACGTACACCTGCTTGCCCCGCGCCAACTCATGCGCGAAGTCGCGATCATTCTTTTCTTCTTCGGCGTGGAAACGCAGGTTTTCGAGCAGGATCGCCGAACCCATCGCGAGGTCGTTAACCATGCGGCCGGTAGTATCACCAATACAATCGGGAGCGAGCGTCACCTTCTGACCAAGGACCGTGGACAAGTACTCGGCGACCGGCTTCAGACTCAATTCCGGCGTGCGCGACTTGGGACGCCCAAGGTGCGAACAAAGCACCACCGCGGCGCCCTGACCCAGGATGTAGCGGATGGTGTCGAGGCTCGCGTCGATGCGCGACGGATCGGTGATCGTGGTGCCATCGAACGGTACGTTGAAGTCGCACCGCACTAGGACCTTTTTCCTCGCCAAATCGAGGCTGGTGACAGATACCGCGGCCATCGGTTAGGTCGCCCGCCTCAGAACTTCAAGCGCATCGCGGTCGAGTCCATGCGCGCTTAGAGCTTCGAGGCGACGAATGCGGTGACGTCGGCCAGCCGATTCGAGTAGCCCCACTCGTTGTCATACCACGAGAACACCTTGACCAGCCGGTTGCCGAGGGTCTTGGTCAGCGGCGCGTCGTAGATCGATGAGTGCGGATTGTTGTTGAAATCGATCGAGACCAGCGGTGCGTCGCTATACTCGAGGATGCCCTTGAGTTCGCCCTCGGCGGCCTTGCGCATCGCTGCGTTGATCGACTTCTCGTCGGCGTCGCGCTCGACCGCGGCGGTCAAATCCACCAGTGATACGTTCGGCGTCGGCACGCGCACTGCGATGCCGTCGAGTTTGCCCTTGAGCGACGGCAGCACCAGCCCAATGGCCTTGGCCGCGCCGGTTGACGTCGGCACCATCGAGAGCGCCGCGGCCCGCGCCCGCCGCAAATCCGGATGCGGCCCGTCCTGCAGCATCTGGTCCTGGGTGTACCCATGAACCGTAGTCATCAGGCCATTCACGATGCCGAAATTTTCGTCCAGCACCTTCGCGATGGGCGCGAGGCAATTGGTCGTGCACGAGGCGTTCGAGATCACGTCATGCTGCTTCGGATCGAACGCATGATGATTGACGCCCAGGCATAGCGTAATATCCGCGCCATCCGCCGGCGCGCTGATCACGACCTTTTTCGCCCCCGCCGCCAGATGCATCGCAGCTTTGTCCCGCGCGGTGAACAGGCCGGTCGATTCGACCACCACCTGCACTCCGAGCTTGCCCCACGGCAGCTTCGATGGATCACGCTCGGCGAACACCTTGAACGCGTGCGAATCCACCGCGATCTGATCGCCTTCAGCCTTGACGCTATGCTTCAGATTGCCGTGGATGGAATCGTACTTGAGCAGATGCGCGAGCGTCGCGGCATTCGTGATGTCGTTGACCGCCACGATCTCGAGTTCCTTCTTGTCCATCGCCGCACGATAAAACATGCGCCCGATACGGCCGAAGCCGTTGATAGCGATCCTAATCGCCACCGCTAGTCCTCCCTGGCCAGTTTGCCGAAGATCTTCGAGCCTTCACGCTAGCATAATCCGTCCGTCGTGCCACGATTTCGAGCTTTTGAAACATACGCCCGCGTTGCCCGTCTAACTTATGCGAGATTCGCGCCCACCCGTGGCGAATCATGCTCTGCGACTCGATTTGCACCGGTCAAAATTTGACTAGATGGACCTCGCCATCGATAATGTTTCCGACCAGCCTCGAGGACGACGCTGGCCTTGGCCGATCACGCCGCATTCGCGAATTTCTCCGCGTAAGCCCGTGCCCGGCAGAGAGCCTACGATGTACGAGGTAATCGATTGAACGGCGGCGGTGGGATGAGTGTAGCCGATTTGATGATCGGTACCGGGCCGGTGGTGCAGGCGGTATTGCTGACGTTGGCCGGCTTTTCCATCGGTAGCTGGGGCATCATCCTTTACAAGCTCGTCCAAATCTCACGCGCCCGCCGCGAGTCCGAGCGCTTCATTTCGATCTTCTGGGAATCCAAAAACCTCGCCGCCATTCATACCGCCAGCGTCGGCCTCAAGAGCAGCCCCGTCGCCCAGGTCTTCCGCGCCGGCTACCAGGAATTGCTCCAGTTGACCCGCGCCAAGCGCTCCGCCGTCGGCGCCGAAACCTTCTCGACTGACCTCGGCGGCATCGAAAACGTCACCCGCGCGATGAAGCGTCAGACCAACGTCGAACTCGGCAAGCTTGAAAAAGGCGTGCCCTTCCTCGCCACCACTGCCTCAACCACCCCCTTCATCGGGCTGTTCGGGACCGTGTGGGGCGTGATGACCGCCTTTATGGGCCTGTCGGCCGCTCACACTTCCAATATCCAGGCCGTCGCCCCCGGTATCGCCGAGGCCCTCATTACCACCGCCTTCGGCATCGTCGTCGCCGTTCCCGCGCAAGTCTTCTACAACCATCTCGCGACCCGCGCGCGTGAGCTGGCGACCGAAATGGAAAATTTCACCTCCGAATTTCTCAACATCGCCGAACGTCATTTCCTGTCGTAAGAACATCCTGGCGGGAAAATCCTTATGCGCCTCACATTTTTCTCATCATGCCTGCAAGGCCGCGCGGCGACTCCGTTCTACATAACGAGGCCGCTGCGGAGTCTGGACCCGGCGAATAGGAATTTCATGCACGCACCATTTGTCATTTTGAGCGCGCCCGAGAATCCCCCTTCGCCGAGGAGCGCCTGACATGGCCTCTGATTCCCCGCAGCGCGGCGCCCTCGCCTCGCAAATCAACGTCACCCCGCTGGTTGACGTGATGTTGGTGCTGCTCATCATCTTCATGGTCACCGCGCCGATTATTCAGCAGGGCGTCGAGGTCAATCTGCCCAAGGTCAAAGCGCAGGCGCTGCCCGGCAAAGAGGAGCAATTCATCGTTTCGATCACGCGCAATCGCGACGTTTATCTGAACGATACGCGCATCACTCCCGATGAATTGAGCGAGAAACTCCGCGCGATTTCGACCGAGCGGCCCGATCGTCAGGTCTTTCTCCGCGCCGACGACGCGGTCCCGTACGGTGAAGTGGTGCGGACCATGGCGGCGATCAAGGCGGCCGGCATCGAGGATGTCGGGATGGTCACCGAAATGCCGGCCGGGGATGAGGACGCGGGGGGTGCGGGGAGCAGGTCGAAACGTGGCAGCCCCGGTCCATAGCAGCGACGACCGTCATTCCCGCAGCGGTTACATTCTCGCCGTCATCGTGTCGGCGATTGTGCACGTCGGTCTGGTGATTTTCGTGCTCTTCGTCGTGCCCCGGCTCTTTCGCAACGAGACCCCGCCGCCGATGTCCTACACCGTCAAGATCGTCGATTCGATCCCGGCCGGCGATCTCGGTACGCGGCTGCCGCGCATCAACCGCGCGCCGCTCCCGCCGCAGCCTCGTGCCGCCGAGCCCGAGGAGACTCCGCCGCCACCGCCGCCCGCAAAGGCCCAGCCGACGCCGCCCCCCGAGGACGACCGCAATGCGATCGCCCTCAATACCCTGAAGCAAACGCCGACTCCGACCCCGCCGCCCACTCCGGTCGAGACGCCGTCGGCAGTCGCCACGCCCGTCCCGCGGCCGAGCCGAACTCCGCGGCCCCATCGCACGCCGCGTCCTACGCCGGAACCGACCCCGCGACCGACGCCCAAGCCCCACGCCCGGCCAACTCCAAAGCCCAAGCCGACTCCAAAGCCCAAGCCGACTCCCATCGCGATGGCGAAGGCGGAGCCTACGCCGGACGTCAAGGCGGCCCTCCAGAAGGTGCGGCAACAATTGCTCGCTGAACACTTGAAAGCCCTGGAGGCAAAGGATCAAGCCAAGGCCGCCGAGGAAGCGGCGAAAAATGCCTCGGCCAGCGACGACACCGGCAGCGGTCCAGTGGTCGGTGATCGCGTGCGCGCCGGCAAGGGCATGGGCGTCGGCTCCGGCACCGGTAGCGCCGGGATGCTGCAGGACCCGGGTTTTGTCATGTACTATCAGGACGTGCAGGATCGAATTAAAAAGGCCTTCA
>DASXFX010000068.1:0-7618 GCA_036489375.1 Binataceae bacterium (SeqCode) | reverse complement strand
AATCTGCTAGATGCAGCGACAAAGCAGTGCGGCCGCGGCCGCTAGAGGAGACTCCATGGATCTGGCCAAGCAAAGCGTTGACGTCGGCATTTTCACCAACAATATCGAGCAAATGCAGGAATTCTACGGCAAGACGCTGGGATTGGCGTTCGAATCCGTGCTGCCGGTGGGCGGCGGTATCAAGCAGTATCGCTACCTCGCGAACGGTTCCGTGATCAAGTTGATGGCGACGCCGGAGCCGCTCCCGCGGCGACATCCGGGCGGCTACGAGACCATCATGATCGCCTCCTCAACGGTCAAAATTCCGCGCTTCCTGCCCGATCCCGATCACAATTCGGTGGAGCTGATTCCGACCGGCCACGACGACGTCACGCAACTCGAAATCCGGGTGGGAGTGACGCAGCCGGAGCTCTTCGCGGACTTCTACACGAAGGCGCTGGGCGCGACCCCGTTAAGCGACAATCGCTTCAAGATCGGCGATACCATCATCGCGGTTTTCCACGAGCCGGAGACCACGAAGAAGCCGATATTGCCGTTCGCAAATGCGCTTGAAGTGGTCAAGGGGATGGCGGGACTCGGCATTCGCTACATCACGCTGGGCGTCAAGGATTGCGAGGCGGCGTTCACGGCACTCAAGGCGGCGGGGGCAGCGGAAGCGCTGGCGCCGGTGAATTTCGGCACGGTCGCGCGAATCGCGTTCGTGCGCGATCCCGATGGCAACTTTATCGAGTTGGCGCAGCGTCCCGCCCCGGCTGCTTGAGGCGAGCGCGCACAGCAGAATCAACCGGAGGTAACTCTTATGGGCACGGCCGAGAACAAAGAAGCGGTGCGGCAGATGCGCGAGGCCAAGGGCCTCGATCAGATGCTCGCGACGATGAGCGACGACGTCCGCTGGACGATCTGCGGAACGACCAAGTATTCGCATACGATGAACGGCAAGCAGGAGATCATGGATAAACTCCTGCATCCGATTGTTGCGGAACTGGAAAGCATGGGCGCGACCCACGTCGATAACGTGATCGCCGAGGGCGATTACGTGGTGGTGCAGCAGCATGCGAGCGGGCGCAAGACCAAGACCGGCAACCCGTACAACAATACTTATTGCCTGGTTTTCAAAGTGATCGGGGGCAAGATCAAAGAGATCACGGAGTATTTGGATACCGAACTGGTGACGGCGGCGTTCGGCCGTTAGGGCAGGCGCTCGCGGCGCGATTGCCTGGGCAATCGCGCGACGACTGACGACTCAATGAACAAGGGCTCGCGTGCGCTACGCGAGCCCTTTTCTATTTCACGATAAGGCTGAAATGAGAACGGGCGGTTTGGTTCGGAGGCTTTCGTTACATGCGGTGCAGGGACGACCCGCACCGCTGGACTCAATGGTTAATCAGGGTTAGGCCCAGCGCGAGCGGGCGCGCTTGCGCGGTGCGCGGCTGCCAGTTGTGCGGAAGACCTTGACCGGCTTGGGCGCGGAGATTTCAGGCTGCTCGATGCCTTCGACGGTTTCGCGTTCGAGCGTGATGCCGAGCGCGCGTTCGATGCGTCCGAGGTTAATCCGATCGTCGGGCGTCACCATGCTGATGGCGCAGCCTTCGCGGCCCATGCGGGCGGTGCGTCCGATGCGATGTATGTAGTTGTCGGGCTCATCGGGCAGGTCGAAGTTGATGACGTGGGAGACACCCTGGATATCGAGTCCGCGGGCGGCAACGTCGGTCGCGACCATCACCCGGAAAGTCCCTTTGCGGAAGCCCGCGAGTGCCGCGTTGCGTTGACCCTGCGAGCGATCGCCATGAATCGGCACGGCGCGAATGCCTTCGCGCGTGAGCATCTTGGCGACGCGGTCGGTGCGGTCGCGGGTGCGCGTGAAAACGATCGCGCTTTCGACTTCGGGCCGCTTCAGCAGGGCGAGCAGCAACTCGCCTTTCTGGCTGACTCCGACCGGGCAGATCATCTGGCTGATCGACGACGGCGGCGCCGCCTTGTCACCGATGCTGATGCGTTCGGGATGAGTCAGGAATTCGCGCGCCATGCGCGCCGCGGCCCCTTCCATGGTGGCCGAGAACATCAGGGTCTGGCGCTTGGCCGGCACCATCTTAACGATGCGCCGCAACTGCGGCATGAAGCCCATGTCGAGCAGGCGGTCGGCCTCGTCGATGACCAGCACCTTGACGCGGTCGAGCGAAGTGGTGCCACGCTCGACGTGATCGATCATGCGGCCGGGACATGCGATGAGCACGTGAGCGCCCTTGCGCAGGTCGTCGATCTGACGACGCATCGATTCGCCGCCGACCACCAGGACTGCGCGCAGCTTGGTGTGGCGTGCGAGGATCATGAATTCGCGCAGCACCTGCGCGGCGAGCTCGCGGGTCGGCTCGATAATCAACGCGGCCGGGCCTTGCGGCGGTTCGCGATGAAGCCGATCGATGAGCGGAATTAGAAATGCAGCAGTCTTGCCGCTGCCGGTTTCAGCAGTGGCGACGACGTCATGGCCGCTCAGGATTACCGGGATCGCGCCGGATTGAATCGGCGTGGCCTGATGATGGCCGCGGTCGCGGATTGAGCGATGGATCTCTGGTGAGAGTTCGAAGGCGGAAAACGACAATGTGTCCTACGTGGGAAGTCGTGAAATTTCGGGCGACACCGAGGCCGCACCGTTGTGTATGGTTGAGGGGGGAAAGCGCTCGTGATGCGCGAGCCGCGTATCAATCATAAGGACTTCTGGTACACCAAAATATACCTTATGGAGCAGAGAAGCAATGGCATGGGCTCAGGCGGCGCGGCCGCGCTCGCCCGGTTGCACGGCGGCGGCGATCGCAGCGGCCAGGATAACTGCATCTTCGCGCTTAAGCGCGGCGATTGTCACGCGCACGCCGGGGGCACTTTCGAGGCGAAAGCGCTCACCCGGAGAGACGGCCCATCCAGCGGCGATCAGGTTCTGCACCGTGGCGCCTTCTTCGGACACTGGAATCCATACGTTCAACCCGGAGCGGCCGTGCGCGGTAACGCCGTTGCGGGCGAGCGCATCGATCAGGGCGGCGCGCCGGGCGGTGTACTTTTTGGCGGCGCGGCGAATCAGTTTCTGGGTCTCGGCGTCGTTCAATAGTTCGGCCACGATCGACTGCAGAATATGGCTCACCCAGCCGGTGCCGAGGCGCTGACGGCCGCTGACGCGGCCGATGGTGAGCGCGTCGCCAGCGACAATCGCGACGCGTAAATCCGGGCCGAGAGATTTGGACATCGAGCGCACGATCGCCCAACGCGCGCGGGCCTGATCGGCGAGAGTGAAGGCCTCGGCGCCGGCGATCGGACCGGCGTGATCGTCCTCGATCACGAGCACCTCGGGATAGCCCTTGAGCAGCGCGCGCAGCTCGCCGGCGCGATCGGCGTCGAGCGCTGCGCCGGTGGGGTTTTGGGCGCGCGGGGTCATCACCAAAGCCTGCACACCGGCCTTGAGCGCGCGCGCCAAATCGGCCGGAACGAGACCGCGATCGTCCACCGTCACGGGTCGCGCCAGCAGCCCGAGCGCGCGCGCCAGATCGAGCACGTCGGGATAGCCGGGGTCCTCGATAGCGATACGATCGCCGGCGCGCAAATGGGCGGTGAAGATGCGCTCGATCCCGTCGAAAGCCCCGCCGACTATAGCGATTTCGCGCGCGGCGATACCGTCGGCCGCGAACATGCGGATGGCCGCGCGGACCAGATCGGAGCGGTTGGCGGCGGTGCCGTAAAGCCGTCCGGCAGGTTTGAGCCGCGCGAGAATCGGCGCGAGGTCGGGCAGCATTTGGGGGTCGGGATTGCCGAGCGCGAGATTGCGCACGTTGGACGGCAGAGCGAGCGTCGCGCGGCCGGCGACCGGCGGCTTGGCGCAGACGATAGTGCCGCGACGGCCGTCGCCGGTGACCAGGCCGCGCGTGCGCAACAGCCGGAACGCGGCGGCGACGGTGGCCGGACTGAGTGTGAGCCGGGTGGCGAGCGCGCGCACGGTCGGCAGGCGCTCGCCGGGGCGCAGCGCGGAATCGACGATGGCGCGCTCGACGCTGGCGGCAACCTGGTTTGCGTTGGCGCCGCCGATTGAGTATTGTTTTGATACGTTCAGAATTTTGTACTATAACAAAAATGGACAAAGAACACAACCCTCGAAGCGAACCCGAAGTGCAACGCGGCGAAGGACAAACGCATGCGGCCGCCGGTGGCGGCGAGCGTCTCGAACCAACGGAACGCACGCAGATCAAGCGTTATCCCACGCGCGGGAACTACGAGCGCCTCGCGATCGAAGCGATCCTCGACGAAGCGATGGTCTGCCACGTGGGCTTCGCGCTCGACGAACAACCCTACGTGATCCCGACGATTCACGCGCGTATCGGTGACCGTTTGTTTATCCACGGGTCGCCGATGAGCCGGATGCTGCGGACGGCAGCGACCGGCGTGCGGCTGTGCCTGACGGTGACGCTGCACGACGGTATCGTGCTGGCGCGTTCGGCCTTTCATCATTCGATGAACTACCGATCGGTGGTGGTGCTCGGGACGGCGCGCGAGGTGACGGAGACGGCGGCGAAAGTGGCGGCGATGCGCGCCCTGGTGGACCATCTGATGGTGGGGCGCTGGGAAGACGCGCGGCAGCCGACGGCAGGCGAGATCGCCGCCACGATTATCCTGGAGCTGCCGCTGAGCGAGGCCTCGGCCAAGGTCCGTACGGGAGGTCCGATCGATTCCGAGGCGGACTACGGGTTGCCGGTATGGGCTGGGGTGGTGCCACTGAGGCAGACGCCGGGGGCACCGGTTCGCGACGATCGGCTGCCGTCGGAGATCGAGTTGCCGGACTACGTTCGCCGATGGCGATCGGGGGCGTGAGAACAGTGGTCGTTTGGGAACGGGGACCGGCCTCAAGGGGTGGCGGGCGGCGCGGGATTTTATGCGGCTAAGCTTATGTAGAACTGGCAAAATAATTAGCTATTCTAATGTCGTGAAATATTTCACCCGCGCTCGCGGGCACGTTACCACGGGATTAACGCATCGTAGGCATGCTAATTCAGTCTAATTTAGCCAGAGGGTGAAATATTTCCCACTTTTCGACTGCTCTAGGGCAAAATTAGAGAGTTATAGATAAATCAAGCGGGCGTAAGGCTAAAACGACTCACCCGAAGCGGTTGAGCGACCGGCCGTCGACCCGAAGGGCGGACAGCGGAACGCGTTCGCCTTGCTCAGCGTGAGAGAGGAATGACCTGCAGTTGAGCTCCTACGGCGTGGGCGACGGCGAGCGCCGGCGGGTGGGCGAGAGAGCGGTATCGGGCGGTGGCAGGGCTGACGCGGGCGAGCGCCTCAGCCGAAGGCGGGGCGACCGACGGGAAGGGCGGCGCGGAGAGCCAGGTCGGCGGCGGGCGAGGGGGTCAGGCTTTGCGCTTGGGCGGCGCGGCCGGGGTCGCCTCTTCTGGCGGCTCTTCTTCGGAGTCGTCGGGCGCCAGCGCGTCGAGCGGGATCGGTTTGGCGGCAAGCTTGGCGCGCAGCTTGGCCTCGATCTCGTCGGCGATCTGAGGATTGGCGCGGAGCAGATCGCGGGCGTTCTCGCGGCCCTGTCCGATGCGCTCGCCGCCGTACGAATACCATGCGCCGAGCTTTTCGATGATGTTGTGCTCGGAGGCCATATCGACCAGCTCGCCTTCCTTGGAGATGCCGGTGCCGTAGAGGATGTCGAACTCGGCCTCGCGAAAGGGCGGCGCGACCTTGTTCTTGACGACCTTGACCTTGGTCCGTGAGCCGATGACCTCGGTGCTGCTCTTGATGGTTCCGATGCGGCGGATGTCGATGCGGACCGAGGAGTAGAACTTGAGGGCGTTGCCGCCGGTGGTGGTTTCGGGATTGCCGAACATGACGCCGATCTTCATCCGGATCTGGTTGATGAAGACGACGACCGTGCGCGAGCGGGAAATGATCGAGGTGAGCTTGCGCAGCGCCTGCGACATCAGGCGCGCCTGCAGGCCCATTTGCGGCTCGCCCATCTCGCCCTCGATTTCGGCGCGAGGGACGAGGGCAGCGACCGAATCAATGACGAGGACGTCGATCGCACCGGACTGCACCAGGGTCTCGGCGATTTCGAGGGCCTGCTCGCCGTTATCGGGCTGCGAGATGAGGAGATCCTCGACCACCACGCCGAGCTTGCGCGCATAGCTGGCGTCGAGGGCGTGCTCGGCGTCGATGAAGGCGCCGATGCCGCCGCGCTTCTGGGCCTCGGCGATACATTCGAGGGCGAGCGTGGTCTTGCCCGACGACTCAGGGCCATAGATCTCGACCACGCGGCCGCGCGGCAAGCCGCCAACGCCGAGGGCGAGGTCGAGGCCCAGCGAGCCGGTGGGAATGACGGCGATATCGGCCGCGATGGCTTGCTCGCCGAGCTTCATGATCGAGCCTTTGCCGAACTGTTTTTCGATCTGGCTGAGAGCCAGGTCCAATGCTTTGGTTTTGATATCCTGCGCCATCGACGTCCCCACACCCGCAGACCTGGAGAAGGCCTGTCGCAAATTCTGCCACATTTTGTACGAAATAGCGCTAGGAGATTCGCAACTCCTCACGAGGCGGCGATAATCGCTGCATACTTCCGAGCAAATCTGGGCTAATTATGCGCGGAATCGGTGACGGAGGAGACGACGATCAAGATGGATGAGCCGGCGGCGAACGCGGGTCCGGGCAAGTACAGCGCGGGCACCCAGACGGTGATCGCGGTTATCGTGATCGGGCTGCTGCTGTTGGGCTGCGTGCTGGTGCTGATCCCGTTTGCCTCGGCGATACTGTGGGCGATCATCTTGTCGTTTTCGTCCTGGGGCATCTTCAACGCGATCAAGCGGATGCTGGGCGGGCGGGCGTCATTGGCGGCGCTGGCGATGACGCTGCTGCTGGCGGGGATCGTGGTGGCGCCGTTCGTGATCGTCGGCAGCAGCCTGGCGGGCAACGTCTCGGATGTAATCGAAGCGATCCGGCGCACGTTCGCGGCGGGGCCGCCGCAGCCGCCGCAATGGATCAACGACGTGCCGGTGATCGGGCCGCATATCCAAGGCTACCTGAGCGGTCTCGCTAACGATCAGAACGCGCGCAAGGAGTTCATCCACAACCTGATCGCGCCGCTGAAGGAGGTGGCGCTGGAGCTGGGCAAGGCGCTGGGCCATGGCATTTTCGAGATCAGCTTGAGCCTGGTGGTGTGCTTCTTCCTCTATCGCGACGGCGAGGCGGCGGCGGCGCGGCTGGAAAGCGCGGCCTATCGGGTCGGAGGGGAGCGGGGAAGCCGGCTGCTGGAAGTAGCGCGGCTGACGGTCAAGGGTGTCGTCCAGGGCATTTTGGGGACGGCGCTGATTCAAGGCGTCGGCGGTGGAATCGGCTTCTGGATCGCGGGCGTGCCGGGCGCATTCCTGCTGGGGTTCGCGACCTTCGTGCTCTCGTTCGTGCCACTCGGCCCGATGCTGCTGTGGGCGCCGGCGGCGGGCTGGCTCTATTACCAGGGCGCGACCGGATGGGCGATATTCCTCGTGATCTGGTCGGTCATCAGCAACACGGTGGTGGAGCAGGTACTCAAACCGATTATCATCGCACGCACCGGCGGCACGCCGTTTCTGATCGTGTTGTTCGGGGCGCT
>DASXFX010000020.1:0-3987 GCA_036489375.1 Binataceae bacterium (SeqCode) | reverse complement strand
TGGCGACGTGCCGATGCTCGTGCGTCACTTTCTGCGTACGCTTAATCCCGGGCTCAGGCTCAACCCGGCGGCACTGCGGATGGTGTCGCGGTATCCCTTTCGCGGCAACCTGCGCGAGCTGATCAATTTCGTCACCCGCCTTGCGATTGTGCCCGCCAGGCCCTCGACCGCCGCGCACGCCGTATCGCCTGCGGGAAATCGCGCGATTGGCCGCACCGAGGTCATCCGCCAACTTGATTACGCAAGCCTCGATTCAATGTGGCGGACGCATGATCGGCCGTCTCGGCGTATGGCTTCGGGCGATGCTGTCGCGCCGCAGCTTGCTAAAACGTGTGGCGCGACTCCAGCCGCTCGATGATCTGCTGCGCCTCGGCCTCGTCCAGTCCCATTCCAAAGTGAAAGGTCTTCGCTCCGTAATCGAATGCGATGGTGCCGCTGTTGCCACTGAAAATCTGAAACGACGACCTGCGGTAGCTCACATTCGAAGCGCCCATGTTGACCCGCAGATTGCTCACACTACCAAGCTCATATTCCTTGCTCGGACCGATCCCCAGCACTTCCCGCCTGGTGGTCAAGGTTGACGTGCCGAGTAAGACCTTTTCGAAGCCCGCGAGATTCCATAGCCACGTAGCGATTGCAAAGGCCCCGCCGATCGTCCACCCCGTCACCCACACCATTAAGAACAATCTGACGCCGACATTTGCCGGCACGCGGCCTGTCAAATTCGCCCCGTGCGATAGATGACCGCGAAGCATCTGGAAGATCACCGTCACTTCTCCCAACAGCCATCCCGTCAGCCAGAATCCCAGGAAGATAATTACCGGCCAGTTTTTCTTGGCCGGAATCGATATCAGCAGACCGTCGGGCGACTCGCTGATAGTCGCGCGCGCGGCCGGCACTGTCACAATTGCCATGTTACCTGTCGCGTCCCTCTCGCCGTATCGAACCGCCGGCGAACTTCCACCTTCGATCTAATCCATCGGCGACTGCTATGGCTATGCGATTTCGCGCGCCCGCGGCACTTTCAGCCCCCGATGACTCGACAGGCCGGCCCGCATGGCGCTAAGCCTGTATGCGTATCCGCCGCGAGAACTTCGCAAATTTTCAGGAGACTGCAACGATGGCGCGCAAGATCACAATCGGCATCAACTGGCAGGGCAAACTCGACTACAACGCGCTCATCGAACGCGCCCGAATTGCCGATCAGGCGGGCGTCCATTCCATCTGGGTCGCGGAGGCCTGGGGTCGCGACGCCTTCACCTTGCTGACGCTCATCGCCGAGCATACCGCGCACGCGCAGATGGCGACCTCGATCGTCAACATCTATTCGCGCACTCCGGCCGCCCTGGCTCAGCATTTCGCCACGCTCGACGAGCTCAGCGCCGGCCGCGCCATCATCGGACTCGGCACCAGCGGTCCGCAGGTGATCGAACATTTTCACGGCGTCAAGTTCACTCCGGCTCTGACCCGGATGCGCGAGTACGTTGAGATTATCAACCTGCTGATGGCCGGGACGCCGCTCAATTATAGCGGCAGGCTCTTTCGGCTCGAACGCGGCTTCACGCTCCGTTTCGACCCGGTGCGCAAGCACATTCCGATTTTCATCGCCTCCTTGAACCGCAAGAGTGTCGAGTACACCGCGCAGGCCGCCGACGGCTGGATGCCGGTGATGATTCCGCTGGCCTCGCTCGGCAAAGCGATTACCGAATTCCGAGCGCTCGTCCGCGAGCATGGTCGCGATCCGCAGGCGGTCGCGGTTAAAGCGCCCGGCATGACGCATGTCACCGCAGACGTCGAGCGGGTCAAGGCAGTTCACGCCGGCACGCTCGCATTCTACGCCGCGCGGATGGGTACCTATTATGCCGAGCAACTGACTCGCTTCGGTTTTGGCAACGAGGTCAACACCATCAAGGAGGCGTGGTCCCAGGGCGGCGCGATGGCGGCGACGGCCGCGGTCGCTCCGCGCCTGCTCAACGAAACCAGTTATGTCGGCGATCTTGCCGGCGCAGTCGATCGGCTGAAGGCGCAGGAGGCCGCGGGCGTTGACCTGCATCCGGTAGAGGTTGACGCCGGCGGCGATCCCGCCGCCTTCGAGCGCACCCTGCGCGCCCTCGTCGGCTGAATTAGACGGCCTTCGCGAGCGTCCGAGTCGATACGCTCAGAAATAGGAGGGATCAGCCCCCGTGAATAACGCGCGCCTTCGGCGGTTTTGGTTCAAGTTCGAAAATCATGCAGAATCCCGGCTTGGTTATGGCGTGACAGCTTGGGCAGAAGAGGACGCAATAGCGATTCTGCGAGATCAGATATTTAGCGGAGCAGTTGTCCCTAGAGCCTCCGTCATCGCGGACATTGACGTTTCGACATTGGACGCGGGACATATTCTTCCGAACATGTAAGCGCCAAACCGGCGAGGAATCCGGTATCCGCGGGGGTATGCTGAAGCGATGCTGAGGAAATGACCAACCCAGAGGCGTTGCCGAAAGCCTCGCCAAGGCGCTATATGAAAGCTCGAATCGGCGACGCTCGGGGGGCTCTCGTGAGCCGGCGGTAACCGATCGAATCCACTCGCGGACAAACGAACCTAGGAGATTGATCGATGAAAGCAGCAGTAATGGAAGCGGTGCGCAAACCGCTGGTCGTCAAAGACGTTCAGGACCCAAGCTGTCCCGCCAACGGCGTTATTATCCGGTCCGAGGCCGAGGGCGTTTGCCGCTCAGACTGGCATGCGTGGTCCGGCGATTGGTCGTGGATCGGGCTGGTTCCGCCGATGCCGTTGGTGATGGGCCACGAGTTCTGCGGGGTGGTCGAAGAGGTCGGCAAGGAATCCAAAAACTTCAAGAAAGGCGACCGCGTGCTGGTGCCCTTCAGCCAGGGTGACGGCGTTTGCGAATACTGCCGCGCTGGCCAGTCGCACGTCTGCGCCAATCCGATGCTGCCCGGCTTCTCCTACTGGGGCGGCTACGGCCATTACGTCGGTGTGCCCAATGCGGATGCCAACCTCGTCCCGATGCCGGACGATGTCGGCTTCGAAGAGGGCGCCTCAATGGGTTGCCGCTTCATGACCTCGTACCACGGCGTGGTTGACCGCGCGCAGGTCCGTCCCGGCGAATGGGTTGCCGTTCACGGCTGCGGTGGTATCGGCCTCTCCGCCATTCACGTCGCGGCCGCCATCGGCGCCAACGTCATCGCAGTTGACCTCGACGACGCGAAGCTCGAACTAGCCAAGAAAATCGGCGCGCAGCACGTCGTTAACGGCAAAAAGACCGACGCCGTCATGGCCATCATGGATATCACCAAGGGCGGCGCGCATGTCGGGGTGGACGCACTCGGCGTCAAGGCGACTTGCCAGAACTCGATCCTGAGCCTGCGCAAACAGGGCCGCTCGCTCCAGATAGGTCTCACCACCGCGGCCGAAAAAGGCGAAGTCTCCCTCCCGATCGACCGCATGGTGACGATGGAATTGTCGCTCATCGCGTCGCTCGGCATGCCGGCGAATCGTTACTCGTCGATGTTGCAGATGGTCAACGCCAAGAAGCTCAATCCGAAGTCGATGATCACCGAGACCATCAGCCTCGGCGGCGCTTCCGCGGTGCTGGAGCAGATGACCACCTTCCAGAACGTCGGCGTTTCGATCATCAACAAGTACACCGCTTAGGTTCCAACCTTCGCGGTCCGGATCGGACTTGCACATCCTGAACGAGGGCCCGTATCTGCGGGCCCTCGTTGTTTTTCGTGAGATGATAAGCGCGAGTGCCGCCCGGACTCGCACACTGGCAATCGTCCAGGCGATCAACCGTCGGTGGGGCAGGGTGGTGGCCTGGGCGTTCGGCAACCATTTACTCTCTCGCGATGACTTCGTTACGGTAAAGCCCAAGAGGCGCAACCTGCAATGAAAGCGATACTGATAGACAAGCCCGGCGACGAATCGGTTCTCAAACTCGGCGACGCTCCAGACCCGGTCCCCGGACCCGCCGATCTTCTGATCAA
>DASXFX010000196.1:0-23336 GCA_036489375.1 Binataceae bacterium (SeqCode) | reverse complement strand
CCACGGACGAAGCTGCACAACGAGTTCAGCAGGAGTGGAGGCGGCGGCGAGCGCCGTATCTATGCGACTGCGAAAGACGACGCGCTCAATACCGTCGGCGCGCTCCAATGCGATCGTCAGCAGAATCGCGTCGGCCTCAAGTGCAGCCGGAGCAGCCTCGACAATTCGATAGAGCCCGCGGCCAGTCGTGATTTGAAGGGCCAAACCGAAGGCCAGCTATGGGAGTTGGCGGCGCGTACCGGCTAACCGACAAGCTGCGTTCGGGAGCGAGGATGCGCGAGCCGCCTCAGCGATGATTGGAGCGAACATCGATATCACGCGGCGCGGGAAGCCGTCGCCTTGCCGCCACCGCCACGACCCTTTTCCCAGAAGAGGACGACCGGGCCGGCGATATAAATCGAGGAATACGTGCCGGTAATGATGCCGACAAAGAGCGTAAAGGCAGCCGGCCGCAGGATTGGTCCGCCGAGAACCAGCAGCGACAAGACCACCGTCAACGCGGTGCCGGAGGTCAGCACGGTGCGCGAGAGGGTCTCGTTGATGGCGCGGTTCATCGTGACTTCTAGGCTTTCGCGGCGGCGCTTGCCGGCATCCTCGCGGATGCGATCGGAGACGATGATCGTGTCATGCACCGAATACGCGATAATCGTGAGCAATGCGGCGAGCGTCGTCAGGTCGAATTCCAGGTGCGAAATGACCAGGGCGCCGGTCACAACCAGTACATCATGGATCAGCGCGATGACGGCGCCGGCGCCAAAACTCCAGCTCACGTTGCGAAAGCGCAGCGCGATATAGATGCCCATGAAGGCGGTGGCAAAGGCGACCGCCAGAAATCCGTCGATACGCAGGTCGCGTCCGACTTTCGATCCAACGGTTTCGACGCGCAGCACCTGGGCTTTGTTGGCGTCGCCGTAGCTCGCATTGAGTGAATTCTCGAGTTGCTTGCCGAGGCTGCCGATATTCTTAACTTTTTCGAAGCGGACTAGAAAACCGTTTTGATCCTTGGCGCCGAAATCCTGTACGGAAACCTCACCCAGATCCATCGGCGCGAGCGCTTTACGAATCTCTTCGCCGTTGGTGGACTTTTCGAATTTGAGCTGAACTACGCTGCCGCCGACGAAATCGACGCCGTAATTGAGGCCGACGAATATCAGGAGGGCGATCGCGACCAGGTTGATCGCGGTAGAGAGCGCGACGAAGATGTAGCGCTTGCCGACGAAATCGATATTAATGTCGGGCGGGATTAGCTGTAGTCCCATGATGCCTGTGTCTCTCCCCGCCGCGCAGCGATCCGCGATGCGGCTCGCACGAAATTTACAATTTCAGGCGCGCAAATCAAAGCCTGTAGCTCGACGTTCTTAAATTGCTATATCGCCGGGGACATCGCGACGGCTCACGCGACGCCGAAAAGCGTCGTCGTGAAACGCGATAACCGTTGGACGGTCCCCTCGCTGGCGTTCTTTATCCGCCGGCGATCAGCCAGATCGAAGGGCTCAGGCGGCGGCCGTACGCGCCTTGGCGCATTTGGCGCATTGGTTGTTCACGTTGTTCGGATCTTCCTGCAGGCCGTCGTCGAGCGAATGGCACACCTTCATGCACTTGGAGCAAATGAAGTAGATACCTTCGATGGTCTTGTTGATGCGCTCGCGATTGAGGATGCGGCCCCTCAGCTTCTCCATCCGGATGCCGAGGAGGTCCTGGTACTGGCGTTTAATCTTGCGCCGGCCGGCCTCATCCTTGGGTAAATCGGCATCTTCCTCGTGTTCGTCAACCGCGTCGGCGAACCCGGAGTAGAGATCTTTCTTGGACGCCTTGGTCTTGCGCACTCTCGCCATGGCTAAATCCGGACCGCCACTAGCGTATCGGTCCGACGAAGCCGCAGGCCTTCTCGCATACCACGTAGAAGCCCTTGCGCCCGTATCCCGCGAAGAGCGTCACTTTACCGTCCGCACCGCAGGTCGGACAGAGGCGCTTGCGCTCGATCTGGCCGCCGCTCTTTTCCGCCGTCTTTGCCTTTTTCTCCGCCATTTTAAAACCGCCTAAAGCTGAAATGCCTGGTTGTCACCGGGAGCCGCGTTTTTCCTCGTTACCATGCGCCCGGTCTCATAAGATAATCACGACCTGCGCGAACGTAGGTTCAATAGCCAAAAAAATCGCCCGGCCACTGCTCCGCCAGATGCACGCATCGGATGAACTGCAATCGCCGGGTCGCCCTCAAGCGTAAACGCCCAGCTACATTATAGTCAATAGACAACGCGTCTGCACGGTTGCGCGCGGGTCGCTTAACCTTTAAGCGTGATTACAACTTGGACCATCTACTTAAAGAGAATGACGCCGTAATCTTCATCGATCGCAAGGGCCGCCGCTACCTGAAGGTATTGCGGCGCGGAAAGAAGCTCGAAATTCGCGGGGAGCTCGCGCCCGAGAGCCTTTATGGCCTGGAGGAGGGCTCGCGAGTGAAGTTCAGCACGGGTGAGAAATATCTCGTCCTGCGGCCCACCTACGCCGACCTGATCCCTCATCTGCCGCGCGCGGCGCAGGTGATTTATCCGAAGGATACCGGGCCGTTGCTGATATGGGGCGACGTTTATCCGGGAGCGACCGTAATCGAGGGGGGAGTCGGCGCGGGCGCCCTCACGATTGCGCTGTTGCGGGCGGTGGGACCGACCGGCCGTCTGATCTCCTACGAGCTACGCGAAGACTTCGCCGCGGCTGCGAAGCGCAACGTGGCGACATTTTTCGGCGAAGCGCCAAACTGGACGATCAAACTTCGCGATTTGTACGAGGGCTTCGATGAAACCGGCGTCGATCGGCTCTTTATCGATTTGCCCGAACCTGGCCGCGCGCTGGACGTGGTGGCGCGAGCGCTGCGTCCGGGCGGCGTGTTCGTCGGCTACGTGCCGACCGTATTACAACTCAAGGACACGGTCGAAACGCTGCAGCGACGTCCCGACTTCGCGGAAATCGAGAGCTTCGAAACGCTCATGCGCAACTGGCACGTGAAGGGCATGAGCGTGCGTCCGGTGCATCGGATGATCGCGCATTCGGCCTTTATCATCGTCGCTCGCCGGTTGTCCGATACACCCGTCGAAGCCCCGGCAGCCGTCGCCTCAGAGGTCGTCGCAGGCGAACCCGGAGAAGGGTCAGAGAGCGCGATCGCTCAGCCTGACGACGTCGGCGACGATCTAATCAATGACGACGATAGCGATGGGGACCTTTCTGAGAGCTGAATCAGCCGTGGAGGTGCACTAAAGCGGCGCCGACGACGCCCCCCGCGATCACCAGCCATACCGAGTTGAGGCGAAAGCGAATCAATCCGATTGCGCCGAGGACAGCCAGCGCGACGGTAGTCAGATCGACGATCGCTTCGCGGCCGAGATCCCAGGTCACGGCGATCATCAGCGCGAGCGAGGCCGCGTTGACGCCGTCGAGGAAAGCACCAGCGATCGGTGAGCGGCGCAATCGCGGAAGCAGCGGTCCGCTGATCGCGACGAAAAAGAATGCCGGCAGGAAAATTCCGATAGTGGCGACGATCGCACCAGTGGTCGAACCCATCAGATAGCCGATAAAGGTCGCGGTGCAAAAGACCGGTCCCGGCGTGAACTGCCCGACCGCGACCGCGTCGAGCAGTTGGCCGCGCGTTAACCAGTGGAGCCGATCGACGAAGTCGCCCTGGAGGAAGGCGATCAGCACATAACCGCTACCGAAGAGCACTGCGCCGATTTTGAGGAAGATCAGGAACATTTTAGCGAGGTTGAAGGGTGCAACCGCCGCACCCGCGATCGCAGCGGCGCCCCCAACCGCCGAGGTCGTTGACCGCATTGCAGGTGATGTCGCTATTGCTCCCGCCGCGAGGCTGCCACGCGACCATTCGCGATTGGCGATTAGATACAGGCCGATTGTGAGAAAGCCGGTGGCGAAGAGGATTGCGATCTCGTTGAAGCCGAGGAGCGCGGCGACGGTCGCCGCTATCGTAATGAAGATGAGCGACGGCGTGCGCGCCGCACTCGGCCATAGACGCCACAACGCCTGCACCACCACAGCGATGATGACCGGCTTGATTCCATAAAGCGCGCCGGCAACCTGCGGCGTCGAACCGAAGCGCACATAGGCCCACGCGATGACGATCGTGATCGCGACCGCCGGCACGGCAAAGCATGCACCAGCCACTGCCAATCCGGTAAAGCCCGCACGCCGATGACCCAGGTGGATGGCCATCTCGGTCGAGTTCGGGCCCGGGATGAGGTTGCACGCGCCGATCATGTCGAGGAACTCTTCGTGCGAGACCCACCGACGCCGCCGCACGACCTCGTCTTCCATCATCGCGATATGTGCGGCCGGTCCGCCGAAAGCGACGGTACCCAGCCGCAGGAATAGCCGTGCGAGTTCGCCCAAGCGCGCGCGGCGGTCATCGGCCGCAACCGGCGTTGCGCTTGCTTGCGGCGGCTCGGTCATGGAGGAGCGACCCTCGTCAATGAGCGACGGGCGGCAGCACCAGGATCTGGCCGCTCATTTCGGGCTGATGCACCAGGCATTTGAAGCCGAACAGGCCCTCGCGATGGAAGGTGAAGATCCACGAGGTCTTCTTCAGCACTGGCAACTTTTCGTACATCAGGACATTGAGGTCGCCATCGAGCAGGGCGAAATCGTGTTCGTCGTCAGATTGCAGATTCCAGAACTCGATCTTGGTCGGTTCGTCGCGATGGACTGCGATAAATTCGGGACTGAACGCGTAGAGCTCGCCGAACTTCTCAACCGTATCCTTCGGCCCGGTTTCCTTTTCGGCGATTGCCTCAGTCATGACGGTGATTCCGGCTGTTGCTTCTCCGGTCGCTGTGATCGTGACTATTTTCGCTTTGTCGCCGGTCGGCAAAAAGAATCCGCCCTTATGCGCCGGATGCGCATGCGCGGCGCCCGCCATCAGGAACGAGAGCAGCGCGGCGAACGCAGCCAATGCACGCCGGCGGTTATGCGTCTTGGCGCGGAGAGAATCACTTCGATATTCCACGGCGTCAATATTGTGGACAAACCGCCCGCCGCACAATGCCAGCGTCGATTCGCGCCTGGGGAAATAGATTCTGCTAGTGATGGCCGAAGATCGACCCGAAGAAATTCCCGACCGCGCCGAACACACTGTTGGTGGCGGTGCCCGCGCCGGGTGATGGCGCCGGAGTAGCGCTTGCTGCGCCGTTGGCCGCTTCGGTATCCGCCGATCCCTCGGGCGTGCCGCTCGCTACGGTGGTGGCTGCGGACGCGGAAGATCCACTGTGCAGCGGGCATAATTGCGTCGGTTCCGTGCCTTCGAGAAAGGGCAATTGCTGGACGCGAGGGCACGCGGGCGTCGCTATACCGCCGCTCGCCGGGTCGATCGACAACATCACGATCCCTGGTGGCGGCGGGCCAAAGCCCAATCCCGGCTGGCGCACCGCGTTATTCATGTATCGGATCCATGCCGGCAGCGCGGCGGCGGCTCCCGTCAGCCCGATAGTTTCGGGCGCGTCGAAGCCGACCCACACTCCGGTAACCAGCCGGCGCGTGTAGCCCATGAAGTAGGCGTCGCGATAGTCGTCAGTGGTCCCGGTCTTCCCAGCCGCCTGAAAATTGAGTCCCAGCCGGGCGGCGCTCGACGCAGTGCCGTATTGAAAAACGCCCTGCAAGGCGCCCGTGATCAGATATGCGACCGCACGGCTCATCAGCCGCTCCTGCGTCACCGGATGTTCGTAAATGAGATGATTGCCGCCATCGACGATCGCCTCAATCGCAAAAGGCGGACGCGCCACGCCCCCGCTCGCAAACACCTGGTACGCGCCGGTCAGCTCCAGCAGGGTGACTTCGCCCGCGCCGATCGTGATCGGCAAGTAGTCGGGCAGCGGCGAATTGATTCCGAGCGATCGCGCCGTGCGAATGATTCGAGAGGGCCCGATGAGGCTGCCGAGGTAGACGGTCGGCACGTTAAGCGATTCGGCCAGGGCGGCCGCCACCGTGACCTCGCCCTGATAAGTGCGCTCGTAGTTGGCGGGAGACCATCCGCCAAAGCTCATCGGACGGTCGGGCAGCAGCGACGCGAGCGTGACCGTCTGGTGCAGCGGATTCAATTCGGGATCGAGCGCGGTCAGATAGACGATCGGCTTGAAGGCCGATCCGGGCTGGCGTTCGGCCTCAGCCGCGCGATTGAACTGGCTGCTGGCGTAATCGCGCCCCCCAACCATCGCGACAATTCCACCGCTGCGCGGATCGATCGAGACCAGCGAGCTTTCCAGCCGGCGATCGACCGCATTGCGCCGCAACCGCGCGTGGGTTTTTTCCAGGTGCGCGAGATTATCCACGATGCTCTGGCGCGCGACTTCCTCGAGCTCCGGGTCGAGCGTGGTGTAAACCTTGAGCCCCTGCAGATTGCCGGCGGCCGCCGGAATCTTCTTCACCTGCGCAATGACGTAGTCGGTGAAGTATCGCGCGCGGCGCAGCCCCGGCGTCGGAATCGCAACGACCGGCTGCGCCACCGCCTGCGCATATTGGGGCTCGGTAATCGCGCCCGCACGGCGCATCAGCGCCAGCACTGTATCGCGCCGCACGCGTGCCGCCTCCGGATGCCGCCGCGGGTCGTCGAGCGTGGGCGCCTGGATCATGCCGATCAACGTCGCCGCCTCGGCCGGCGAGACCGCGCGCAAATCTTTGTTGAAGAAATAATGCGCCGCGAGCGGCAGGCCATAGATAGGCGATCCCTCGTACTCGCCCATTGGAACGTCATTGATGTAGCGCTCGAGAATTTCTTTCTTGGTCAGACGCATCTCGAGCACCAGCGCAATCGCAAGTTCCCGCACTTTGCGATGGAAGCTGCGGCTGTGGTGATCGATAAAGGTACGCGCGAGTTGCTGCGTCAGCGTGCTCGCGCCCTGGCTCAGGCGATGTGAGTGCAGATCGACAATCGCCGCCTCGAAGATGCGGATCGGGTTGAACCCGAAATGATAATAGAAGTAGCGGTCCTCGGTCGCGAGCAGGCCGTTGATCACGTATGGCTGCACGTCCTCGAGCGTGACCTCCGCCCGCTCGGCGGGCGCGTCGGGCAGCAGGCGTCCAATCACCTCGGGCTCGATTGCAATACGGTCGCGTGCCGCGCCGAACGAATCGGCGATGCTCGCGACACGATCGCCATTGAAGGCCAGATGGACCAGCGCCGCCGGATAGCCGCGCGAGCCGATCGAGAACTCGCGCACGAACACGGTCATCGAACCGGGCACCATCGAATATTCGCCCGGGTGAGCGACGTTTTCGACGCGGGAGTAACTGAGGTTGCCGAGGCGATCGACCAGGTGGAGCGGTCCAACTTCGTCACCCGGCATCACTTCGAGCGGTGCCGAATAGACCGCGGAGGTCAGCGCCGCATGGCGTTCCTCGATCAACTCGGAGATGTCGGCATAGACCTGGGCGAGATAAAACCCTACGCCGAAGGCAAATAAAATCAGGACGCCGGCGATCGATCGACGCCATCCGAGCCGGCGCACGAATTCCGCTGCCGTGCCTGCAACCTTGCGCGTCCGCTTGGCGGCGCTAGCGCCGCGCTTGCCTGCCTTTGCCATCAGGCGACCCGATCATCCTTCCCCGCCCCAACTTCGCGCGCGGCTAACCGCGCCGTCTGCGACCGCCAGTATATCGTGTCCCGGCCAGGCTCGCATCGAGCGTCCGCAAGCGCCTCCTCTAATGCTTGTACCCGAACTTTCGTAACAATGAATGACGGTCCGCGCGATCGGCCTCGCTCTCGACACCCTTCGGCGCACTGCCGTCGATCACACCCATCACTCCGCGCGCGCCCTCGTTATCGGCCACGACGATAGTGAGTGGATTCGCCGTCGCACAGAAGATGTTGCAGACTTCGGTTACGGAGCGGATTTGAACGAGCACGTTGACCGGGAACGCATTACCCAGCATCACGACAAATACGTGCCCGGCCGCTATAGCCATCGCGGCCGTGACCGCCGCCGCCTCCAGAGCCTCATCGGTGCCGGTATGGCGCACCAGGCACGGTCCCGATGCCTCGGCGAAAGCGACGCCAAATTTTATCCCCGGCACCGCCTGCACCAGCGCCTCGTAGAGGTCTTCAACGGTCTTGATAAAATGCGCCTGGCCGACGATTACGTTGACGTCGGCGGCGGGCTTTACGATTTCGACTGCCTTCAATTCCATCTGAACCGCCCACTGCGATCGCGGGGATTATTTCCCCGGCCCGATCGGATTTCGGAGCTACTTTAGACGACAACGCAGGATGATATTGCGTGGCGGCTCTCTCCGCCAACTTGCGCGATTGGATTGCGCGGCCCAACAATTCGAGGTGCGCGAGGACTCGCTCGGCGATCGAAATTGCGAAACCTGTAAAGAGGGAGGGGCTGGGGCTAGACGGAGCGGGCGCGCTCCTGGAGTGCCTTGCGCCGCATACTGACGAGGGTCAATGCTGCCCGGCGGTTGGCTTTCGACGATTCCTTGACGACCTCTTTGCGGCCACCGTCAATTACGGCTGAAGACGCCCAATGCGCATCGCATGGCCCGTTGGGAAAGGTCTTCACCCGGTAGGCCGCGACCTCGCCTTCCAATGGTCGATTCTGATTATCGACCGCGACGACCCCACCCCGTCCGTCAACCTGGAATGTCCATCGGCAACGGACGCAATAGTAGCAATAGTTGTAGGGATGGAGGGTGGTGCCGGTCCTCATACGCTGGATTGCAAAGAGATGCTTGGCGTAACGCCTACCTGAGATTTGTGTCGCGAGCAGCCTCCGCCAAGAGCTCACCGATGGTCGCGATTGCTCGGCATGATCAACCGCGGCGAAGTCGTTGACGCCATTGGTTCGTGGCCAGAAGCGAGCGACGAGTTCCAGCATGAGCACACAAAAAGCATCAAATGTGCCCGAGTTCCGCCCTAGTAAATCCGCGACAATTTAGAGCGCCGGAGCCGCAGTCGTGCAAATCCCCGCAATGGCGCCATTGCAAAATGAAATACAGTGCCGCTCGACGACGCCACGACGCTCCTCGGTGTGCGGCGCATCCCGCCACGGCCCGGCCTCGCTCAAGGGCCGGATGAGTTGCGCTTTTTCGCCGATGCTCGCAGGATAGTGATGCGGTGGACGCGGGGCTGAAAGGCATAACGGGCGATCTTTTCGCGACGCTGGCGACAGCGCCGCCGGCCCCCGCGAGGCCCGTCCGCACCACCAAGCCTGCTCCCTCGAAGCCCGCTTCAAGCGCGCCCGCCAAGCTGCAACCGACCGCTTTCGAGAAACCGCAGACCGCCCCGCCGTCCTCAAAAACTGCCGCTCCGCCATCGGCGCGAACGCCCGCTCCCACGCGCAAGCTGCCCGCTTATTTCTATCGGCTGCCGCTCCGTGCCCAGCGGCGCTATCTGGCCAGCGATTCGATCGACCGCTTCCCGCTGACGGCAAGCCCTGCCGCCTTGACGATGGTGGCCAACCTGATGACGGCACTCGATGGCGGCGCGCCCTCGATCGTGCAGCGCGCTTCTCAAGCTCTGCTCAACGAAGTCTGTCGCTTGCTGAGCGTACGCCCGGTGCGGCTGGAGGTTCGCAGCGTGCGGCCTCACAACTCGCGCGGCGAGCTGCATGGCCTGTTCTATCCGCGAGCGCCCGTTCGCGCCGCACGCTCGGGTGTGAGCGGGACGGCTACAGGCGAGCCCTTAATCGTGCTCTGGATGCGCACGGCCCAGCGTCACGACGTGGTCAAGCCACGCACTTTCTTGCGCACCCTGATGCACGAGCTTGGCCATTACCTGGATTACGCCCTGCTGAAGCTCGAGGACTCCTATCACAGCGGCGGTTTCTATCAGCGCGAGTCGTTTCTGGTGCGCACGCTGTGCCCGGCCGTCGCAGCGCCGCCGCGCACCAGGAAGTAACCGCTCTACGATTGATGAGTCAGAGATAACGCGAGAGACCACGGCGAGCGAGTTCCTCGGGCACGCGGCGCACTTCCTGCGATTGCGATCGCCGCGCGATCAGAATCGCGTCACCCGTATCGATCGCGACGAGATCGCTGACGCCCACCAGCACCATCAGGCGCGAACCGCTGCGCGCCATCACGTCGTGGGTGTCGAGCGCGATCACGTTGCCGAGCATCGCATTGCGGTCCGCGCCTTCACTTAGCGCTTCCCACAACCCTTCCCAACTGCCGACGTCGAACCAACGGAAGCCCGCGCGCACGCTCAGCACGTGCTTGCTCTTCTCCGCGACCACGCGATCGAAGGAGTCGAATTCGAGTTTACGATAGGTCCGCGAAAATTCCGCGGCGCCGAGCTTCGCAAATCGGCTCATCGCGATCGCCAGGCCCGGCGCATGCTCTTGCAATTCGCTCGCGAGCGTCGCGATCCGCATCACGAACATACCCGCATTCCACAGATAACGTCCCGATTTCACCATCTGCTGCGCTCGCCGCGCATCCGGCTTCTCAACGAAGCGATCGACTTTGAAGCCTGTTCCGATCGCGCTGCCGATCTGCTGGTAGCCATAACCGGTTTCGGGCCGTGTCGGCGTGATGCCGACGACCACTATCGCGGCTTCGCTCGCGGCCAGCTTGATCGCGGTGGCGATAGTTGTACGGAAGCCACCGGCCGGGGTCACGTAATGGTCTGCCGGCATCACCGCGACCACCGTATCGGCACCCAGGCGCTCTGCGATCACAGCACCGCCGTAAGCAATGGCGACTGCGGTGCCGCGTCCTGCCGGCTCGACGATCAGGTTTCGCGCCGGTATCAAGCCGCGCAATGCGCGCCGGAACGGCTCGCGTTGATCGGCCGCGACCAGCACGAAAATGCGCTCCTTCGGAATCAGCGAAAGGGTGCGCGCAATCGTTTGTTCGAGCAGCGAAGTCTTGCCGTCGATCGCAAACAGCGGCTTCGGGCGATCGGCGCGGCTCTCGGGCCAGAAGCGCGTGCCGCGACCGCCCGCAATAATCAGGGCCGCCGCCTTCGGGACAGTCTTCTTCTTAGCGCCTGCGGAAGGCGCCTCGCTCATCGCGCGCTTTGCCATCAAACCTGCGCGCCAAATTCTTTCAGTTTGCCTTCGAACAGCGTGCGAATCTCGCCGAGCGTCTTCTGGTCGCGCGCCTCGAAGCGCAGCACTAGCGCCGGCTGCGTATTGGAGGCTCGCACGAGCCCCCATCCGCCCGGGAAATTCACCCGTGCGCCGTCGATATCGATCGTGTCGTAGTGCGCGCGGAAGTACTCAGCCGCCTTGCGCACGACCTCGAATTTCCGGTCGTCGGGACAATCCAGACGCAGCTCCGGGGTGAAGCAGGTCTGCGGCAAATCAGCCAGCAGTTCGCCCAACCCCTTGCCTTCGCGGCCGAGAATTTCGAGCAGCCGGAACGACGCGTAAATTGCGTCGTCGAAGCCGTAGTACCGGTCGTTAAAGAACATGTGGCCGCTCATCTCGCCCGCGAGTGCCGCGTGCTCCTCCTTGAGCTTGCTTTTGATCAGGGAATGGCCGGTTTTCCACATAATCGGCCGCCCGCCGTGACTCGCGATGTCGTCGTACATGCGCTGCGAGCATTTGACGTCGCCGATAATCGTCGCGCCGGGATGTTCCTTCAGAATCGATCGCGCGTACACCACCATCTGCTCATCGCCCCACACGATCCGCCCATGCTCATCGACTGCGCCGATGCGATCGGCATCGCCATCGTAAGCGATACCCACCTGCGCCCCGCTTTTCTTCACCGCCGTTTGCAGGTCGCGCATGTTCTCTTCGACCGTTGGGTCCGGATGATGGTTCGGGAAGCGGCCGTCCATCTCGATATATAATTCGACGGTCTCCAGGCCCATCTCGCGCATCAACGGCGCTGCCACCACGCCACCGCAGCCATTGCCGCCATCGACCGCGACCTTCATCCCGGGCTTCAGCGTTATGTGACTTTTGATGTAGTCGCGGTAGTCGGGCACCACCGGCCGCGCGCTCAACGTGCCGGGCGTGCCGCTCGTCACGAATTGACGCGATTCAATTATCTGGCGCGCACGCTGAATCTCGGCGCCAAAAATTGTCGTCGGCCCCACGCCTAGTTTGAAGCCGTTATATTCGGCCGCATTGTGGCTGCCGGTGATCATAGCGCCGCCGTCCATCTGCCAATGCAGCACCGAAAAATAAAGCAACGGCGTCGGCACCACGCCAACGTCAACCACATCGATGCCGGCCGGCAGCAGTCCCTCGAGCAGCAGGTCGCGCAGCGCGTCCGAAGTCAGACGGCAATCGCGGCCCAGCGTGATCGTCTTTTTGCCGGCCTGATGTAAGAGAGTCGCATAGGCGCGGCCCAAATCGACCACGAAATCGTCGTCGAAATCGTCCTCGACCACGCCACGGATATCGTACTCACGAAATACTTGTGGGTTCATTCAAGGGTAATTCTCGCCGCCGCGAGCGCCCGAATCAATCGGGCGTCACGCGATAGCGGGCGTTGGCTCGCGCACGTTATCATCGGGGCTGCAACGGGCGTCGGCCGCACGGCCGGACGCCTATGGCGTCGATGGCTGAAGCCAAACGCGAGAGTTATTGATGGAAGAAATCGGACAACCTGAAGAGCGCAGCGCTGGAGCGGATCGCAAGATCGCGATCGTGACCGGATCGGGACGCGGCGTCGGCCGCGCAGTCGCGATCGCGCTGGCCCGCGCCGGCTATCAACTCTGTCTCGCGGCACGCACGCGCGAGGAACTCGAGACCACGCGCACGCTTACCGGATTGACTCCCGCGCAGTCTCTAATCGTGCTGATCGACCTCGCGCAGGAGGAAGCGCCGGAGGACCTGGTCGAGACCGCCTGCGAACATTTCGGGCAACTCGACCTGATCGTGAATAATGCCGGATGGGCGCCCCCGCGCACGTCGCTGCTGAAGCTCGGCAGTGCCGACCAGGATCGCATCCTCGCGACGAACTTGCGTGCTCCTATAGCCCTCTCCCGGCTTGCCGCGACTCGGATGGCGCAGCAGAAAACCGGCGGCATCATTATCAATGTCGCCTCGCTCGCAGCCCGCAGGATGCCACCCGGCGAAGCGATTTATGCCGCGGCCAAGGCCGGCCTAATCGCCTTCACCCACGCCGCCTTCGCCGAATTACGCGATCGCGGTATCAAGCTCTCGGTGATAATTCCGGGGCTCATCGATACCACCCTGATTCCGCAGAACAAACGTCTCGACCGAACACTGATGTTGCAGCCCGAGGATCTCGCGGCTGCCGTGATGACGATTGTCAACGCGCCGCCGCACGCCTGCCCGGTCGAGATGGTACTGGAGCCGCAGCGCGATCCGATGCGCGGTGCCAGTTGATCAACGCATCCGCGAACGCTGCACGACACGATCGCGGACTTGCCGCGAGAGGTTAGTCATCGCCACCCCGAGCTCCACCTCCGCCCGTCGGTCGTTCACGCTGCGCTTCGCGATCGCTCTCGTCGCCGGACTCGCTGCCGCCGTGATCATCTCGCCCTTCGCCGCGAGCGCCGTGGCCGCGATGGGCTTCCGTTTTCCCTTCCCGCGTATCTTCGACCGCACCGTGATGGTCACCTTGCTTGCCGCCATGCTGCTCTGGTCGCGATCGATGAGCTTCGCTGCCTTGATTCGCGAGGGCTTCGCGGCGCCGCGCGCAAATCTCTCACGATTGTTGTTCGGCCTCGCCATAGCGATCGCCGCCATCGCGATGCTCTTCGCTCTCGCGTTTGCGAGCGGTGCTGGCGCCTCCGTCTCGTATGGCGCCCTGGCCGAGCGCGCACTCAAGTTCGTCATCCCTGCAATCGCCATCGCAGTTATCGAGGAAGGCTTCTTTCGTGCCTTTCTGCTCGGCGGGATGCGCCGGGAGTTCGAACCGCGCGCCGCGCTGATCGTCACATCCGTGATTTACGCCGTCGTGCATCTGGTGCGATCTCCCGCGCACTACTACCTGACCGGATTTCATCCCGCCGCCGGACTCCAGAACCTCGGCGCCAGCGCCGCGCAACTCAGCCATCCGATTATCGCAGCCCCCACCGTCATAGGTTTGTTCCTGCTCGGGATGGTCCTCGGCGAAGCCTTCCTCACGACCAGGACGGTATGGTTCTCGATTGGCTTGCACGCGGGCTTCGTGCTGGGCGCGAAGACCTGGCCGTTGATTGCTCATGGCGGCGCCCCGGTTTCGCGATGGATCGCGGGTCCCGGTCCGGTGCCCTTGATTGCGGCTCCGGCCGCGTGGGCGATTGCCCTCGCCCTCTTCCTGATATTGCCGCGATATCTTGCCGCGAGCGCCGCCGGCAACGACCCCGATCAGCGCCGTTTCTTCGGTGGATAAATCGGCGGCATGCCACGCGGCCGCGTGCGATAGCGCCGATGCGTCCACAGGAACTGCTCCGGATAGCGCCGCGCCGCGTCTTCGATCACCTTGACGAAGCGCCGCGTATTCTCCGCCATGTCCGCCTCGGCGTCGCCGCTGCGCTGCACCGGCACTTCGTCCTGCACTTCGATTCGATGACTCCGCATGTCCGGGTTGCGCACGATAAACGCCGGCACCACCGCCGCGCGCGAAATCGCCACCAGCCGCGCCAGCCCGCTCGCGGTCGCCGCCACTTCGTTGAAGAAGGGCACGAAGATGGCCTCGCTGCGCTTCGCGTTCTGATCGAATGGAATGCCCACCGAGTCGCCCCGCCGCAAGGCCTTCAGCACCGGTCGCGCGGCGGCATGCTTGCGGATGATCTTGACCCCCGCGCGCTCCCGGATGAACGTCAGCAGCGCATCGCCGGCCAGGAAGCGCTGCGTATGATGTACCAGGTCGATCTGAAACCCATGCATCGCATGCGCCGTCGAGAGCAACTCAAAGTTGCCGAAGTGCGCGCTCAGAATGATCACGCCGCGCTGCGGTTTCCGCTCTACGACTTCGCAAAAATACTCATACCGGTCGTAGCTCACCCGCCGCTTCACCCGCTTGTAAAAGAACCCGCCGAGTCGGATGACCTCCGCTGCACTCCGTCCCAGGTTGATGTACGACGCCCGCAGTATCCGCCGGCGCTCGGCCTCGCCCTTCTCCGGAAATGCGATCGCCAGATTCGTCATCCCGATCGGGATATGCCGCCGGTCGAGCAAGTAGCCGATGAAGCCCGACGCGATTCCTATCGGATACAGCAGAAAGTCCGGGATCAGGCTGAGCGTGTGTACCACCCCCGCCATCAGGTAGAACAGGACGCGATCCTTAAAGCCAAGAACCAGTTGAGCCCGCGGTAGTGGGCGTTTCTCTCTGACCGGGGAGGACGGCTCGGCGCCCTCCTGATGTGGCGCGGCGGCCGCTGCGGGCATGCCTTTCTTCTGAATTATTGCTTGCGGGCCGTCAGGCGACGACGCCCCACTCGGCTCAGTGGAAGGTTCCATCATGCTTCGGCGATTTCGGAATCACCACGATCCCGCTCTCCGTGACGAAGAAGCGCTTGCGGTCCTGTTCGAGGTCGTAACCGATTACCTCACCCTCCGGTATGTGCACGTTCTTGTCGATAATCGCCCGGCGAATCCGCGCGTGACGACCGATATTACAATAGTCCATAACCACCGAATCATCGATATCGCTGAACGAATGCACAAACACCGATCGTCCGAGAATCGAATTGCGCACCGATCCGCCCGAGATGATGCATCCTTCCGAGATTATCGAATGCACCGACAGCCCGCGCCGCGATTCCTCGTTAAACACGAACTTCGCCGGCGGTTGATTATAGTATGCCGTGCGCAGTGGCCAGAATGGATTATAGAGGTTCAGATGCGGCTTCGCATCGCGCAGATCCATATTCGCCTCGTAGTAGGCGTCGATCGTCCCCACGTCGCGCCAGTACGACAGGTTCTCCTCCGAATCGCCGCGAATCCGGTTGGTCATGAAGTTATAGGCGTACACCGGCACCTGCTCGATTAAAGCCGGAATCAGATCGCGGCCGAAATCATGATGACTGCTGCTGTTCTGCGCGTCTTCGATCAGCGCCGTGCGCAGCACCTGCGGATCGAACAGATAATTGCCCATCGACGCCAGGCATTTTCCCGGCGCACCCGGCATCGCCCGCGGATTCGCCGGCTTCTCGTCGAAACCGAACACTCGCAACCCCGAATCGACGTCCAGTACCCCGAACTGATTCGCTTCCTCCAGCGGCACCGGCAGCGTCGCCACTGTCACCGCCGCCTTGCGGTCTATGTGAAACGCGATCATCTGCTGGATATCCATCCGGTAGATGTGGTCGGCGCCGAACACCGCAATCAGGTCGGGCTTGAAATCGTCGATCAGGTTCATGTTCTGAAAAATCGCGTCGGCCGTGCCCTGGTACCAGTTGTCCCCAAGTCGCATCTGCGCCGGCACCGGAACAATGAAATGATCGTGCAGGATGCGCCCGAACTGCCAGCCGTCCTTCAGATGCTCGATCAACGACTGCGAGCGAAACTGAACCAACAGGTAGATCGAGTAGATCTGCGAATTCACCATGTTGGAGAGAACGAAGTCCACGATCCGGTACTTGCCCCCAAAGGGCACCGCCGGTTTCGCCCGGTCGCGCGTCAACGGATGCAGCCGGGTTCCCTGCCCACCCGCCATAATCAGGGCTAGCGTTCTCATTCGCCTTCGACTAATCCATTCTGCCACGCCGTCCCGGCGCAGGTGTTACCAGCCGCGCGGGAAATTCCGCGCGCCCTCGAATATAAGCAAGGCGGATACCCTCATGGAAGGGCCTCCCGATTACTCCTTCGGCGTCCGATTCTCGTCGATCCGGACGCAAATGTTCCACTTTTCGGATATCCATTTCGCGAATAGTCGCAAAAGATGCGACTTTTTTCCTATTCGGGTAATTCCCTCGCCCTGCGCCAATCACCGCTTAATCGTGAATTTCTTATATTTTTCCATTACTTACCTATCGATGCCAGTATTTCTGGCTAAACGGCATGAACTGTGCTTGAAACCTTTCTCAGGTTCTAACGTCTAATTGGATGCGAAGAACGTTTAACCGACCACGGCTCCCCCATGGAGGAAATGGAGGATTCAGATGCAAACTGCAACTTCTCAAACCACGAGCGCGAAAAAAACCCAGATCGGCGTTGTTTATCGTACGGTCTGCCAGAATCCGGGATGTGCCCATAGCTTCGACCTGCACATCACGCCCCAGACCGCTTCGCTCTTGAGCGGACCGATCGCTTGCCCGCGCTGCCGGCGCCACGGCGGGATGCTCAAATCGCAGGGACGGATCGGCGACAAGCTGTTTGGCGCCAAGCTGATCTATCGCCTGACCGGCATTGCACCGCGTCCAGACGAGGAAGATGCGTACACTGACGCGACCGAATTGCGCTACTAATTTGCCCCGGTCTGAACTAGACTGATCTGTGCCGTACCCGCGTCCGCGGCCCTGCCGCGACGCAACAACGCCGCCCGGACTCTATGTCTGGACGGCGTTGTCAATTAGGCGCCGCCAAGCGTAGCGTGCGAGGCGGCTCGTTTTCGGCGCCGCTGGATCCGAGTATCGCGCGGCACGCAGATCACCCCGACGCGGCGAAGGCTCACACTCCGGCCAGCAATTGCACCGTCAGACCTTCCAGGCTCTGGATACTCGGACGATCGATCATCCGGTTCAGCCACGCTTCCACGTTCGGCCGGTTCTGTCCCGGATCGAGACCCAGATCCTTGAGCACCACCAGCCGCGGCGCGAAGCCGATATCGGCAATCGAGAATTGCTGCGCCAGGTACTCCTGTCCCTGTAGCTCGTGATTGAGGAAATCGAGCGCGCGCTCGATCGATCGATTAACCCGCTGCAGCCGCGCCGGATCGCGATCCCCCTCGGGCTTGCTCATCTCTCCCATCAACTGCCCGACCTGCGGCGTAAACGAGGTGTCGGCAAAATCTTCCCAGGTCCGCGCGCGAGCGCGCAGCGCGCTCGCTCCGATCGCCGGCAACAAAGGCGGCTCGGGATATTCGTCTTCGAGGTACTCCGCGATAATCGTCGAGTCGTAAACCGTCGTATCCTCATCGACCAGCACCGGCACCCGGCCAAACGGGTTCAGCCGCAGAAAATCCGGCTTGCGCTGTTCGCCCTGGGTAAAATCGATCTGCACCAGTTCGTACGAAAGGCCCTTCTCCGCGAGGATGATGCGAACTTTTTGGCCAAACGGACAAGGCAGGAAGTCATAAAGCTTTATCATTATGCGTCAGGCCTCATTCTCCGGCTGCCGTAACGTTGACCTTGAGGCGCGCCTCGACTTCCGATTCGAGCTTGACCGTCACCGTAAAATCGCCCAACTGCTTGATTGGCTCGGCCAGCGTTATCCGGCGCCGGTCAACTTCCACGCCCTGATCCCGCAACGCCCGCTCGATATCGATATTGGTCACCGACCCGAACAGCTTGCCCTCTTCGCCCGCCCGCGCGTTGATTCCCAGCGTCAGCCCCTCGATCCGCGTCCTCAGGCTCACCGCCTTTTGCTTCAATGCTTCACGCTTGAGCAACGCGACACTCTTGGCATGCTCGAACTCGCGTAAATTCTTCGGATTCGCCTCGACCGCCAGCTTCCGTGGCAGCAGAAAATTGCGGGCGTACCCGGCCTTCACCTTGACCACGTCTCCGGGCCTGCCGAGGTTGGTGACCTCTTCGCTCAAAATTATCTGGACATTCATAACTTCGCCTGCCTCATTGAGCCCAAATCACAGGAAATCACCTAAATGGCGCGCCTCCTGCTTGGGCGGCTTAAGCCGCCTGAAATCGATCCATAGATCGAAGATCCCGACGGCGCACACCAGTGCGGCCAGCACCGGCTGCACAATCGTAACAAAGTAAATCAAGCCACGCGCCAGCGGCGGCATCGCCAGCACCTTGAAATAGAACGCCATGATCGCCAGGCCCTGGCAGAAATAAACCGCCGCCACACAGATAAACAGGTCGAGTGCGATGGTACTGAGCGCATCCACCGGAATAAACAGACCAAAGCCCGTCGTCAGCAATACCCAAATTAACCAATCCGGCGCCGACCATCGCACCAAATCATTGAATAGCATGTAACCGACGCGCTGCTGACGCCCGCTCAGCCGCCAGAACACGCCCAGGTTGACCAGCACCACTACCGCCGCCGTGATCGCCACCAGTGCCGGACTCAGGCGCAGCGTCGCCTCCACGATATTCGCCCGCATCTCGGCCGGAATCGACGAGTCCATGCCGACGCTTTTGTAGAACTTCTCGCCCCGCACCATCGCCATCGTCAGGTCATGGCGCAGCGCCTCGGCCAAGGCTGCCGGCGATCCCGCGATTGCCAGCGCTACCACCGCTCCTGCCACGATCGTCGCGCCGGCCGCGCACAATACGATCGTCTCGAACGGACGCCGCCGTTCGACCATGAAAACCATCACCACCGTCGCCAGCCCCAGGCTCAGCATATAAGCCCCTGCCGCCGACGGCCCCGCACCGAGCGCAATCAACCCGGCTGCCAGAATTACTACCGCTGCCATCCGCAGCAGCGCCTTGGGGTAGCCGATCGCATAACCCAGCACCGGCGTGGGCGCGAACAACATCACCACTCCGCCGATAGCCGGTACCACCCCGCCGGCCAAAAACAGGGCCGCCGCGCCAAAGGCGGCACGAATCAGCCCGATTGCGTCCCTCCGCGTCACGTCAGGATTTTACAACCCCAGGGTCGAGAACGGCAGCAGCGCAATCACTCGCGCGCGCTTGATCGCGATCGCGAGCTGTCGCTGATGTTTCGCGCAGTTGCCCGAGGTGCGGCTGGGCACAATCTTGCCACCCTCAGTGATAAAGCTTTGCAACGTGCGCACGTCCTTGTAATCGACCGAGAGCGTCTTGTCCGCGCAAAAGCGGCAGACCTTGCGCCGCCCGCCGCCCGGACGCCGCCGCGCACCGCCGCCCGCGCGGCCCCCGCCCTCACCGCGGTCGCCATCGGGACGCGGTCCCCGGCCGCCGCGGCCATGCTCATGCGAGTCGCCCCCGCCGTAATCTCTTCTTTCTTCGTCAGCCATTGTTCAATTTCCTGACAGCGTCAAAGCTGGTGTCGTTATCTTGTTCGGGCCCTTATCCGGCGATTCGCGATCCGGTCTCTGACCGTCCCTCGGTCTCTTCCGTACTCGCTAACCCGTTCCCTACTCGTTGGACCGCTCGCCTCTCGTCAACCCGGTCGCATCTGGCTAAGTCGTTCGCTTCTCACTGACTCTGCCGTACCGTTAAGCCGTTCCCTGCTGGTTAAGCCGTCCGCTGCTCGCCGCCATATTCGCTAGGCCGAAAGCCCTTGGCCGGCCGCATCGACGAGCGTGATTTCGTCCGCAATCACCTCAACCCCCGCGAGGCCGCTGGTTTGCGCCGCCGGTCGCACGCGCGACCGCGTTGCGCGCAACGCTCCCGCCACGCGCACTTCCACACCCGCCTTCAGCCGCGTGGCGATCGCCCTCGCAGATTCGCCCGTCATCAGCACCGGCATCGGCAATTCGCCCGCCTTCTCGCCGGCCTCGACGACCATGCTCAACACTGCCGTGCCGGCCGGCGTCACCCGCAGCGTGGGTGCACTTGCGATCCGTCCGCTCACTTCAATCCTGTTTGCCACTGTCCGGTTCGGACGGCGCTTCTTCGGCGGGCGCGGCGTTCTCGTCTGCGGCGGCTTCCGGCGCAGCGGCTTCTGCCGACTCGGCCGTCGCGCTGGCAGCTTCGGTCGCTGCCCGCTCTTTGGCCGCTGCCGCCTCGGCTGCGGCTTCCGCTGCTGCCGCCCGATCCGCCGCAAATGCGGCCATCCGGGCCTCGGTCGCGGCTTTCGCCTCGGCCGCGCGCTTCTGGCGCGCTTCGATATCGCTGCGCACCACCGCCATGTCTGCCGATTCGTCAACCAAAACCGACAGGTAGCGCAAAACGCCGTCCGACAGCTTCAGATTGCGCTCGACTTCGTTCATCGTCGCGCCATCGCCGCCGTAGTCGAGCCTCACGTAGAACCCCCGCCGCTCACCCTTGATTCGATAGGCGAGCTCGCGAAAGCCCCATTCTTCGGTTTCGACCAGATCGCCGCCAGTGGTGCCGACAATCCCTTCGAAACGCTTGATCGCGTCTTTTTGTGCCGATTCGCCCAGATCAGGGCGAAGAATAAAAATGGTTTCGTAGCGCCTCACGCGCGCATATCCTCCTTTCGGGTACCAGCCCCCTTGATGGGAGCAAGGAGCAAAAACGGAATCTTATCAGCGCCCTCACCCTGTAACAAGGCGAAAAAGTCGCTATAATGGTCCCAAGGCGGAATCCTCTATCTAACCGCCGTCCCCCCGCCGATGGCCATGACCGGCACGGTTCCTTGGCCGATGGCCCCATTTCACCGCCGATCGCTACGAGCGGCACACCATCAGGCGTCGTCATTGGACCGCGCTATTGAAAATCGGATGTTCCCTGTTATTCCTGTAAATACCCAGAACGGCTCATGCTAATACGCAGAAAGGCTCATGGATCGGACCCGAAACCGCCGGCTACAAGGCTCGATCAACCCCTAGAGGCACCCAATGGCGACTGCAAAACCCAAATTTAGTGCAAACAAAGCCAATTCGCGGGCCGTGTCCGCCAAGTCCACGCCAGCCAAGTCGAAGTCTAAGGCCAGTCCGAAAAAGGCACCAAAGCCCAATACTCTCAAGGCAAATTCGTCGTTCAACGCCAAAGTCAACGCGAAGGCCAAAGCCAAAGTGAACGCCAAGGCCAAAATGAAGGTGAAGGCGCGTGTCGCGGCCCCGCCCAAGCGCTCCGCCCGGCCCGGTCCCTCTGCGCGATCGAACCCAAACCAACGCCGCCGAGCGCCCGAACCGCGCCTGCCGCGCCACGACCAGCTACCCGTGCGCGAGGGTGCGCCGGCCGGAGCCGCATGGGGAGTCTTCGGCGATAACGACGAGCTCGGTACGATCAACCTGCTTACGCCCGCGACCGTGGTCGAGGCCGCCGGCTCGATTCGCAGCGGACGGACCTTCGCCCTCAACTTGCCGATTGACATCCCGAACCCGCCCCTTTTCGGTCGCGGCAAGCACAATCACGTCATCAAACAGTACGCGTCGTACATCCTCGACGACTATTTGGACAACTTCTACCCGCAGGCGTCCTCGCAATGGGACGCGTTATGCCACGTGAAGCACCCCAAACACGGCGGTTACAACGGCTTTCCGGACAACGAGATCACCGGCTACGGCGGCACCAAGCTCGGTATCGACAACCTCGCCCGGCGCGGCATCGCCGGCCGTGGCGTGCTCGCCGATATCGGCCGCTACCACGAGCGGCACGGCCGGACTCTCGACTTCATGACCAACGAGATGATCGCGCTTGAGGATTTGTGGGAAACGCTGCGCGAGCAAAAGACCGAATTGCGGCCCGGCGACGTCCTGCTGGTGCGGATCGGATGGACCAAGGCGTACCTCGCGATGTCCGCGATGCAGAAGGAAGCGCTCGCGGCGCGCACCAAGTCGCCCGGAATCGAAGGCACCGCGCGCACCGCCAAATGGCTCTGGG
Source organism: Binataceae bacterium (SeqCode) (assembly GCA_036489375.1). Taxonomy (GTDB): domain Bacteria; phylum Desulfobacterota; class Binatia; order Binatales; family Binataceae; genus JADMIL01. Next base: position 862 of record DASXFX010000196.1, on the reverse strand, counting down.
ACAGCCGCATCTCCGCGGTGGCGTCGGACTCGCCGGCGCTCGAAGCGATGCCCCCGCCCAAGACCCAGGACTCTCTCGGATCCAACGACCTCCTCCACTTCCACATGCTGTCGTACTTCGGCATGCCGATCGGCGAGATGTGGAACCTCGAGGAACTGGCGGAGGCATGCGCCAGTGACCGTCATTACGACTTCTTTTTCACCTCGGCGCCGCTCAATATCCCGGGCGGCGTCGGATCGCCGCCGAACGCGATCGCCGTGAAGTAGCCTCCGCCGTAGCCTCCCCGATTGGCCTCCGCGCTCGATGGGCGTTACCTGCGCCCATCGAGGCGCCACCCGCTCAACCCTTTGTACTATTGGATGACTCGTCCTGCGGCGTGACGAAACGCCGTCACCGCTGTTGCCCTTCCCCTTGGCCGGAATCCTCGCGATGCGGCCCGTGGCTACGCCCGAACGAGCTTCTTCTTCTATGCTTTCCTCGATCACTCACCCCTTCATCGAACAATTCGATAGTCTTTCAGCTTAATGCTTGCTAGAAACTCCAAAGTCGCCTAAATTGCGGCAGCAAGATGAAACGATAGGATTAGGCAAGCGATAATTCGCAACACCAACCGCTGGAAAGTCGACTAACCGGAGTACAAGGATGCTGAAATCTCTCTATTTGCCGCGCTTTCGCCGACTAAGTTTAACCCTGGGCGCAGCCGCGCTCGCGGTTTTTACGATTGGCCGTGGCGCCATCCCGGTCACTCGCGCGTCCGCCGCCACGATCGTGCCGTCGGCCAAGCCCGCGGCTCATCAGGCGCTAAATCCGGTCGCTCCACTCTACTTCGAACCCAACGTGGCACAGACCGACAGCCAGGTCC
>DASXFX010000170.1:0-11534 GCA_036489375.1 Binataceae bacterium (SeqCode) | reverse complement strand
ACCCTGCGGTGTGCGTGCCGCGAGTGCGCCGCCCCGATTTCTTGACCATCGAAAACTCCTTCTCGCCAGGCCACCTTCGGCCCAGCAGCTTGCCCGGAGTTTCCACTTATCGCACTGTTCAAAATTGCGAGGCCACTTCTAACAGATCTGTCATCCGCTCGATTAATCTCCCGGCGTCGATATTGTCGCGCAAAAAGGGGCCAGCGCAGCCATTTTCCTTGACGAAGGCGCTAATTAACCAATCCACTCGGCGTTTCGGCATTAAAAGTGATCCGCAAATATAGCCCGCTTGCCACTCCATCCAATCGGTTAACCGGTCGACATTTCCATGGATCAATGCTCTGTTGGGCACTTCGGCAAGGCCGCGATCGGGCAGCTCCGAATAAAAGCCGAACGGGCTATAATTGGCGCTCGCCGCTCTGGATGGCTGGAACAATTCACGGGCTCAAACCTTTGATCTATTGGGCTGTTTGTTTCGGCGCCGTTTGATAATCAGACCGGGACTTATGACAAACAGCGCCAAAGCCTGGTCTCCTACCGGCACCAAAACCGGCACCGTAAAGATCGGGAGCTTCCAAAGAGATCTTCTGAATGCTTCTGGAACCATTCTCTCCGTTGAGGAATGGAGTGGTGGCGGCGGTAGGAGTCGAACCTACGACACTGCGGATATGAGCCGCATGCTCTAACCAACTGAGCTACGCCGCCATCAAGCGCACTACAATAGCGGGCCGGCCCTCTGCGCGGAAGAGTCCGGAAAACATCGACAGTCGCTTGAATCCGGATTTGGAACCAAGCCGCGGCACACAATTGTTGCTAACCGTCGCTGGCTTTCGACAGCCGCGCATGCCGCCGGCGCGCGCGTGAATATCGTTGCGGTCGCCGAGTTGCAGAGCGCAAACGGCTCGCGCGCAGATATCGTCAGCGGACGGCGACTTGCAGCGTCTTCACCTGTTTGCTGCCGCGTACCACCTGATAAGCCACGCCCTCGCTGAATTCCAGACACGTGAGCTTACCGCCATAGACGAGCCCGGTATCGATGCCGAGCTTGTACGGCAAATCGACCATCACCGCGCGCATCGGCGTGTGGCCGAAGACGACGGTCGCATCGACCTGGTGGACATTGAAAATGAATTCCTGGCGGATCCAGAGCATATCTTCAACCGACTGCTCTTCGAGCTGGCGCGCCGGCATGATGCCGGCATGGACGAACAGGTAGGGCGGCCGATGATAGCTGGTGGCGAGGCTCTGCAGGAATTCCAGGTGCGGGGCCGGGATAAAGTCGATCGCGCGCTCGAGTGTGTCCTCGGAAATGCCGTAACTATCGAGAGTCTGCGCACCGCCATTGAAGAGAAAGGAGTCGCCATAGCGGCCGGGGAAACCGAGAAACGAGAGCATCATGTCCTCGTGATTGCCCTTGAGAAATACGACTTCCGCCTCGCTCCGCTGCAGGGCCACGAGCTGTTCGATGACGTCGCGCGCCGACGGGCCGCGATCGACGTAATCGCCAACGAAAACGACGGTATCGTTGCGCGCGGGGGCGATCGCCTTGATGACTGCGGCCAACTCATCGGGACATCCGTGGATATCGCCAATCGCGAACAGCCGGCCATCCGGCGATGCTTTCTTGCCAAGTGCCATCTTTTGCAAATAAACCTCGCCCGAAAACTAATCCCGGACCGACCGCGGTCCGCCTTCCTCGAGCAATCGCGAGATTGCCGCGTGGTCCTCGATAATGCGCCGCGCGGCGCTGTATGGATTAAGGGTACCAGTGCGCACTTCGCCAAGCACGTGCTGAGCGCTGCCGGCGCCATCTTTGAGCGCGCGTTCGGTGCGCTCTTCGAGTTGCGACGTCAACACCTCGACAAACTCACGAGTGCGGCGTTCAAGATCGCGCGCCGGGTCATGATGTTCGCGCTGGTAGTCGGCATGTCGCCCGATCGCCAGCACCAATGCGTCGATGCCGATGTCGTTGGAAGCCTGAGTCATGAGCACCAGGGGCCGCCATCCGACGGCCGGCCGCAGATGCACGCTGAGTTCCAGCTCGGCCTTGATCCGATCGGCCCCGTCGCGGTCTGCCTTGTTGACGACGAAGAGGTCGGCAATCTCGTTGAGTCCGGCCTTCATCACCTGGACGCCGTCGCCACCCTCAGGCACGGTCACAACCACGGTGGTATCCGCCAGATCCATCACGCTGAGCTCGGTCTGACCGACGCCGACCGTCTCGATAATGATGATGTCATGGCCGAAAGCGTCGAGCAGCTTGACGATCTCGCGCGCGGCGCGACTCAGCCCGCCATGGTGGCCGCGGGTCGAGAGGCTTCGGATATAAACCCCCATGTCGCGATAATGATCGGTCATCCGCACTCGATCGCCGAGCACCGCACCGCCCGAGAACGGGCTGGACGGATCGATCGCGAGCACCGCAACGAGCTTGTTCTGCGCGCGATACTTGACCACGAGCTGGTTGACCAGCGTGGACTTGCCCGCGCCTGGGGCGCCGGTCACGCCGATGATGTAGGCATGGCCGGTTTTGGAATAGATCCGCTCCATCACCTCGCTGACTTCGGCGGAGCGATTTTCGACGCGGGTAATCAGGCGCGCGAGCGCCAGCCGATCCTTGCGGCCGAAGCGGTCGAGCAGTGCATCAAGTTTCGAATCTGCCATCTGATATGTCGCACCGAGAGCGGTGCGTGAAGCTCTCCCTCCATCGTATGCGCAACGGGGACTACTAAAAAGACCGCAGCATCGGTTCGCGCCACATCGCGATCATCGGCATTACATTCGGCCGTAATAATTTGAGTCGTAACCGAGCCAATTCCGTTTCGGATTGCCGTAAAAATTCCCGCTGCCAATATAGCCGCCGTCTTTCGGCACGGGCAACGATCGACGGTCGTGATCGCGTTGAAGATAACCTGCGAGAGTCCCATTTTCGGCCTATTTTACTTGTTGACAACTTTGGTTGGCGACGTTGTTTTTAGGCCCTCGGCACCATAACCTCTAATACGACCTAATGAAGATTCCTGACATTTATCGCGACTGGCGCATCATGTTCGGACTCGCCCTGATGCTGCTCGGAGCCGGCAACTGGGTCGTTGGCTGGCAAAAGACTCAGTTCTATGGCCAGTTGATCGCTAGCGGTGCGCGCCACAATTCGGATTCGGCCGCGCCCGGATTCGACGAACTGGAAGCGGGCGCGGGCGACGTGCTCAAGCCCTTCACCACGCCGGAACGCGAAGTGTCGTATGCGCGGGCGCGGATGGATTTCTATCACGCGACGTTTTTGACCGGCCAGGTGCTCACGGTGACCGGCCTGATCGTGATGTTGCTCGGATTCCTCAGCGTAATCCGGCGCGATGCGCGGCGCACTGTCCGCCGGGTGACGGTTCGATCGCAACCGCTCCCGCGTTAGCCTGTCACTCGTAACCCCCTCGTTCGGACCGCCATGGTCAAACTGATCAGCGCATTCGCACCGGCGAAGCTTAATCTCTTCCTGCGTGTGGTTGGCCGGCGCAGCGACGGTTATCACGAGTTGGATTCGATTTTCGTTCCGATCGCTATCGGCGACCGGATAGCGCTGGAAACCCGCCCGTCGAATAGACAAATCGTCAATTTGCGGGGCAGTTTCGGCAAGTTGCCAACCGACGCGCGCAATCTCGCGGTGCGCGCTGCGACCGATTTCATGACGGAATTCGCGATCGCCGCCGAAGTGCTCATCGATCTGCGCAAATCGATTCCCTCGGGCGCAGGATTGGGCGGCGGATCCAGCGACGCCGCCACCGTCCTGCGCCTGATGTCGCGGCTGTTTCGCATCGACCAACCCGAACGGCTCGCGCGGGTCGCAGTTAAAATCGGCGCCGATGTCCCCTTCTTCCTCGATCCCCAACCTGCGCGCGTGACCGGAATTGGCGAGAAGATTGCTCCACTGGGCGCCATCGCGGACCTTGCGCTCGTCGTTGCAGTCCAGCCGGTTGAGGTGCCGACCGCGGCGGTCTTTCGCGATCTCAAGCCCGAACATTGGAGCGGTCCCGCATCCGACGAGGACGTCAGCGCGATTCTGGAGGGATTGACCTCTCCGCACCTGTTCGTCAACGATTTGGCGTCGGTGGCGATGGCGCGATGGCCGGAAATCGCTCGAACCAAGGCTATCCTCGAAGAGCTCGGCGCACGCGCCGCATCGATGACCGGCAGCGGCGCGGGGGTCTTCGCGATCTTCGCGTCGTCCGTCGAAGCCGCAAATGCAGCCGCCGAATTACGCCGCCGCGACCCCGCAACAGCCACCTTTGCAACAACGATCTACCACGCCTGACGCGGTCGATTATCAAGCGTTGATTAATCCTTCTTTACGGTTCAGATTGACACTGAAATGGCTGCTAAATATCATCGCGGTGCGGAAATCCCGGGGGCTCGCCGCTATGGATGACGCCGCTGGTTAGTACGCCAGAACATCATTTCATCTCGCGCTGCGGCGAGCCGATCGCCGATCTGTGTTAGGATACTTGTGATGCCCGCGTCGCAATCCGCGCCGGGCTGTTGGCATTTGCAGAGCTTCGCGGTTCGGCTCGATGAATGCGCGGGCCGAAGATAAGGATTTTGCTGGGCGGTCGCCAAGTTGGTAAGGCACCAGGCTTTGGACCTGGCATTCGAAGGTTCGAGTCCTTCCCGCCCAGCCACTATGCGGCGCCGGATTTGAGCCGCATACGCGATCGAAAAAGGGGTTCACACGGGAGCAAGCCGCATCTTGCGAGATGCGCCGATGGAAGTTAATCGAGGTGAGCACAAGCGATGTCTGATGGGGCCAAGGACGAACTGGAGATTTTCACGGGCAACTCGAACCCGGCGCTGGCCCGTGAGGTCTGTCAAAATCTGAACGTCAAGCTGGGTGCCGCCGACGTCGGCCGCTTCCCCGATGGCGAAGTGATGGTCGAGGTGCACCAGAACGTGCGCGGCGGCGATTGCTTCGTCCTCCAGTCAACCTGCTCCCCGCCCAACGACAACCTGATGGAACTGCTGTTGCTGATGGACGCGCTGCGGCGCGCCTCGGCCAAGCGCATCACCGCCGTCATCCCTTATTTCGGCTATTCCCGGCAGGATCGCAAAGTGGCTCCGCGCGTTCCCATCAGCGCCAAGGTGGTGGCCGATCTGATAACCACCGCAGGCGCATCGCGAGTGCTGACCGTCGATCTTCACGCCGGGCAAATCCAGGGCTTCTTCAATATCCCGGTGGATAATCTCTTCGCGATGCCGGTGCTCGTGCAGTATCTCCGCAAACAGATCGACGGGAAGAAAGTTGCCGTCGTCTCGCCCGATGCAGGTGGCGTCGAACGCGCGCGCGCCTTCGCCCGGCGGCTCAACAATGCCAACCTCGCGATTATCGACAAACGCCGCCAGCGCGCCAGCGAAGTCGCCGAAATGAGCCTGGTCGGCGAGGTGCGCGATTCGGTTGCCCTGCTGATCGACGACATGATCGATACCGCCGGCACCATCACCGAAGCCGCCAAGGTCATCATGGCCGCGGGCGCCACCGAAGTAATCGCGTGCGCGACTCATCCAATTCTGTCCGATCCGGCCTGCGAGCGTATCGGCAAATCGGTAATCAAGGAATTAGTCACCACCAATAGCATCCCGCTCCGGGCAAAAACTCAGGCCGAGCTGCCAAATCTCAAGGTTCTTTCGGTCGCCAGCCTTATAGCGGAAGCCATCCGACGCATTCATAATGAGGAGTCGGTCAGCTCGCTTTTCAGTTGAACCGGACTGCTTTCAGTCGGACTGAACTTTGGCGCGTGGCCTGAAGCATTAGAGAGGATTCAATGGAAACCGTAGATTTGGCATGTGAAAAAAGGGCCGTGCGGCCCAAGGGCCTGGTCAATCGTATTCGTCGTGAAGGTCGCGTACCCGCCGTCATTTATGGCGATCATGGATCGGCGGTCGCCGTCGCCGTTGGTGGCGCTGAGCTCAAGGCGCGAGTTTCGACCGCGTCGCGCCAGCGCATCATGCGCCTCAAATCCGACTCGCCCGAGCTCAACGACAAGCACGTCATCCTGAAGGATATCCAGAAGACCCCGGTCTCCGGCGATATCCTCCACGCCGATTTCTACGAAGTCGATCTGAACAAGCCGTTGCGGGTGCCGGTGCCTTTTCGTTTCGTCGGGCGTCCCGTGGGTATCGCCGATGGCGGCATCCTCTCGCCGCTGGAACGCCAGGTCGAGATCGAATGCCTCCCGCTCGAAATTCCCGAGGCCATCGAGGTTGACGTCACCGCGCTCAAGATTCACGACGTCCTCCACGTCTCGACGCTCCAGTTTCCGCCCAACCTGCGGCCGATCTTCGATACCGACTACCCGGTCGTCACCGTCATGCCGCCGACCGTTGCAGAAGTCGCGACTCCTGCAGCCGCGGCCGCGGAAGGTGCGGCGGCCGAAGGCGCTGCCGCCGAGGGCGCCACTCCGGCAGCAGGCGACAAGGGTGCCGAAGGCGCGAAAGACGCCAAAGAGGACAAGGGCGGCAAGAAGGGCTAACGACAGATCGAGCCGTCGGGCCGGCCGTCGCGGGTACATACGCGCGAGGCCGACCGCCTTCATCATTCAAAAGTTACGGCGCCGGATCATCGCTCCGGCGCCGTCTCAATTTGGTCGCGATCGTTCTCCCATGATCGCAATTACGACCACTTCGCCGCTCGCGGCTTTCCTCCCGGACCGCTGTAGGTCGCGGTGTAGCCCGGCTCCCGTTCGAACTTGACCGTTGGCATCTTCGCGCACAACGACTTCCACGACGCGATCAGTTCGTCTTCTGCGCGATAATCAAAAGGGTCCTGCAGAATCTTTTCGTCGGGGCAGTTCGGTGGCAGCGGATGGTCCCGCAGCCACTTGGCGGTTATCGCCAATCCATGCTCCGGGGTAACCACGTCCGCATAGCCAAGTTGCGTGCGGATCTTCGTGAGGTCGAGCACTCGATGCGTCGTCCACGGCTGCGCCATTAACGGCCGCGCCGGCACCGCGAACTCCCGTGGCATCGAGACGATTTCCAGGTCGTAGTTCAAAGCCTTCGCGATAATCTCGACCACCTGCCGCAGCGTCAGCAGCCGCTCGTCGCCGCAATTGTAAATTTGCCCCGCCGACGCTTCCGGCCGATCGACCGCGAGCAAAATCGCATGCGCCGCGTTCTCGACGTATGCCGAATGATTCAGCGTCAGCCCGTCTTCCGGCAGGATGATCGAACGCCGCCGATCGAGAATCCGCCGCACGATGCACCATTCGCGCGGCGCTATCTGGTACGCGCCGTATAGGAACGGATAGCGAAAGTGCGTCGCCTGCGGATGTTGCTCGAATACCGCTTGCTCGGTCTGCGCGACTCGCCAACCCTTGGCGTCCTCCGCCTCGACTGGCACCACCGGCGCGTCCTCGGCCGTCGGCACCGGCAGACCCACCGGCTCCAGCACCGCCGGATTCATGTATCCGCGATACGCCGGCACCCCGCCGATCGAGATGAAACGGCCGGTGCGTCCCACCATGATTTCCGCGATGCGCCGCAGCCGCCCGTAGGCGGCAACCGTCAGATCGAAGGTGCGCCCATCGATCGCCGCTTGAAACGCCTCGGCCGAGAACGCATCCGTATGAATGTGCTCGACCGTCGCCGGAATCTCCGCGACTTCATGCTTCCCGCTATGCAGCATCGCGACCTCGTAGCCGCGCTGCAAAAGTCCGTTCACGATGTAATGGCCGCTGGGTCCCGTGCCGCCGATGACAAGCGCTTTCAAGTTCTGCCTCCTTGCTCCCGCCTGCGACAAAATATCATCCGCGCCTCATCGATCATGCAAACGCATCAGCGCTTTCCGATGCGCCGCTCCCTGCCAATAATGCCGTCGCCTTTGCCCGGTCCCGTAGGCGCATAACGCCGGCTTTCAACAACTGTCGATAAGCGGGCGTAGCGGATTTGCCCGCCTGTGGGCAGCCGTGACGCCGCGCGCATCCCGCTTCCGCACTGACCGCGATATAATGCGTCGCATCTCGCGTCGTTCCGCGCGACGCATCGGTTGAGGGTCGGGAGGAGGAGTTCGGTTCGCGATGAGTTTCGTTCATCTTCACGTTCATACCCAGTACAGCCTGCTCGACGGCGCCAACAAGATCGGTCCGCTGATCGAGCACGCGAAGAAGTCCGGCATGCCGGCGATCGCGATGACCGATCACGGCAATATGTTCGGCGCGGTCGAATTCTTCTCCAAGGCCAAGGCCGCCGGCATCAAGCCCATCATCGGATGCGAGGCCTATCTCGCGCCGGGCAAACGCAGCGATCGTATCCAGAGCAAGGGTGACGACTACGAGGCGGGCGGCAATTTCCATCTGATCCTGCTCGCACAGAACCGCACCGGCTATCGCAATCTATGCCGCCTGCTCACCGCGGCCTACAAGGAAGGGCTCTACTACAAACCGCGCATCGATAAGGAAATCCTCGCCGAGAATTCCGAGGGCTTGATCGTGCTCTCCGGATGCCTCTCCGGCGAGATCGCGCGCGCACTCAAGGCCGACCGCATGGATCGCGCACGCGAGGCCGCCGCCTGGTATGCGCGCACGTTCCCCGGACGCTTCTATCTCGAACTCCAGGACAATTGCCTGCACGGCCCCCTCAACGATCGCCTGATGGACATCGGCCGCACCGAAGGTCTGCCAGTCGTCGCCACCAATGATTGCCATTATCTCCATCGCGACGACGCCAAGGCCCACGAGGTCCTGCTCTGCATCCAGACCGGCAAGACCATGGCCGACGAATCGCGCTGGCGCTTCGATACCGACGAGCTTTACGTCAAGACCCCAAAGGAAATGGCCGCGGCGTTCGGCGCCGACTCCGAACCGGTGCGCAACAGCGTTGACATCGCCAACCGCATCGATTTCGAATTCGAGTTCGGCAAATTCCACTTCCCGATCTTCCGCCCCGATGAAACCGCAGCCGAGTTGGCCGACGAAAAACTCGAGGAACTGCTCGACCGCAACGTGCGCGACGGCCTCGCCGAACGCCTCGCGGAAATGCACGCGCGCCGCGGCGACTTCGACGAAACCCCCTACTCCGATCGCCTGGACCGCGAGATGCCGGTCATTCGCGAGATGGGCTTCTCCGGCTACATGCTGATCGTCGCCGACTTCATCAACTACGCCCGTTCGATCGGCATCCCGGTCGGTCCCGGCCGTGGATCGGTCGTCGGCAGCCTCGTCTCCTATGCCTTGCGCATCACCGAAGTCGATCCCATCGAGCACAAGCTGCTGTTCGAGCGCTGGCTCAATCCCGGACGCCGATCGATGCCCGATATCGACGTCGATTTCTGTTTCGAGCGCCGCGATGAAGTGCTTACCTACGTGCGGCGGAAGTATGGCGACGAACGCGTCGCCCAGATCATCACCTTCGGCACCATCAAGGGTAAACAGGCCATTCGCGACGTCGGCCGCGTCCTCGGACTGTCCTTCGCCGAGACCGATCGCATCGTCAAGCTCTATCCCGCCCCCAAGCAGGGCCGCGATTTTCCGCTCAAGGACGCCCTCGAAATGGAGCCCCGGCTGGAGGAGGAGCGCAAGAAAAATCCCGAGCTCTTCGACTACGCCTTCAAACTCGAAGGCTTGCTCCGCCACGCCTCGCGCCACGCCGCCGGCGTCGTCATCTCGGACCTGCCGCTCTCCGACATGGTGCCGCTCTACGTCGATAAGGAGCGCTCCGAAGAGGCCATGTCGATCACGCAGTATTCGATGAAGGGCGTCGAGGAAATCGGATTGATCAAATTCGACTTCCTCGCCCTCAAGAATCTGACGCTGATCACCAACACCATCGACCTCATTACCGCGAGCGGCCAGACCGCACCCGACCTGCCGCGCCTGCGCCTGGACGATCCTGAGAGCTACCGCCTGCTCGCCCGCGGCGACACCGTCGGCGTTTTCCAGATGGAAGGCTCGGGCATGCGCCGCTTCCTGACCGAGCTCAAGCCCAACTGTTTCGAGGACGTCATCGCCGCGATTTCGCTGTTTCGTCCCGGCACGCTCGACGCCGGCATGGTCGAGCCTTTCATCCATCGCAAACACGGCAAGGAGCCCGTCGAGTACGACCATCCGCTGCTCGAACCTGTCCTCTGCGACACCTACGGCATCATCATTTACCAGGAGCAGGTGATGCGCGCGGCACAGGCGCTCGCCGGGTACACCCTCGAGGAAGCCGACATCCTGCGCGCCGCGATGGGCAAGAAGCAGCTCGCCGTGATGGAACGCGAGCGCGAACGCTTCATCTCCGGCGCCGTCAAGAACGGCGTCAACAAAGGTCTGGCCGAGTCGATCTTCGAAAAGATTCAGACCTTCGCCTCTTACGGCTTCAATCGTTCGCACGCCGCCGCCTACGCCCTCACCACCTACACCACCGCCTACCTGAAGGCGCACTACCCGCGCGAGTTCATGGCGGCGCTGATGTCGCTCGACATGGACGACACCGGCAAGAGCTACAAGAACATCGCCGCTCTGCGCGAGATGCGCATCGCGATTCTGCCGCCCGACGTCAATCAGAGCCGGGTCAAATTCACCGTCAGCGGCGAGGCGATTCGCTTCGGGATGGGCGCCATCCGCGGCGTCGGACAGAAGACCGGCGAGGAGATAATTGCGATCCGCGAGCGCGGCGGCGAGTTCAAAAACCTGGCCGACTTCTGTATGCGCGTCGGCACCCAGATCGTCAATCGCCGCGTGCTCGAAGCGTTGATCAAGTGCGGCGCCTTTGGTTTCACCGCGATGCCGCGGGCGGACCTGCTCGCCCTCATCGAAGACGCGCTCAAGATTACGCAGCGCGCCGAAAGTGACGCCGCGCGCAATCAGATTGGTCTCTTCGGCAAGAGCGGCGACACTCCGATACTCGCCCTGCGCGAACCGGTCGCCGAGCTCCCGCAGAAAGAGATCCTCAAGTTCGAAAAGGAAACGCTGGGCTTCTACATCACCGCCCATCCGCTGGACAAGTACGATCGCGAGCTGCGCCGCATCGGCAAGCTGACCACCGCCGATCTGCCCGCCGCGCCTGACGGCAGCCAGGTCCGTATCGCCGGCGTCGTCCAGGCGACCAAGCTCAAGAACAACAAGTCAGGTAAGCGCTACGCCACCTTCTCGCTCGAGGATCGCGAGGGCGCGGTCGAATGTATCGTCTGGCCCGAGGCCTATCAGAAGTTCGAGGGCGTCATCATGGGCGACGAGCCGGTCGTCGTCCGTGGCAAGCTCGACGTTGACGACGAGCGCGCCCAGATCATCGTCGATGACCTCCGCCCGATCGCCACTGCGCTGACCGAGGCTGTGCGCGAGGTCCGCATCCGCGCGCCGCGCACGCAGCTCGCCAACGGCGACATGGATCGGCTCAAGGATTTGCTACGCCGGCACACCGGCGCGTCATTGACCTACCTGCACCTCGGCTTCGAAGATGGCCGCGAGGCAGTTTTCCTGCTCGGCGACGGCTTCCGCGTCGCCCCCACCGAAAACTTCGTCTCCGAACTCGAGTCGCTACTCGCCCCCAACGCCGTCTCCCTCCGCTAA
>DASXFX010000157.1:0-2835 GCA_036489375.1 Binataceae bacterium (SeqCode) | reverse complement strand
TATGACCAATAGATTCGTGCCGAGGCTCTGGATCTGCTGCTGCACCGAATAACGGGCGCCGTTGCCCACCGCCACCATCGCGATCACCGCCGCCACCCCGATAAAAATCCCGAGCATCGTCAGCGCCGCCCGCAGTTTGTTGCGATTGATCGCGCGCGCCGCCGCGGTCAGCGCCATCATCCCGAAGGTCAGCCGGGTTTCGTTTTCGCTGACCGCCGCTTGCGCCTCGTGCGCGATCGTCGTCGCGGCTGCGCGCTGATGATCTCCGGCGCGGCTCGTCGGCGTGTCCGACACGATCACGCCGTCGCGGAACGTGATAATCCGATCGGTGTACGCCGCCACCTCCGCGTCGTGCGTGACGATTATTATCGTCAGCCCGCGCTCGCGATTCAGCCGCGTCATCATCTCCAGGATTTCCGCCGAATTGGTCGAATCGAGATTGCCCGTCGGCTCGTCCGCCAGCAGGATCGCCGGTTCGTTGATCAGCGCGCGCGCGACCGCCACCCGCTGTTGCTGGCCGCCCGAGAGCTGGCTCGGATAGTTCCGCTCGCGCCCGTTCAGCCCCACCATCGTCACCAGGCTTTGCGCGCGCGCCGCCCCGTCTGCCGGCCAGCCCGAATAGAACAACGGCAGCTCGACGTTTTCGAGCGTGCTGGTGCGCGACAACAGGTTGAAATTCTGGAAGATGAAGCCGATCCGCCGGCTGCGGATCGCCGCCAGTTTCTCTTCGTCCAGCGACGCGACGTCCACCCCTTCCAGCAGGTAGCGCCCGCCGGTCGGCCGGTCGAGGCACCCGATCAGGTTCATCAGCGTCGATTTGCCCGAACCCGACGCACCCATAATCGCGACGAACTCGCCGCGTTCGATCGTGAAGCTGACTCCGCGCAGCGCCCGAATTTCGATCTCGTCGCCGATAACGTAGGTCTTGCTGACCTCGATAATCTCGATGACTTTTTCCATCACGCAGCGCCCGCCGCGAGCATTCTCACGCCGATAACCCGGTCTGCCAAAAGTGCATATCCACCAGCTTCATCAGCGGATAACGCACCGGCGCTCCCCGCGTTTGGTCAGATAATTCCACATTCTTACTCGGCTTGCGGGGCGACAGTCTTACATATGGAGGTGCATGCCGTGCGGGGCCGCCAGCGGATTCGCCGAAATACTGCTCTCTTCCGCCGTCCTGATCCGATCGGTGACGACCTGGTCGCCTTCATTCAGATCGCCGCTGAGCACTTCGAAGTTGTTGCCGTCGTCGAGCCCGCGCGTAATCTTCACCGGCCGCAGATGTCCGTTGTCGCCCACCACCCAGACCCGCGCCGAATGCTCCTCGTGCGCCGCATCCGAGGACCCCGACGCGTTCGCATGGCGCCGCGGGGTGAATGCCAGCGCCCGCAACGGCGCGCGCAGCACGTCATCCCGATGGGCTTCGACGATCGTCAGGTTCGCCGTCATCCCCGGCATCAGGAGCAACTCCGGATTTGGAACGTTGACCACCACGTCATAGGTCACGACGTTCTGCACGGTTATCGGCGCCTGCCGCACTTGCGCCACCGTCCCCTTGAAGACTCGCGTAGTGTAGGCGTCAACCGTGAAATCGACCGGCTGTCCCACCGCGACGGTGCCCACGTCGGACTCGCTCACGTTGGTATCGACCTGCATCTTGGTCAGGTCTTTTGCCACCAGGAACAAGGTCGGGGTCTGATAGCTCGCCGCCACCGTCTGCCCCACATCGACGTTGCGCGAAACCACCGTCCCATCCACCGGCGAGACGATATTGGTGTAATGCAGGTTGAGCGCCGCCGCTTCCAGACTCGCCTGTTGCTGCTGGATACTCGCATTGTCCAGCCCGACCTGCGCCACCGCCTGGTTGTAGGTGTTGAACTGGCTATCGACGGTATCCTGCGAAACCACGCTTTCCTTCAGCAGTTGCGCGTCGCGATGCCAGGTGAGCTTCTGGTACGCCAGGTTGGCCTGATCCTTTCGCAACTGCGCGCGGCTGTTGGCCAGCGCCGCCTGCGCCAAATCCACTTGCGCCTGATACGGCCGCGGATCGATTTTCGCCATCAACTGACCGGCCTTCACCGGTGAATTGAAATCGACGTTGATCGAATAGATTGGACCCGAAACGTAAGTCCCGACTTGAACCGTCGTCACCGGATTGATCGTGCCGGTCGCCGTCACCGACCGCACGATCGGGCCGCGCGTGACCGGCGCCGTGACGAACTTGGCCGCGTCCGTGCCGCCACGAGTGTAGTAATAAATCGGGAGTGCCAGGATCAGAACGATCAGAACGATCCGCCAAAAGCGTTTGCCGATCCGGGCTGTCATAGGCGATCTCCCAACTATAGGGAGCGATCGCGAATCGATTCCAGTGGCCGTTTCCATGCTCATTCGGCGAATGACTTCCAGCAGTAGTCTCCACGCTCATCAGGCGAACGACGCCCACGACTAGTCTCTACGCTAACCAGGCGAGTCACTTCCGGCAGTCTCCACTCCCATCAGTCGAGGACTTCCAACAACACTCTCCACGCTCACTAGGTTAGACGATGAACGCCGCCCGTGGTTTCAGCCGCCGACCAGGGACGCCGGCCCACGGTTCCCGCGGCAGCCGAAGGCAAGCGCACAACACTCCCTGTGAGACAGGAATTTTGTGAAACCTTTGGAAGGTTTCACACTTCCCACAGTGAAAAAGCTCAGGGCCATACGGCCGGTGTGGTTGAGACCCTCGGTGGCTCGTTAAGCATGGTTATCGCGACGGAAGGAGCACGCGGCCCTGCAGCAATACACGCGACTTCTACAGTTTGGAAGTTTGAAAAAAGGCGCACGAAGTCTTGC
>DASXFX010000126.1:0-30686 GCA_036489375.1 Binataceae bacterium (SeqCode) | reverse complement strand
TACGTCGAGCGCAACTATCGGCGGAGCCTGATCGTGCGGCTGCGCAATTGGGCGATCGGTGAACTCTTTCCGTATCCAACGCGGATGCGGATACTGCTGGCGCCGTTGCGACTTGCGGATCGGATGGGACTGCGGCCGCTGCTGAACAAGCTCGCGCCGGGTCCGCTGCGCGATTGGCTCGACCTGCTGCCGCCGCGCGAGGATCACGAGACCAGCGTCGCGCCGTGGCCGCGATCGACCGCGTCGGATACGGCGGTTGCGGCCGGAACGGCCGTGGTACATCACGGATGCGTCGCGCAAGTGCTCACCGACTCGGAGAATTGGAACAGCGAGCGTGCGTTGACGGCGGCGGGCTATCGCGTCGCGAGCCTCGGGCGGACGGTCTGTTGCGGCGCGCTCGACCTGCACAACGGCAACGTCGAACGGGCGCGCGAATTTGCGCGAACCAACCTGCGCGAATTCAGGAAATGCGGCGCCGACAAGATCGTCTCGGCGGCCTCGGGTTGCGCCGCGGTGTTTGCCGTCTACGGAGACCTGCTCAAGGACGATCCGGAATTTGCCGGCGAGGCGCGGGAACTCTCGGTGCGAGTGGCTGATCTGAGTTCGCTGATGCTCGCGCGCAAGTATCGCTTCACGCGTGAGTTCCGCGCGCGCGTGACGTATCACGACTCGTGTCATCTGGCGCACGGACTCGGCGTGCGCGAACCCCCGCGGGAGCTGATTCGCTCGATACCGGGGGTCGAGCTGATCGAGCTGGCGGAAGCGGACCTGTGCTGCGGATCGGCGGGCAGTTACAACCTGACCGAGCGGGCGATGGCGGGCGAACTCGCGCGGCGCAAAGCCGACAATATCGTCGCGACCGGCGCCGACTTCGTCATCCTCGGGAATCCCGGATGCGAACTGCAAATCGCCGCCGAGCTGCGGCGACGCGGCGCGAAGATCCGAGTGATTCACCTCGCGGATTTCCTCGCCTTGGCGGCCGCCGCGCAATAAGCAGGCGGTGTGCGTTCAGCCGAGGTAGCCGGCGTGCCTCAAGTATTCGGCCAGCAGCACGGCACCGCGACCCGCGCCCATCGCGGCGTTGTGGCTGACCAGCAGATACTTGAATCCGTTGGGCAGCACTTCGTCGGGACGCACACGGCCGACCGACGTGGTCATGCCGCGATCGGCGTCGCGATCGAGTCGCGGCTGCGGGCGCATCGGATTGCGATGCACCGTGATCATCTTTTTGGGCGAGGTCGGCAGGCCGAGCGAGGTGAACTCGAGGCCGAATTCCTCCATTGCCGCGATCACCTCTTCGAGCGATGCCGCGCGCTTGAGCCCAACCGTCACCGACTCGGTATGACCCGCCAGCACGGAGGCGCGCGTACAAGTCGCACTGACGCGGACGGGTAATTCCGCGATTGCGCCCTCGCCCACGCGGCCGAGAATCTTGCGCGTTTCGATGGTCACGCGCTCTTCCTCGCGCGGGATGTACGGAATGATGTTCTCGACGATGTCGAGCGCCGGCAAGTCTCGCCCCGCGCCCGAGATTCCCTGCATCGTGGTGACGAGGGTCGCCTCGACGCCGAAGCGCTGATCGAGCGCTTTGAGCGTAACGGCCAAGCCCGTTGCGGTACAGTTCGGCAGCGTGGCGATGAAACCCTTCCATCCGCGGCGGCGTTTTTGCTCGTTGACGATCGCCATGTGATCGAGATTGACGCCCGGGATAACCAGCGGCACGTCGGGCTCCATTCGATACGGCCGCGCCGTGCTGATGGTCGGAACGTGCCTGGCGTAGAGCGGTTCGAGCTCGCGCGCCGCTTCGGATTCGACCGCGGCGAAGACCACCCCGATACCATCGAGACGCATCGATTTGGCGTCCTGCACTTCGAGCTTGAGCGCGGCACTCGGCGGCTCGCCGCCATCGACGTACCATCGGCGCATCCCGCTATCGGCGTCGGTAATCGCATCCTCGAAGCTCTTGCTCGCCGATCGCTCGGAGGCCGCTAGCGCGGCAATTTCGAAATACGGATGGCCCTCGAGCGCGGCCAGTACCTGCTGACCGGCGATGCCGGTGGCGCCAACTACTGCAACTGGAATCTTCATTGTATTACTGATTATCGCTCGCGATGCCGGGGTGCGCGGCTAAGTCCCGCGGGTATTGAGAAAGCGAACGAGGGCTTCGGCATTTGCATTTTCCAAGGGTCTTCATAGCACTTCGATAAGAGCGTATAGGCGCAGGTTGTCCGCGTCCAGAATGTCGGGAGGGAGTGGGCCTGGGAACCGACGCGACGAACCCAGGCTAGATCCGGGTGGCGAGCCATTCGTCAACCAGTGCGAAAAGCTCCTCGCCTTTGCCGGTGAGGCGATGGTCGGCGCCCTCGAAAAGCATCAGCCGCTTGGGCTCTTGCGCGCGCTCGTAGATGAGTTCGGAGCTGCGGTGCGGCAAAATCGCGTCCGTTGTTCCATGGATCAGGAGCAAGGGCTTGGGTGCGAGATCGGCGACGACGTGCGCGCCGGCAAGCTGGCTCGAAATCGCGATGACGGCGACCGCGACGGCGCTCGCCGTGCCCGCATTGATCGCGACCGCGCCGCCGAACGAATGACCAATGATAGCGGCGCGCTGATGTCCGGTGCCCTTGAGGAAGATCAGCGCCGCCAGGGTGTCGAGCACGCATTCGTCGAAATCATTGGGGGTGCGATAGTTGACGCGCGCAACGCTGACGCCTTTGCGTGGCAGTTCGAACCCGAGGCGCGGGTATAACATCGCCGGTCCATCGAAACCGCCGATAGCACCGCATATGCAAACCACCGCCTGAGTCGCTGATTGGGCGGCGTGCAATATGATCGGAACGGCGCCGCGACTGGTCCGCAGGCTCAGTTTGCGCGCGCCGGCGATTTCATCGCCGGGATCCACGCCGAGTATCCGTAGTTCGAGATTTTCGTCACTCATCGAAGTTCCACGCGAGTCCGATTCAATGCCGCCGGCTCCATCGCCAACGCGCCTCGGTTGTATCGCCGCCCTGCGAATTGTACTTGATTGCAGGAACGTGCAAAGGCGCGCGCACTGGAGAATCCAACATGGCAAGCCAGGTATCGAAAGCGGTTCTGATCACCGGATGCTCGACCGGCATCGGCCGCGCCACTGCTGAAAGGCTCGGCCGCTCCGGCTGGACGGTGTACGCGAGCGCACGCCGGCCGGAAAGTATCGCGGACCTGGCGGGCAGCGGATGCACGACGCTGGCGCTCGATGTCTGCGACGAGGCCTCGATGCGCGCGGCCGTCGATATGGTCGAACAGGCGCACGGCGCGGTCGGGGTGCTGATCAACAACGCCGGCTATGGACTCGAAGGGCCCTTCGAAGAGACGCCGATGGCGGAGATTCGTCGCCAGTTCGAGACCAACGTCTTCGGCCTGATTCGGCTCACTCAAATGGTGCTTCCGGCGATGCGCCGCCAGCATTGGGGCCGCGTCGTCAATCTCAGTTCGATGGGTGGCGAATTCACCTTTCCGGGAGGCGGCTTTTATCATGCGACCAAGCACGCCGTGGAAGCGCTGAGCGACGCGCTCCGTTTCGAGGTGCGCGGTTTTGGCATCGACACCATCGTGATCCAGCCGGGACCGATCAAGAGCGGCTTCGGCGATACTGCCGTGACCAACCTGACCTCTCCGTCCGCACCTGATTCGCCGTACGGCGCGTTCCGCCTGGCTCTGGCAAAGGTGATCCGCGACGCCTACGACGGTCCGATGGCTATGTTCGCAGGAACCTCGGACGCGGTCGCCCGCGTGATCGAAAACGCGATCGCCGCGGAGCGCCCACGCGCGCGCTATCGCGTCACCGCCGTCGCCCGCATCATGATCGGATTGCGGCGGATGCTTCCTGATCGCGCCTTCGATGCGTTCCTGCGGACGCAGTTGAAGCCACCCGCCTGAGCTTAACGACCGATCGCGTTGCGTAATTCCACGCAACAGTCGGCGATGCCAGCCTTGGCGGCGTCGATCACGCCCGGCATCATCAGAAAGCCGTGGCAAACGCCCGCATAGCGCTTGGACTTTACGGTGACGCCGGCTTTGCGCAACGCCTCGGCGTAGGCCTCGCCCTCGTCGCGCAGCGGATCGACCGCGCAGGTCATCACGTAGGCCGCCGGCAGTCCCGCGAGACTCTTGGCGCAGGCCGGACTGAAGTAGGGATTGGCGCGATCGCTGTCAGCGCTCATGTAATGGTCGTAGAACCAGACCATGTCCGCGCGGGAGAGAATGAAGCCGTCCTCGCTGAACTCGTGATGCGACGGGCTTTCGTGCAGCCAATCGGTCGCGGGATAGATGAGGAGCTGGAACTTGATTTGCGGGCCGCCGCGATCGCGCGCCATCTGCGCGACCGCCGCCGCCAGGTTGCCGCCCGCACTGTCGCCGCCTACCGCGATTCGTTTGGCGTCAACGCCGAGTGACGCGGCATTTTCGGCGACCCACTTGGTCGCGGCATAGCTATCCTCGGGCGCGGCCGGGAACTTGTGCTCGGGCGCCAGTCGATAATCAACCGAGACCACCACGCATCCCGCACCGTTCGCGAGCGAGCGACAGAGCACGTCGTGCGACGCGATATCGCCAACGACCCATCCACCGCCGTGAAAATAGAGCAGCGCGCCCATCGGGACCGCGCCCGCAGGCGTATAGATACGGATCGGAACCTGTCCGCCTGGGCCCGGAATCTTGCGGTCTTCGACCTTGGCGACCTGCTCGGGCGGCCCTGCGACGAGACCAATCAGAGCGTTGATGCCTGCGCGCGCTTCTTGCGGCGATCCGGCGTGGAACGGCTTTCCTCCAGAGCTCGCGAGTTGGTCGAGCAGAGTCTTCATTTGCGGGTCTAGTTGCATTGCCGTCACCTCGTCTGCGATAGGCCGCGCGCTGCGCGGATGCGCCATCCTTACAAAATTGCGCCCGCAACCGCTAGCCTCGCGATAAGCGCGAGGGGCGACAGCGACAGGATGAGCGATGCGAGCGACAAGCTTCACACGGCGCTTTCGGCTGCAACGCGAATCGTAGTAGCCTGCCTCGGCCAGCGCGCCGTCGATAATGGCGCCGGCGCGAATCCCATTACGATCAGAATCAGGCGGGTACGCCGGAGGTAACGTGAGATGGCCAGAAAGTCCGTCGCTTTCACAGAACTGCTGAAGGATGCGCCTAACAACTGGGGGCGCTGGGGCGCCGATGACGAGATTGGCGCGCTCAACTTCCTCACTAGTGAGGAAGTGCTGCGCGGGGCGCGCGCGATTCGCAGCGGCAAGGTCTTCATGCTCGGCGTACCGCTGGCGCGGCCGGGCGGCGACCCGCTCTATCCGACGCGATCGCAGCCGATTCGGACGATGGCGATGGACAAGGGCTTCTACCATAGCGGGCTGGCCAAGCCGATGGCGGGCGGGTTGGAATACGCCGACGACGTTATCGTGATGTTCTTGCAGGGGACCACCCAGTACGACGCGCTCGGGCACGTGTGGTACGACAACAAGCTCTACAACGGCTTCGATCCCACGACGACTATCGGCGGACTGCAAAAGTGCTCGATCGAGCCGATCGCAAATCACGGCGTGGTCGGCCGCGGAATCCTGCTGGATATCGCGCGATTGAAGGGCAAGGCGAACCTCGACGCGGGCGAGCCGATCACGATCGCAGACCTTGAAGCGGCGGCGAAGCGACAGAACTGCACTATCGAAAAGCACGACATCCTGGTGATCCGCACGGGCTGGCTCAAGCGCTTTTACGATCACGGCTTCGAGGGCATCTTCCCCAAGGGCCAGATGAAGGAGCCGGGACTGGCGTATAGCCCGGAACTGGTCAACTGGTTTCATCGCATGGAGATACCGTCGATCGGCACGGACACGATTGCGAGCGAGCAGACCATGCACGAGGAGAGCGGAACGATGATCCCGCTGCACGCCGCGCTGCTGCGCAACCAGGGCGTCATCTTCAACGAAATCGATTGGCTCGAAGATCTGGCTGACGATTGCGAAAAAGACGGCCAATACACCTTCCTCTTCGTCGGCGCGCAGTTGAAGGTGGTCCGGGGAGCGGGATCGCCCGTGAATCCGGCGGCGATCAAGTAGGCGTTTCGCGGCAATTCGGAGCTCCGATGGCGTAGCAAAGCGAGTTGTGGTTGCTTGGAGGCGTGTTCGAGCGACCTTGGCTTAAGGGTGGGAACGGCAGGCAAAATTGGGTTCGTTTGGGAGAACTTCGGTTTGGCGGATGATCCCAGCCTGTAGCAATTCAGTTTTGCTACTTAAAGCAGCATAGCATAACAGATGGCTTTTGTGAAGATGCAAAAAGGGCCCGATGTCACGATCGGAGTTGCGGTCCTTGGGATGCTTCGCCGCACAGCCTCCGTGCAGCGGCTTCACCGCGCAGCCTCGGTGCAGAATGACGGCCTGCCTTTGTTCGGAAATTGCGTGACGCCGGGAGAGATGGAATGCGCGTTTTCTTAACGGGAGCAACCGGCTTTATCGGCGAAGCAATCGTGCGGGAGTTGCGAGCGGCGGGCCATCAGGTGATCGGACTGGCGCGCAGCGACGCCGCCGCCAACATCCTGGCGCGGTCGGGAGTGGAAGCACATCGGGGCGATCTGGCGGACACCGCGAGCCTGGCGGCAGGCGCGCGGGCGTGCGATGGCGTGATCCATACGGCCTTTATCCACGACTTCGGCGCCTATGCGGCGGCTGCCGAGACCGATCGGCGCGCAGTAGAGGCGCTTACCGGCGCGCTGGAGGGCTCGGGCAAGCCGTTCGTCCTGACATCTGGCACGGCGCTACTCGCACCCGGCCGCGTCGGCAAGGAAACGGACGCGCCCGCACCCGGGAGCGCGGCCAGCCTGCGCGCGGCGGCGGAGGCGACGACACTCGCAGCCGCCGGTCGCGGAGTACGTGCGTGCGTGATGCGGCTGCCGCCCTCAGTCCACGGCGCCGGCGACCACGGCTTCGTACCGGCGCTGATCGATATCGCACGCCGCACCGGCGTCGCCGCCTTTATCGGCGACGGTGCTAACCGCTGGCCCACCGTGCATCGGCTGGACGCCGTCCGCCTTTATCGACTCGCACTGGAGCACGCCGCTCCCGGAGCCCGGCTACACGCCGTCGCCGAAGAGGGCGTGCCGCTATCCGCAATCGCCGAGGCGATCGGCACGGGGCTCGGCGTCCCAGTGCGCAGTATCACCAAAAGCGAAGCACCCGCCCACTTCGACTGGATGGCCGCGTTCGTCGGTATCGACAATCCGACTTCCAGCGCCGTTACCCGCGAGGCCCTGGGATGGAGCGCGAAAGAACCCGGGCTGCTCGCGGACATGAAGGAAGGCGGCTATTTCAATGTGGGGGAGAGTAAGGAGATTGGTTGAGGAACGAGGAATTCAGGGTTTTTTCTGAAACCTCATGGAGGTTTCAGACTTCCCATTGGGCAAGATGCGGGCTACGCCCTGGAAATACCTGATCATGGATGCGGCTCATTGTGATTGGAGTCCGGGAAGCGGGGCGGATGTTTGGTGCTTTGCGCTCCCGACCGCTCCGCATCGTTGTCTTTGTCACACACTTAACGAATCGCATTGGTGAAATGTCGGGCTGCAACCTTCCGAAATTTGCTCGAATGTGCCGTTGCGGATTGGTTGTGCATGCGGATCACGACTCATGGCTAGGTCACGGTTAGCCGAGTGCCGCTTCATGGCGCTTGCCCAATTTGTTGACCCGCTGGTTTTGCTCAGTCGTCGCCAACTTCCTCGCGATATCCCGCGCGTCGCGAACGTCATCGTCGAACCACCTCATCTCTCATTAGGGTTTTTCAGGGCGCAGCCCGCATCTTGCAGAAGGGAAGTCTGAAACCTCGGTGAGGTTTCAGAAAAAATCATAAGTTTTGGGTTCTTCAACCACTCTGTCTTCTTTCCCCACTGTCCCCACTATCCTTTCGCTCATCCTGTGGCTGCCACTCGACCATTCGGGCGCAGGTGGATGGCGGATGGGGCGTCAATCGTCGTTTTGGTGGAGGCGGGCGAGGTCGTCGAAGAACTCCGGGTAGGTTTTCGCGACGCAGGCGGGGTTTTTGATGCGCACGCCAGGGAGTTTCAAGCCGGTTACCGCAAACGACATCGCGATCCGATGGTCGTCGTAGGTTTCGATAGCGGCGGGATGGAGCGCAGACGGGAGGATTTCGAGGCCATCGTCGAATTCGTGGACAATGGCGCCGAGGCGGCGCAGTTCGGTCGCGAGGGCGGCGATGCGGTCGCTCTCGTGATGGCGAATGAAGCCGACCTTGCGGATGCGGGTGGGCGAGGCGGCGAACGGAGCGATGGCGGCGAGGGTGGGGACCACGTCCGGCATCGAGTTCATCGCGACGTCGATACCGTTAAGCTGGCCGATTCCGGTGATCTCGACCGAAGCGGCGTGCCAGGTAACGCGCGCACCCATCTGTTCGAGGATATCGAGGAAGTGGGCGTCACCCTGCACCGAGGTCCGGGTCAAGCCGTGAATGGTGACGGCGCCGCCGAGCAGGGCGGCCGCGGCGGCGAAATAGCTGGCGGCGGTGGCGTCGGGCTCGACGGTGAAATCCATCGCGTGATAGCGCTGTCGGCCCGGCACGACAATCAGATCATGCACGTCGCTCAAGCCTTTCGAATCGTCAGAGTCATGCGGAGCATGCGCGATTGAACTGGAAGCGCCCCACGATTCCATCAGGCGCAGGGTCATTTCGATAAATGGGCGGGCGGTATCGCCAGTCGCGGTGAGGCGGAGACCGTCGCGCCAGAGCGGCGCGGGCATCAGGAGCGCCGAGACGAATTGCGAGGAAAGGCTGGCGTCGATCGTGACGACGCCACCGGCGAACGCATGCGCGGTGGTATCGATAACGATGGGCGGGCAGCGATTGCCGAGTTCGCTGGCGGCGTTCAGGCCGAGCGCGCTCATCGCATCGAGCAGCGCGCCGATCGGTCGCTCGCGCATCCGGGAGTTGCCGTCGAGGCGGTAGCGGCCGCGGCCGAGGGTGAGGAATCCGGCGAGGAAGCGCATGGCGGTGCCGGCGCCGCCGGCGTCGAGATTGGCCTGCGAGGCAGGAATTGCGCCACCGCGTCCGAGCACCGCGATTTTGCGTGCGGTCTCGTCAACTTCGACCGCGAAGCCGAGTGCGACCAGCGCCGCCGCCATCCGGCGGGTGTCGTCGCTGATAAGGACGCCGTCGATGACCGAACGCCCGTGCGCGAGCGCTGCAAGGAGCAGCGCGCGGTTGGTGATGCTCTTGGAGCCGGGGACACGGACGGCGGCCGCGAGGCGGCGGGTCAGCGGAGTTATTGCGATTTCGGCGGCGGCCACGATTACACGAGCTTATGCGCGCGCCCGAAGCCCGCTCAATACGCCGTTGAAACGGAACCGACTTTTCGTGAGACCTCGGATTCTTTGTTATCGCGCACCTCGCAGACTCGTTAGCTCGGGTCGCAAGCTCGCCTAGTGGAAAGGTTTCACACTTCCCACGGTGACAAATCGCAGGGTCATTCGGCGCTATCGACGAGACCTTTCGCGGCTCGTTAAGCGTGGTTTACGAGCCAGGACTGACGTGCGGACCAGGCGTCACATGCGTGACGTCCCAGCCGCGGGGCCGTTGGCAGACTCTCCAGATCGGCTCACAGGCTCGCCTGGTACGGCGGCGGCGGGCGTCAGTGAATCGTCGGGCGGTCCTGCAGCGGTAACTGCGCGAGCGCTTCGATCATCGCGGCGGCCAGCTCGCGATAGGCGCAAGACTCCAGACGCATCGTGACGTACCCGATGGTCAGATGAAGCGCACCGCACGCGCATTCATCGACGGAGAACGATCCGCGTTCGGCGAGCCGGTTGCGGCGGCAGTTCTTGCGCTTGTTCATAACGAGCCTCGCGGTACGGGTTGACGGAAACCTCTAGAAGAACCAGCTCTTCTCGGACGACGGACCGAAGATGGCGCCGAGCCATCGCTCCAGTTCGATGTTGAATTTCATGACGACGTGGTCGGATCCCTTGGTCAGTCCAAAGCCGGGTCCGAGGCTGTATTCGATACCGTGCGGGAATTGGCCCCACAGCACCGCGAAGAGGTAATGGTTTTGCTCGTCGAGCGGGTCGCTATTGTCGATTCCGCCGATGCCGCCGTAGGCTTCGACACCCGGGGACAGATATTTCAGCCAACGGTAGTAGGCGCCATTACGATAGCCGAACTCGAAGCCCTCATGATGACCACCGCCGTACAGCACTTTTTCGAAGACCGGGTTGAGGACGATGGAGAAGCGGCCGAAATCCTTTTCCATGATCGGCTTGAGTTCGAGCTCGAGGTCCGCATCGTCGAACTGCGGCGTCTTATGCCATTCGAGCTCGGTGTACCAGCCGAGGTCCACCGGCAGCACGCCCTCATCGAAGAGCCTGCCGCGCAAGCGAAACTTGTCGCCCGCCCACCAAAAGCCGTGGCCGCTCGGCTGCGAAAAGGTGACATAGGCCGCGGACTCGATCCGGTCAGTGAGGCCGTAGGTAAACTCCTCGCCCGAGAACCAGGTTGCCTGGCTGGGATAGGCGACGCCGAGGCCGTTGTCGGGCTGGTTGTGGCCGTTGGCGACGACGGCGTTATCGGATTCGATTTCGATCATGCCCCGCGAGAGGGTCGCGTAGGGATAGACCTCGAATTCATAGGGGTCGAGTTGGGCGGCGGCATTACGTTCGGTCAGGATGGAGACCGCGGCAACCAGGGAGCTGAGCAGCAGCAAGCGCAGATGTAGTTTCACTGTACCTCTCTCGTCATTGGGGTGAAGAGCCGGTGAGGGGCCCGGCAAGTTCCGTATCGATCCAATGGTCCAGGGTGTCGCGATCGGCGTCATTGAGGCGCGCGCCGGGATGCATCAGGCGATACGACCACAGGGGCATGACCTCGTCGTGCAGCGCCCGCTGCATCCACTGGAGTTTGCGTTTTCGGGTGCGGGGGAAATAATCGCCCCACTCCGAAAAGTTGATTTGCTTACGGCCCTGTTCGACGTGGTCAACGATGAGCCAGGAAAGCGGCGCAACGCGGCTGTACCAGGGCCATCGAGTCTGATTGGAGTGGCAGTCGTAACACGAGTTCCTGAGGATCGCCTCGACCTGGGGCGGCGCCGCGAGATCGCCCTTGGAGGGAGGATTAGTGTGCGGCACGGTTTTGAGTTGCGCGACGACAAATAGCGCCACCAACAAACCGGCGAGCATTACCAGGGCCTTGTGCAACATCAGGAATCTACCGCTCTAATCGACGCCGTTATTTCGCGACGATGCTGCCCTCGGGCACGTCCTGATGAAAATCGTCGTAGAAGTCGTAGCTACCGGCACTGAGGGCGGGCAGACGGACCTCGATCGATTCGCCGGGCGAGATCGCTTTTTCGCGATTGAGCTTGAAGCTTTCGAACTCGATCGTTTCGTTGCTGGCGTTGACGACCTTGATAGTGAGGGGCTGACCGGTCGGCACGGTGAGCGAGAGCGGTTTGAACTGATGGTTTTCGAACCGGATTTCGGCAGAGTCCTGGGCCGGGGCCGCAGCGGGAAGCAGGGTCAGGATGAAGGCTGCGCCGAGGGCGGGACGCAGCAAGGACAATTTTGGACGGGACATGCTCGGCCTCCACGATTTTGAGAGTCATTATCAATAGAGCTCATGGCGCCGGATGTCAACCTGGATGCGTGTGAGAATCGGGCGGGTGCAGAAAAAATGGGTTCAGGCGCGCGGAAGCGAGAGAAAGCGCGCAATGCGGCTAGCCGCGGAATGTCAGCGATGCCGGATTTTTGTCACCAACATCGTCGCATCACGTGATGCCGGCAACCGCTAGTCCGAGACTGCGGCGGCCAAGAGCAAACACAAGGAATCAGCGAATAAGCTGGCCAAAAGCCGGGCACGCCGACACGCGAGAGGCATTGACTATGCAATAGCAAGTATCTACTCCTTAGTGGTGCCGTCTCACCGGACAATCCGGGAGTTGAAAACCGCTATCCGTGCGCTACGGGAGTGGCGAGGTGGTTGCGGGAAGCCAGGGAGGGGAACGTGCGCGGCGAAAAATCTACTATAATTGGAATTGTAAAGCGTGCCGTAGCGAGTGGGGCAATTTGCGCGCTTTTGATCTCGGGCCCGGCGCTACGGGCATTTGCGGGTTCCGAACTTCCATTTCCGACACCGCAGGTAATTCAGCCGAACGTCAACTTCTGGGTGGACGTGTTCACGACCTACAGTGTGCGCGACTTCATCATTCATGATCGCGATCAGGTCGGGCGGGTGTACCAGGTGATGCATCTACCGGGAGACGGCGATCCGTCGCGCGAGGAAGTCGGCGACATCAATGATTATCTGAAGAACAAGTACGTGACGCTGTTGAACCGGCTGGCGACCGGGCAGGCGCCGGCAAATTCGGAAGAGCAGCATATCGCCGATATGTTCAAGGGCGAGCCGCTTTCGGCGTACTCCCTGGCGGCCGACAATCTGCGCGTTCAGGAGGGTCTGCGCGAGCGTTTTCGCGAAGGGCTGTTGCGCAGCAAGTACTATCGGCCAACGATGGAGCGAATCTTTCGCGGGGCTGGATTACCGCCGGAACTGGTGACGCTGGCGACGGTGGAATCGGGCTTTTACAGCCGGGCCAAATCGAGCGCGGGCGCGGTCGGCATCTGGCAATTCATGCCGGCGACGGGTCGGCAGTACATGCGGATCACGCGATATCACGACGACCGTTTGAATCCGGCGACGGAGACCGAAGCGGCGGCGCAGCTATTGCGCTCGAATTACGACGCGCTCGGGAGCTGGCCGCTGGCGATCACGGCATATAACTACGGCACGGGCGGGACTTCGGCGGCAGCCTCGGAATTTGGCGGCGATTACGATCGGATGGTGCGCAGCTACAACGGACCGCATTTCGGATTCGCGGCGCGCAATTACTACGCGGAATTCCTCGCCGCTCTGCAGATACACGAAAACGAAGACAAGTATTTCCCGGATCTGAAGTACGCCGAAGTGCCGGAGCCGCCGCCAGTCAAGACGGATTTCGCGCCACCACCGCGACATCGATCGCATCGCGAATCAGTAACCCATGCGGTGGCCCACGGCGGGCATCATGTGCAGCATCACGGGCACTCGACGAATCAGGCGAACAACGCCACCCACGCGCATGTGGTGCGGGCGGCGCATCACCCCCATCACGCCCGTCATCGCAAACCGATCGTGGCTGAGGAACAGGTTTCCGAGCTCGATTCCTGAGAATCGACGGCCATCAAGCGCGGGAAGTTAACGGGTGCCGGAAGCGCCCCGCGATCTTCAATTTCGACCGTCGGTTCGCGCTGGTCGGGCGATAGCTAAGCCGGGCGTTTGAGCGCGGCCGCATCGGCGACTTTGGTCTTCGGACTAATCGCACGATAACTCGGCCGTTCGCGCAGATGAGCGAGGTAGCGCTCGACGCGCGGAAACTGGTCCGACGGCATGCCATCGACTTCGAGCACCATCGCCAACACCATCATCGAGACGTCGGCCAGCGAGAACTCGCCGCAGAGGTAACCGTCGGCAGGCGCTTCGGCGAGTAATTTTTCGAGATACGGGAGATCGCGCGAGCGCAGTCCTTCGCGACCCTTTTCCATACGCGCCGCGTCACGTTTCTCCGGCTCGCTCCAGTAGGGCATCCAGATCGGCGGCAGATTCCCGACGAACAGAGCCTCATCGGCGAATTGCTCGATCATGCGGATCTTCGCGCGCGCAATCGGGTCGTCGGGAGGCATCAGGTGCGGCCACGAATAGCGCTCTTCGAGGTATTCGGCGATTACGGTTGAATCGTAAATCGTGAAATCGCCAATTTCGATGTACGGAACCTTCCCGAGCGGATGACGCGCGACCATCTCCGGCGGTTTCTTCCATAGATGCCCCGGCGGCAGATTCTCGATTCGATAGGGGATGTGCTTCTCCTCGAGTACGACCTTGGTCTTGCTGGCGTGGGTCGATCGGAGCGTGCCCCAGGGATAATCGCGTTCCGTGGTGTAGAGAACGATCATAGCAAAAACCTCCCGCCGGGATTCGAGACGCCGGTCAATTGGAAGCTAGCACCATCGAAAGGAATTCTCGAAAGCCGGAGGAAGCGCATCGGGAAAATCATATAGTCGCAATACAGGAATCGATGCGGGGCCAAGCTGCGGAGGATGCGGACAGACATTTGGGCGCGACGAGCGCAGTCGGGCTTTGCTATCCTGATAACCGATGGATGTAGGCGATTTCGCACCGGACCTGCGCGGGTTGGCGGCGCGCCTCGCGGGATTGATCGCGGACGCCGGGACTGCCGCTCGCGTGCTCGCCGCGATCCGCGAACGGGCTCCCGACGAGCGGTTGGCGCTCGCCTTCATGTTGAAGCTCGCGGAGCAGACCCCCGCGGAATTTGCGCGCGCATTGCAAGACGCGTCACGCATCGACGATGTCGCCTTTTGCCTGGGAGCGTCGGAACTGGTCGGGTCGGAATTGTCCAAGATCGGCGAAGGCTGGGTCGATTACATCGACGTCGCGCGCACTGCCGACCCCGCCGAGTTCATCGCGTCAATCGAATATCAGGCGAAGCCGGTTACCGATCGCCAAGAGGCGGCCGCGAGGCTTGGCGAGTTCAAGCGCCGGGTGTTCCTGCATATCGCGATCGGCGATCTGATCCGGCGGTTCACGGTGGTTGATACGACGCGCGCGCTCTCGCGGCTCGCAGACGAATGCATTCGCGGGGCGCTCGCGGCGGCGGCCCATCTGTCCGGCGACAACGTCGGCATAGCTGATGACTTTTGCGTGCTCGCGATGGGCAAGCTCGGGGCTCAGGAGCTCAATCTCAGTTCCGATATCGATCTCATTTACCTGCTGGGAGGGGAGGCCGAACCGGCGCGGCTCGAGATTGCTAATCGCATCGGCGAAGCGCTTACCGAAATAGTTGCGGCCGAATGCTTCCGGGTCGATATGCGTTTGCGGCCGGGGGGGCGGGGCTCGCCGTTGGTAATCCCGGTGGAGGGCGCGCTCGGCTATTACCAGAGTATGGGCGATACGTGGGAGCGGGCGGCGCTGCTGCGCGCGCGGCCGGCGGCCGGAGCGATCGAGACCGGCGAGCGGCTCCTGGAGGAACTCGCGCGCTTCATTTATCGCCGTTACCTGGACTTCGACACGCTGCGGCAGTTGCGCGCGATGAAGCGGCAGATCGAGTTGGAACTGCGCACGCCGGATTTGGTCGAGCGCAATATCAAGCTCGGTCGCGGCGGCATCCGCGAGCTCGAATTCATCGTTCAGTCGCTCACCTTGATATACGGCGGACGCGACCCGCGGTTGCGGACGGCGATGACTCTCGAGGCCATCGATCGGCTCGAAAGCTACGACTATCTGGCGAGCGATCGCGCGGAAAAGATTCGCGCTGCCTATCTGTTTCTACGCGATACCGAACACAAGCTACAGGTCGCAGCCGGTTTGCAGACCCATACGCTACCCGACCAGGCCAGCGGCTTTGCGGTGCTCGCGGCGCGCCTCGGTTTCGGCAAAACCGCGGATGCGGCAGCGCGGCTGGGCGCTGCGCTGCGCGAGCATCGCGAATTCGTCGCCACGCAATTCCGCGAAATGCTGGCCGGCGGCGGCGAACGCAGCGAACTCAAGGTTTCGGGACCGGTGGAGACAGCATGGCGCGCAGCCGGCGACCACGATCGGGCGGCGGCCGCGCTGGCGGAACTCGGCTTCAGCCGGGCGGCTGAGAGCGCGAATCATCTTGCGCTACTTGCGCAGGGTGCGACGCAACCATCGGCGAGTCCGTACCGCCGCGAGTTACTCGATCGACTGGGGCCGGAATTGATCGACGAAATCCGCGGTCTCGCCGATCCGGATCTGGCGCTAATGAATCTCAGTTCTTTCATCTCGGCGGTCGGTGCGCGCACCTCGTTTCTCGCGCTGCTCGAAGAGCATCCGGCCACGCGACGCGTGCTGCTGCGGTTGTTTGCTTCGAGCAGCCATCTCTCCACCCTCTTTATCCGTCATCCGGAAATCCTGGACACGCTCGTGCGATCCGATCTCGCGCACGTTCGGCGCACCGCCGCCGACCTGGCCGAGGAACTGGCCGGGCGGGTGCGCGCGAGCGAGGATTTCGAGGCACGCCTGGATGCGATCCGATCCTTTCGCCAGCAAGAATTCCTGCGCGTAGCGATTGCGGACCTGGCGGGCGACCTCGACCTCGAAGGCGTTCAGGTGGAGCTGACCGGGCTGGCGGAAACGGTGTTGCGCGAGGCCTTGAAACTGGCCCGCGATGACGTTGCCGAGCATCATCCGATGGCAGCAAGCCTGAAGCTCTGCGCGATCGCGATGGGTCGGCTGGGCGCTCGCGAGATGTCGTATAATTCCGACCTCGACCTCATTTTTGTCTATCACGATGCTCGCGACCCGGCGGCCGACGCGCGCGAAGTGGCGGCGCGGGTGGTCCAACGGCTAATCGCCATCCTTGAGGCGCCAACCCGCGAAGGCTTCGCCTACAAGCTCGATCTGCGACTGCGACCGTCGGGCAATGCCGGCCCATTGGTGGCGGCGCTCGCGGGCTTTCGCGAATACCATCGGCGGAGTTCCGCCGTGTGGGAGCGACAGGCGTTGGTCCGTGCGCGCGTAATCGCGGGCGACGCGTGGCTGGGCGGCGCGGTCGAAGTCTCACGGCGCGAATTTGTTTTCGAACGCGGCCTCACAGCGGAACAGGTTGCCGAAATCGTCTCTATGCGCGAACGGATGGAGCGCGAAATTGGCGCCGAGACCAAGCATCGGCTCAACCTCAAGCAGGGCCGCGGCGGTCTGGTTGATGTTGAGTTCATTACCCAGATGATGGTGCTGCGCCACGGCCACGAACACACCGCGCTGCGTCAGCGCGGCACCGTCGCACTGATTCGGGCGATCGCGGAAACCGGCCTTATGCCACCGCGCGAAGCCGCCGATCTCGAGTCGGACTACCGCTTTATGTTGCGGCTCGAGGATCGCCTCCGCATCGAAACCGACCAGGCCGCGTGGGCCTTGCCAACCGCCTATCGCGATTTGATGCCCTTGGCGCGGCGCATGGGGTATGCGGGCGCCGATGCCGCCCAGCAACTGCTGGACGAACTTAATTCGCGGCGCGACCGCGTGCGCGACACGTTCGCACAATGCTTTGCGAGTGAAGGGGGATCCGCAATCTCCGCACAAATCCGATCGCTGCCATCGAAATAGCCGCTAGAAATCGAGCTTCACGCCAGCGAGAAAATTGACCGGCGGCGAGCGAAAGCCAAAGGTCTCCGAGTAGTTGCGATCGAACAAGTTCTGGACCCGCGCGATCACCGATTCGTTACGCAGTACTCCCCATGGAATACCGGCGGAGTAAATCGCCGAGAGATTAAACAGATCGTAAGCATCGTGGTTGGCGATGGTTCCGGAAGAGGTAATGTCGTCGCGATCGCCGACGAAAGTGTACGCGAGGGTGGTGATAAAGCGATCGTTGGCTCCAAAAATCTCGTTATGAGTATAGTCAATCAATGCCTGCGCGGAATACTTCGGTACGCGCGTCGGCCGCGTGGTGGACGAAACCGATGAATGGGTCTCGTCGAGGTAAGTAAAGCTGCCGGAGAAGGTCAGCCCGCGCATCGGATGCACCGATGGGATGAATTCGATGCCCTGGGTATCGACCCGCCCAGCGTTCCCGGCCATCGAACCAAACGGGCACGATACCGGATTGAAGGTGCACGGCACCGTGACGATCAGATTGTGCACCCGACGCGAAAAGTAGTTCACGCTAACCTCCGCACTTTCGCCGAAGGTCTTGGTGATACCGCCGTCCCACTCCGAGGAGATCTCCGGACTCAGGTTCGGGTTGCCGAAACCGGGGAAATAGAGTTCGTCAAAGCTCGGCGCGCGAAAGCCCTCGCTGTAGCTGCCGCGCAGCGTGACTCCATAGCGTAAAAATGGCATCGCCACTGACCACGCCGGACTGACTTCCTTTCCGAACTGGCTATTGCCGTCAACGCGAAATCCGCCGGTGCCGATCAAATGACCGTTGAAGAATCGTCCTTCCTGTTCGATGTAACCCGCGTATTCCTGGCGCCGCGCGTTAAAGACGGTAAGGCAGCGAAAGTCCTTCGCTACGGCCCCGCATCCGGTCAGCGGAAATGGCGGATTGAGGTAGAAGGTGTCGTCCTGCGAGTGCACCCAGCGATCCTTGAAGTCGAAGCCGACGACCGAGCGAAAGTTCTCGTTCCAGGTGTAGATGGCCTCCTGGTTCGATCCGCGCGTCTCATCGGGGACATGATCGGTTTCATAGTTAAGGGCGCCGAACGGCACCTTCGCCTGTTCGAGAAACGGAACCTGGTTCAAGCGCAATTCATCGCGGACGTAGAAGCCGGTGGAGCGGGTGAGCAGACGATCGCCAAATTTGTGATCGATCTCGCCTTTGTAAAAAATGAATTCGTTGCGCTGATGAGCGTTCGGGTTGTTGGCGATGTTCTCGAAGTTCGAAAAATTTGCCAGGCTGACGTTCGCCCGAGTGTAGCGCGCGAAGCTGCGGATCGTAGTGTTGTCGCTGAGATGATAGTCGAGACGCAGTACGCCGGAGAGGTTGTCCGAATTGTCGTTCCTGATGCGATAGCCGCTGGTCGAGAAATACGATACCGAGCCTGAGAAGTTGAGCTTGCCTTCCGTACCCTCGAAGGTCAGCGCCTGGTTTTCAGTGGCGCGATTGCCGCCCAGCGATAGCAGGCTGAAGCGGGGCGTGCCCGACCCTTCCTGCGTGATCAAATTGATCACGCCGCCAATCGCCTGCGAGCCGTAGAGCGCACCGCCCGAACCGCGCACGACCTCGATGCGATTGAGATCATCGGTCGTAAGGCGGCTCATATCGAAGGAACTGGTGGCCGAATCGTTGACCGGCACGCCATCGATCATGACCAGGGTTTGCGCCGACGAAGCCCCGCGAATCGAAACGTTGGCGCTGTTACCGGGCGATCCGGTCTGGAACACCTGCAACGAAGGGGTTTCGCGCAGCGCATCGTCAACCTGGCGAATCTGTTGCGACTGAATCGACTTGCCGCTGACCACCGATGCAGCGGTGCCCAACTCGCCGATCGGCGTCGGAATGCGCGTCGCCGTCACCACGATCACCATGTTCGGCAGTTTCGGTTTTGCGTGCGCAGACTCGGACGACTTGTTCTGGCTTGAGCTAGGCTGTTGCTGAGCCGAACCAGCGCCAGCCGCTTTTGAGTTGCCCGCCGAGGCCTTCGCGAGCGGCGGCGCTTTCGACTTGGACGATTGCGCGGCGGAATTCGCATCCGCTGAAACATTGCCCGCGGACTCCGCGCGGGCGCCCACTGCCGTCGTCATTGCAACGGCAAAAACCAATGCAAACAGGTAAATCCGCGACATAGCCACCCTCGTGGTATGGCGTCGGCCTTGGGCGGGGCGATCAAATGGCGGGGGCCGAAAAAACGAATCCCGACCCTTCGCTCACAGGATCGGGCATCGGAAATACGGGTTCCCGACACCACCATCCCCACGGACGGCAGACAGCCAAGTCACCCGGCCGGTCTCCTGGCTTGGGGTTCTCACTCGGGCCCGCCT
Source organism: Binataceae bacterium (SeqCode) (assembly GCA_036489375.1). Taxonomy (GTDB): domain Bacteria; phylum Desulfobacterota; class Binatia; order Binatales; family Binataceae; genus JADMIL01. The sequence goes on along the minus strand of DASXFX010000126.1, from coordinate 11,117 downwards.
TCCCGCTTGCGCAGTGGCTTGATGGGCCTTCGTCCCCCGATACAGTTGCGGGGCAGCGCCGGAATCTCACCGACTTCCCGAACACCGGATGCGGCTTAGATAAATATGCGCGACCGCCGTGACAGTCAATCGCCGCCCCAGCCTTGTGGAAAAATTCTAAGATACGCAGTTACACCGATTGCCTTTAGCATCGTTGAGAAACACGTAACGGGTTAACCGCGCGGCGAAAATCCGTTAACCTCGCGCCCGATGCCCACACTCACGTTGATCACCGGCGGCTCGCGCAGCGGGAAAAGCACGCATGCGATAACCCTGGCGACCGCCGACGCGTCCAGTGCGCACCGCTACTTTATCGCCACCGCCGAGGCCCTCGACGAGGAGATGCGCGCGCGTATCGAACATCACCAGGCGACGCGGCCACGGGAATTCATCACGGTCGAGGTTCCGCTGGAGCTCGAGGCTGCGCTTACCGCCATCGCATCCTCGGCCGACGTCGCTATCCTCGATTGCTTGACGTTATGGGTCTCCAACCTGCTCGGACAGAATCTCGACGATGACGAGATCCTCGCTCGCGCCGATACTCTTGCGGCGGCGCTGCGCCGGGCGCCATTTCATTTAATCGTCGTCACCGATGAAGTCGGATGGGGCATCGTGCCCGACAATCCGGTTGCGCGACGGTTTCGCGACCTGCTCGGCTGGACTAATCAAAAGGTCGCGCAAGTTGCCGATCAGGTCATCCTGATGGCGGCCGGCTACCCGCTGCTTTTGAAGTGAACCTCACGCCGACGCGCCGAAGTCACTTGTTTACGGCGCCAGCGAGAGGCGTTAGAGTCGTAGGCCCAAGGATTAATTTTTCGACCATTTAAGGAGATTCGCTTATGGCGCAAGAACGCGCGGCTGCCGTCACGATGCGCGGCAACCCTCTCACTCTGATCGGACCCGAACTCAAGGTTGGCGAGGCCGCGCCCGCTTTCACGCTGATCGGCGCCGGCATGAAGCCGGTTACGCTCGACGACTACAAGGGCAAGGTCAAAATCATCTCGACGATTCCCTCGGTCGATACTCCCGTCTGTGACGCCGAGACGCGCCGCTTCAACGAAGAGGCCGCGAAGTTGCCGCCCAACGTCGTCGTGCTGACGGTCTCGATGGATCTGCCGTTTGCGCAGGCGCGATGGTGCGGGGCGGCCGGCGTGGACAAGGTGACGACCCTCAGCGACTATCGCGGAGCCCATTTCGGCGAGACCTACGGCGTCCTTATCAAGGAGCTATACCTGCACGCGCGCGTGGTCTTCGTGGTCGATAAGAACGACAAAATCGTCCACGTGGAATACGTCAAGGAAGTCGCGAATCAGCCCAATTTCGAGTCAACTCTCGAAGCGGCCCGCAAGGCTGCGGCCTGAAGTAACTCGCGCGCGAACGAGGGTGCGCAGGCGCGTGCCTTCGTTCGCGTGCTCTGCTCGCGGCATAGCCACATCGCCTCGCCACACCACAACGACGGCGCCGGTCGCACGCGCGCCAACTCCCGTCACGCGCTGCCCGCCGAGTATCAGCGCGGACTGTACGAGGCCATCTTTCGCCGCCGCGATATCCGCAATTTCATCGCCGACGAGGTCCCTGACGAAGTGCTCGCGCGCGTGATCGTCGCGGCTCATCACGCTGCCAGCGTTGGCTTTACGCAACCATGGGATTTTATCGTGGTCCGCGATACCGCGCGCCGGCGCGAGGTCAAACGCGTCTTCGAAGATGAGCGCGAGGCCAACGCCGCCCGCTTCACCGGCGAGCGCTTGCGTCAGTTCCTCAGCCTGAAACTCGAGGGCATCCTCGAAGCGCCGCTCAACCTCATCATCACCTGCGAGCCCGATCGCTTCGGGCCAGCGGTGCTCGGCAAGGTCAGCATCCGCGAGGTCGAAGTCTATTCGACCTGTCTCGCCGTGGGCAATCTCTGGCTCGCAGCGCGCGCCGAAGGACTCGGCGTCGGCTGGGTGAGTATCGTGCGGAACGACGCCCTGCGCGAGATTTTTTCGATTCCGCCGCACGTTATCCCGGTCGCGTATCTCTGCGTCGGCTACGTCGCGGCGTTTCCCGATCGTCCGGTGCTCGAAAGCACCCACTGGGCGTCGCGAATGCCCCCGCGCACGCTCCTGCACTTCGATTCGTGGGACGGCAGAACCGAGGGCGATGGCCACAGCTTGAGCGACCTCGTGCAGAGTCCCGAAATCTGGCGTGACCTCCTGGCTGACGCGCCGCCGCTTGGCGACGATCGCAAAATCGAGTGCGCCGACGTTCCCAACCGAGTCGCGAAACCGCGCAGTGAGTAGTAGCGACCCCTGGCGCTGGCGCGTGTCCGGCCGTACGCTCGCCGTCGCGTTGCCGACACCGTGGCAGGTGCTCGGATGGGCTCCGCTCGGCGGTGGTTTCACTCGTGCGAACCTGATCGTAAATCATCAAATCGCAATGGGCGATCTTGCCGCGACCAATGCTCCGCGAGCGCATCTGCTAGGAGTGGTGCGCGCGTTGCGACGCGATTCGCTCCGCGCAGTCGGAACGAAATCCTCCAACGGTCGAGATCGTTCCGGCGTCGCGAGAGTTGCGAACGGCGACACTCGCCCGACCAGTGCGGTCGGGATGATGACGGGTGCAGATGTCACCCGCGCAGGCCATGCGACCGTTCGGCGCGAGGGTCTCGTGGCGGCTGCGTGGTGCACTGCCGGATGCTCCAACGCTCTGCGCATCGGTGATCGCGCGACCGCCGGCATCCCGCGCGCAGCCGACGCTCAATGTTCACGATCACTTACGCTCAAGCCTGGAACCATCAATATCATCGTCGCCATCAACCAGCCGCTGACGCGCTCCGCGATGGCTGAGGCCCTCCAGCTCGCGGTCGAGGCGCGGGTCGCCGTGCTGTACGACGCCGGTGTGATGAGCGTGCGCTCCGCTGCGATCGCCACCGGTACCGGCACCGACTGTATCGTGGTCGCCGCGCCTGTCGCAGCGCCGCAGGATCGCGCCAATGCGATCGTCTATTGCGGCAAACACACGCTGCCGGGCGAGTTGATCGGACAGGCCGTGATGCGCAGTTGCGCGACCGCACTCGCACGTTCCAACCCCGTCACTGAGATTCCGGCGTGGTCAAGGGCGCGGCGCGATCGCGGTTAATGGCGCGGCGTGAACTACTCGTTTCAGCTGTCCACGCCCTTGATCGCGACCGCCCTCGCAATCGACCTCGTGCTGGGCGATCCCACCTGGATGCCTCATCCGGTGCGGCTCATCGGCGCTGCGATTTCGTTCGGGGAACGCGTCTTGCGGCGCGGCGATCCTCGTCGTGATTTGCGAGGCGGTGCGGCACTCGCGATCGTGACGATTGCGCTCGTGGCCTTCTGCACGTGGGCGCTCATCGCGATCGCTCACACCGTCGCCAAACCGCTTGCTGTAATTACCGCGATTGCGATCGCATGGACGACGCTCGCTTTGCGCGGACTCGACGACGCCGCTCATGCAGTCGAACGTGCTCTGGCCGAAAACGACGAAGCAGGTGCGCGCCGCGCGTTGCCGGCGTTGGTCGGACGTGATCCCAACGCACTCGATCGTCCTGGAATCGTACGCGCCACCGTCGAATCGGTAGCAGAGAATACTTCCGACGGCGTCATCGCGCCGCTGTTCTTTCTATTCGTGGGCGGACCGGTCGCCGCGATGGCCTACAAGGCTATCAACACGCTCGACTCGATGATTGGATATCGCGACGACCGCTATCTGTATTTCGGTCGGTGGGCCGCGCGCATCGATGACGCTGCGAATTACTTACCCGCCCGTCTCACCGCGCTTTGCATGATGGTCGCGGCACAATTTGTAACCGGCCGCGCGTCACAAGCATGGACCGTTTGTCGTGCCGATGCGCGCCGGCATGCGAGCCCCAACGCGGGCTTCCCCGAAGCCGCCGCTGCCGGAGCGCTGGGTATTCAATTGGGCGGCGATGCGACATACGGCGGCGAGGTCGAACGGCGCGCTGCGATGGGGTCCGCGGATCGCCTTCCACTGGTCGCCGATATCACCTCGATGCGCTCGATGATGCGGATTGCGACCGCCGTGGCGTTTTGTTTATTCGCTCTCCTCCGTGCGCTGTTCGTCAGGGCACTCGGATGAAACCGCGCGACTTACTGCCATCGATTGCGCTGGACCGCGAGCATGGCGGCGCAGCCGCAGCCGGAACGATCGATTTCAGCACCAGCATTAATCCACTCGGCCCGCCGCCCGCGGCGATCGCGGAGTACCATCGCGCGATCGATTCGCTGCAACGGTACCCCGATCCCTTTCCCGATGCGCTCGCCGCGAAAATCGCCCAATGGATTGGTGTGAGTAAGGATCAGGTCCTCGGTGGCAACGGCTCCACGCAACTGATCTATTTGCTGGCGCGCGCGATGAACTGGCGTCAGCCGGTAGTCGTGACGCCAACCTTCAGCGAAATCGCAAACGCTTTGATCCTCAACGCGCGCAGCGCCGATCGATCAATACCGCGAGCGGTCGAGCTGGACGCTGATCGCGATTTTCACTTACGTGCCGACGATCTGACGCCCGCGCTTGCAAACGGCGCCGACGCGATTTTTATCGGACGCCCGAATAGCCCGACCGGCTCGATGTTATCCTTCGACGACGCCGCCGCGATCGCTCGCGAATGTGCTCGCGTGAATGCGTATTGCGTTTTCGACGAAGCGTTCATCGATTTTGCCAGCGACGCGAGGTCCATGATTGAGCTGGTCGATCGCACGTCGAATGTCATCGTATTGCGATCGCTCACCAAGATTTTCGCGATTCCAGGACTGCGGCTCGGTTTCGCGGTTGCTCAACGCCGAACGATTTCACGCTTGCGCGATTTGCTTGAGCCGTGGTCGGTAAACGCCATCGCGGCGCGAGTCGGCGCGGCCTGCCTGGACGGCGCGAGCGAGTTTGTCGCGCGCTCGCGGGACTTCATCGCCGGCGAACGCGGCCGCGTCGCGCGGGTCCTTGCGCAAAATCCGCACTTGCGGGTCTTCCCCTCTGCTGCCAATTTCCTGATGATTGCGGCGCGCGAAACCGGCACCGATTCGTTCGGCCTTTTCATGAAACGCGAAGGGATCGTGGTGCGCGACCTGCGATCGTTGCCGGGGTGCGGTCCGGGGCTGTATCGCGTGGGTATTCGTGATCGCGACGATAACGAACGCCTGCTAGGCGCCGCGCGCAATTACTAAATGTCGGCACGCGAAGTGCCCAGCCTGGCACCAGGCCAACCGGGAGCAATCCGCGAATGAGTATTCTAGAGGACACTTTGGCGGCGATCGAAGTTCCCGATGAGGATGCGGCGTCGCAAGCGCAGGTGCGGCTCGATTCGTTGACCAAACCGCGCGGCAGCCTCGGCTACCTCGAGGAGATCGTGAGTCGCTACGCCGCTCTCCGTCGCGATCCTGCGGCGAATTTCGGCCGCGGTGCAATCGCCGTTTTCGTCGCCGACCACGGAGTCTCCGCGGCCGGCGTCAGCGCTTATCCCAAGGCAGTCACGGTCGAGATGTTGCGCAACATCGGGGCCGGCGGTGCCGCGATCAGCGTGCTCGCACGCCGCTTCGGCCACGAATTGATCGTCACCGATGTCGGCGTCGAAACCGATACCAGTGCGGCGCCGTTCAAAGGCGTGCACTACCGGCGGGTCGCTAAGGGCACCGCCAATTTCCTCGAAGGCCCCGCGATGACCCTCGCGCAAGCGCGAGAAGCGATTGAAATCGGAATCGAGACCGCACGCGCGGCCGCAACTGCCGGAATCACGCTGCTCGGAATCGGCGAGATGGGAATTGCCAATAGCACCTCCGCCGCCGCGATTCTCGCCGCTGTTACCGGCCTCGAACCGGCGCGTCTCGCCGGGCGCGGCACCGGCATTGACGACAAAGCGCTCGCCCGCAAAATCCAGGTGATCGAAGCGGCGTTGCGCCTTCATCGCACGAGCCTCGACGACGGCCTGTTGATGCTCGCTGCCATCGGCGGACTCGAAATCGCGGCGATGGCGGGTGTGTGTCTCGGTGCTGCGGCAGCGCGGCTGCCCGTCGTCGTCGATGGCTTTATCGCGACTGCGGCGGTGGCGGCGGCAAGCAAGATACACCGCGGCATTCACGAGCATTTGTTCTTCAGCCATCGGTCTGCCGAAGGCGGTCACGGACTCGCACTACAAGCGCTCGACGTGCGCGCGATGCTCGATCTCGATATGCGCCTGGGCGAAGGTACCGGAGCCGCAATCGCGATGAGCATTATCGAGGCGGCGCTCGCCCTCTTCCACGAAATGGCGACGTTCGCGAGCGCCGGCGTTTCGGAGAAAATGGAATGAGCGACTCATCCGACGACACCTCCGCGAGCCACCCGCATCGCCCCGAACCGGTCGCGGCTCCTGACCAACACTCCGCCTCCGATCAGGCCGCTTCAGTTGAACCCGCCGCGGATGCAGATACCGATTTCGCTTCGTCAGCGGAGTCTCGCGGCGCTCGCGATGCGAACAGATTCGAGCCCGCCCGTTGGCTTTTGCAGATCAGGCTCGCTGCCGCGTTCCTGACAATTCTTCCGGTCGCTCCCGCTCGCACCGAATCGGCGGCTGACGTCGCCGCTTCATTTGGATGGTTTCCGCTCGTCGGCTTCATCCTCGGCTTGGCGCTTTGCGCGCTGGATTGGATCCTCAAGCCGCTCTTTGGCGATGCGATGCGCGCGGTATGGATCGTCATGATACTGGCCGCGATTACCGGCGCGTTGCATCTCGACGGCCTCGCCGATACCGGCGACGCACTCGCGGCTGGAACCGATCGCGCCGGCGTACTCGATATTCTGCGCGACAGCCGCATCGGAACCTTCGGTGCGATCGCGCTGATATTCGTGATCGTTCTAAAAGTTTTCGCAATCGCAGGAAGCGTCGGCCCGCAGCGTTATGCCGCCATCTACATGGCGCCTGGCTTGGCCCGATGGGCGATGGTAGCGATGACCAGCGGACTCGATTATTTGCGCGCCGACGGTGCGGGCTCTGCGATGCTGGCGCGCGATCGGCGCCGCAACCTTAAAGTCGCAACGATTACGTCTGTTATCGCGCTGATTCCCGTGGTGATGTTCCACGCCCTCCGCGCTTCGGTGATCGCCGCCGTCGTAACGTTGGTGCTGCGTTCGTTTTATCGGCGATGGCTTGGCGGCGTAACCGGAGACCTGATTGGCGCGGCGGGCGAAATCGTCGAAACCGCAGTCCTGATCGCCGTCACCAGTTGATGCGCCCTACTGACGGGGCCCAATCCCCTTCCGTCCGAACCCTTCCCATTGGAAACGGAAAGCATAGCAAGTCCGGCGGTTGATTCATCGGCAGCTCCTGCGATCGGCGCGAGAGTGCGCGACTGAATGACGCGCCACTCCTACATCTCGCAACGATCAATCTGGCAGTGTGAAAACTTCCTGCGGCTCGACCACCCCCGGCAGCGAATGCGTGCCAAGGCTCGTCAACGGAATTTCGGCCGCTGCTGCGAAGCTCGCTGACGTTACGATGCGGCGATCGAGTTGTGCCGCAACCTTCTCGATGCGCGTGGCGTGATTGACCGCGGGCCCGATGACGGTGAAGTCGAGCCGGTTTGGCGCGCCGATATTGCCGTAGGTTACTTCGCCGAGATGCAGAGCGAGGCCGTAGCGGATCTCGGCGAGACCCGTTGCGAGGCGTTCGGGATTGCGCGCGGCCACTGCGGCCCGCGCTGTCCGTGCGGCGCTTAGAGCTGCCGCGCAACGTAACGCGACATTATCGCCGTCGCGCAACTCGAAAATTGCGAGCATCCCGTCCCCGATAAATTTGAGCACTTCGCCGCCCTCCGCGGAGACCGCGTTCACCATGATTTCGAAATACTCGTTGAGCAGATCGAGCAGCGCATCGCGCGGCAACGCGTCCGACAAACTGGTGAAGCCGCGCAAATCGCAATACCAGATGACCGCGCGAATGGTCTCGCCGTCGCCGCGCTTGACCGCGCCGGAGAGCACGCGCTCGCCCGTGCGATGGCCGACGTAAGTATCGAGCAGGGCGCGTACGATCCGCCGATGTGTCTGCGTTTCGACGATCACCGTCAGCATCTCGGCGACGTCGGTCAGCCCGGCGATTTCGGCCTCAGTAAAACCGCCCGGCCGATCCGTGAGCCAGCTTATGCAATTGATTTCGCCGCTGGAAAACACCATCGGCATCGCCACGTAATCGGTGCCCCCTTCGAGGCGAAAGGTGTCGAGGATGGCGTAGCCGAGGTCGGCGCCGGCATCGTCGAGTCGCCGCCGGATCGCGCGACCGGTGAGCGTTACCTCGGTGAGCGGGCTCTGCGTGAAAGCCGGAGTCTTTTCCATCCCATGCACCGCGGTGCGGCGCTCCGCACCGGTTTCACCGCGACGCCACACGTATGCGCTCGCTGCGATCTGCGGATGCAACGTGCGAATCCCGCAAAAGGCCCGCCATAGCGGAATCCCCGCCTCGACCACGCGCCTGCACATGTCGTCGCCGAACTCGCGCATGTGCGTGTTCGCGCGGCCCTCGTGCAACATCCATGCGACCACGCGCGCCGCCCCGGCGTGACCCTGCACGACCGCGCGATCCCGCTCCCGCGGATGCGTCACTCCACGCTCGGCTTTCGATCCTGACGTCTCGGGCATCAGGCCTTCGCGCTGGGCCGGCTCGATACCGTCTCATGCCAGCGCTTCACGTGATGCGTCTCGTCGAGCAGCTTCAGTCCGCCGAGGTTAAGGCCGACGTCGATCGCGACCAACGCCGTAATGTCCGCAATCGTATAGCGATCGCCGGCGACGAATGGCCGTTGTGCCAGAATCGAATCCAGCCATTCGACCCGCTGTAGTCCGTAATCGCGGCGCGCTTCGGCAAATTCCGGAAGCTGCTTGATGCGCGTGATGAAAGCCGGATGCGTATGCTGCACGAAGTTCGCGATCGGGGCGAATACTTCCAGCTCCATCCGCCGATTCCACATCTCGACGAACGCGATGTCGCGCGGATCGACGCCCATCAGCGGCGGGCTCGGATACATCCCCTCGAAGTAGCGGCAGATCGCGACCGATTCCGTCAGATACGTGCCGTCGTCGAATTCCAGCACCGGCAGCTTGCCCAGCGGATTCTTCTGCACGAACTCGACCGTCTGATGTTCGCCCTTGAAGATGTCGATATGGACATAGACCATCTCGATTTTCTTTTCGGCGAGAAAAATTCGTACCCGGCGCGGGTTGGGGGCCATCGGGAAATCGTAGATTTTCATAACTCGACGATAGAAGCCGCGCGCAAGCTCCGTCAAGCGGCAAACTGCTGCGAATCGCTTAACGCCCCGTTACAACCGCGAGTACTCACCTCTATCTTCCAACCCACGAACCGCGCCTCAGAGGACCTTCAGGAATGCCACCAGGTCCGCCTTTTCCTGATCGGTCAGCCCGATATCGAAGCGCTGGTCATAGAAGTTCACCACGTCATCGAGCGTCGCCGCCGACCCATTATGAAAATACGGTGCGCGCGCCGCCAACCCATGCAGAATCGGTCCTTTCACCTTGCCGAGGTCCGCGCATTTGCCGCTAATCAACGCGCGCCCGAGATCCGTCACCTTGAAGACCTGGCCCTGCAGCGGCCCCGATGTATCCGTGCATTGCACTGTAAAAACCGGCAATCCTGTGCTGTCGAGCACCACCGGTGGCGCATCGGCTACGCCAATGTTCAGGGCTAGTTTCTCCGAATGATTGCCGACATTTGGTGAATCGTGGCAGGTCGTGCAATTACCCGTGATTGGCGTTTGCCCTAACGGATCCGACGCTTCGAGATTCAACCCGTTGACGTCGCTGATAGTGAAATTTTTCGTGTTGAAGAGATTCTCGCCACGCGCAATCGAAGCGCGCGCCGCGTTCTGATACCCACCGCCTTTCACGTTCTCCCAGGCCTCGTACAGCGTAAACACCACGTTATCGAATCCCGCACTGAGCGAATCGTTGATCCCGATGTAAAAATCCTGCTGTGAAAGATACTCGGGACCGCCCGTGGCGCCGTTTTGATCGAGCTGGCCAGCCCGGTAGTCGATCGCTTGCGCATCGAAAATGTTCTTTTCGAACGCCACCGCCTGCGCGATCTGCGCAGCCGACGGAGCGTTCAGCCCCTGCGCGTGAATCAGCGTCGCATCGACGACCTGGCTCTCCAGGCTCGGCTCGCGCGAGTCCCACATGATCGACAACGGCGCGCAGTTCGGATTGTCGGCCGGACATTCGGTTAAAAATTCCAGGTTCGCCGATATCAGCGGACGCCGATACACCGAAACGATTGGCGGGTCCGCCGCTAAATTGGTGCAGCCGTATGGATCGTTGATCGCGACGATCTCGAAATCCCGCGGTACTGGCGGACTGGAACCAAGCTGGGTCGCAGGCAACGGCAGAAAAACCCTAATCAGCCCCTTCGCGAGCAACAGGCTGTAGGCCTTTTGTTTCGCGCTGAAGCTACTCACGTCGTCGCTGGCGCAAGTCGCCCCATCGACCACGCGAAAAATCGGATCCGTACCGTGACTCGAATAGAAGCGCTGCTGAATCGAGGCCGCGCTCACCCCCCATGCGCTCCGCGGCTCATGGCACGTGGCGCACGCCCGTCCGTTCGTTCCCAGGCTCTCGAAAAACGCATTGGTGCCCGTATTTGTCGGTGCCGCGAGATTGTAGGTCTCCATCACGCCGCTCGCATCGAGCTCCGGCAGATACTCGGGAATTATTCGCGGGAATACTCCCGTCGCCCCGCCGCGCGGAAGACTCGGATCGTGCGCGTCCATCGCCAGCCGATGAACGATCAGCGCCCACTGCGGAATCCCCGGTGGATTCGTTTGTGCGCTTGCGCGTCCGGCACTGACTATTGCGCTTAGTATTAATACGCTCGCGATAAATCGGGCTGCTCTCATAAAAAATCCCCTTGCTGCTGCCAGGCTGATCGCGGATCAATCGAAAGCTGGCTCGCTCAACTTAATGGGTCATGCTCTAGCGGGAGCAGCTTGCCGCTTTTGGTGTGATCCGAGATCCTTGAGGCGCGTCTCCGAATCTCCCGTTCGATTCGTCAACTCGAATGCCATGCGGTCAGCAATAGC
>DASXFX010000078.1:0-76747 GCA_036489375.1 Binataceae bacterium (SeqCode) | reverse complement strand
CCTTTCCCGCGGGCGGACCGATTCCCGACGTTTACGGTCATATGAGCGACCAGTTCATCTGCCTCGCGATGGCGGCGGCGACGACCACGAGGATCAAGCTGGCGACCGGAATCACGCTGGTGCCGGAGCATAATCCGATCGTGGCGGCGAAGCAGATCGCGACGTTGGATCATTTCTCGGGCGGGCGGGTGATTTACGGGATCGGCGCGGGCTGGCTGCGGGAGGAATCCGAGATCCTCGGGGTCGATTTTCCGCGGCGCTGGACGCAGACGGCGGAGTTCGTGGCGGCGATGCGCGAGTTGTGGACCAAGCCCGAGGCCTCGTTTGCGGGCAAGTACGTGAATTTCCCGGCGGTGAGATCGTATCCGAAGCCGGCGCAGGCAAGCGGACCGCCGGTGCTGATCGGGAGTCGCGACAAGAACGCGCTGAAGCGGGTGGCGAAGTGGGGCGACGGCTGGTTCCCGAATCGGGTCAGCCCCGACGAGATGAAGCGCGACCTCGCGACGTTGCGCGAGGAGTGCCGCGCGGTGGGCCGCGACTTCGCCACGCTCGATATCACGGTGATGGGCGGAATCCCGGGCGATCGCGCGGCGGTGCAGGCGGAACTCGCGCGCTTTGCCGAGGCGGGAGTAGGGCGGTTCGTGCTGGCGCTGGGAACGTTGACGCCGTCGGACTATGAGAAACGTCTCGAACACATCGCCACATTATACGTATAGGGCAAGACGCTAGAGTCACTCCAAGCGGTATAGTTAAGGCTGATTCAAAATTTTGAGAGGGAGTCGAAAATGAAAATTGGAGCATTGGCGTTTGTCGCCGCACACACCGCCGATCCGGCCGCGATCGCGAAGAAATGCGAGGCGCTCGGCTTCGAGTCGTTTTACCTGCCGGAACATCCGATACTGCCGGTGAAGCATAAGACGCGCTATCCGCTGTCGCCGGACGGCGAGATTCCGGAGCCGTATGCGCACATGATCGATCCTTTTATCGGGCTGACGCTGGCGGCGGCGGCGACCAAAAATATTGGCCTAGGCACGGGGATTTGCCTGGTGCCGGAGCGCGAGCCGTTGATCCTGGCGAAGGTGATCGCGACGCTGGACCATTACTCGGGCGGGCGCTTCATTTTCGGAATCGGGGCAGGCTGGCTGCGCGACGAGAGCGAGATCATGGGGGTGGATTTCAAGCGGCGCTGGGCGATCACGCGCGAGTACGTCAACGCGATGAAGGAGCTGTGGACCAAGGCGGAAGCCTCGTTCGACGGCGAGTTCGTGAAATTTCCGGCGGTCAAGAGCAATCCGAAGCCGGCGCGCAAACCACATCCGCCAGTGCATATCGGGGCGGGCGGAATCGGCCCGAGCGTCGATCGCGCACTGCGCGACACGGTGGCAATCGGGGACGGCTGGGCGCCGCTCGGTATCCCGCCGGAACGATTGGTGGAGGAACTGGCCAAGCTCAAGAAATTGTGCGGCGAGGCGGGGCGCGACTTCAGCAAGCTCGAAATCACGATGTACGCGCCGGTGATGCAGGGCGGCGACGTCAAGCGCACGATAGCGACCTACGAGGAGGCGGGAGCACATCGGCTGATTTTGTTTCCGGAGAAGCTCGGCGCTGGCGAGTACGAGCGCGAGCTGGAAACCATGGCAAAGGCGTGGATCGGCTAGGCGCACGGGCGGGATGAAGTGGCTTTTGTAATCAAGCGGCGGGCGGACTGAAGCTGCCCTCGGTGTGCTGCAGCGCTGGACGAATCGGAAGAAAAGTGAAACGCAATGAATGAATCGGTCGCGCACCATCGCGCCTTCAAATGGCGGACGGGTGCGATGCGCGAGGAGCCGGATCGGCTGGCGGTGGAAGAGCCGCTGGAGATACGGCTCGGCGGGCGGCGCTTTACGTTGACGATGCGCACGCCCGGGCATGACGAGGAGCTGGCGGCGGGCTTCCTGCTGGCGGAGGGGTTCATCAACAACCGCGGGGAGCTGGGCGAGATCCGGCGGCTGCGGGACTCGAAGGGTGCGCCCGATCCGAACGCGATCGACGTTATCCTGAACGTGCCGGCGACCGGCCTGCGCGAGCGCTTGCAACGCAACTTCACGGTGTCGTCGAGTTGCGGGGTGTGCGGCAAGACCAGTATCGAGTCGATCGAGCGGCGGATCGCGCCGCTGACGAGCACGGTCGCGATCGGGACGGCGGCGCTGTTACGTTTGCCGACGATGATGCGGGAGGCGCAGGCGGTCTTTGCGGCGACGGGAGGACTGCATGCGGCGGCGCTGTTCGAGCTGAAACATCCGAACGAGCCGGAGCTGCTGGTGCTGCGCGAGGACGTCGGACGGCACAACGCGGTGGATAAGGTGATGGGCTATGCGATCGCGCAGGGAATCACGCCGCTGTCGCGTCACGTGCTGATGGCGAGCGGGCGCTTGAGCTTCGAGATCGTGCAAAAGACGGCGGCGGCGGGAGTGCCGATATTGTGCGCGGTGTCGGCGCCATCGTCGCTAGCGGTGGATTTGGCCGAGGAACTCGGGATGACGCTGGCGGGCTTTGTGCGCGAGTCCAATTTCAACATTTACAGTCATCCGGAGCGGGTGGTTATTGCGGCGGCGAACGGCGCCGAGCACTAACCGGAAGACGGTCGAAGTCGCACGCGCAGCGGGCTTTTGAACGCGCTGGCGGGAATGCGCGGTGCGCAGAAATAAGAATCCGTGAACGGGCCAGGGAATCTCCGCACGTCTCATGCTGTCATTGTGAACGGAGTCGAAGAATCGCGAAATTCTGGACAGGCCCGGAATGACAGAATCGACTTGTGCAGAGATTACCCAGAGACGCTGCGAGCGCGGGCGGAAACAAGAATCTGTGACAGGGAGCCCGGTGCGAGTATAAGAGTGAGACAGCCAGTGTCAGCAATCGGTAGATACACGCCTAGCAGAGGAGCGTCGCCGCGATGAAAAAGTCCAGCGCGAAACCGGCCGCCAAGTCCGTCAACCAAGATCATGGAACGCCGCCGCGGACGCTCGCGGTCGATGTTGGAGGCACCGGAATCAAGGCTCTGACGCTCGATCCGGGAGGCAAGCCGATCAATGAGCGGACGCGCCTGAAGACGCCGAAACATGCGACGCCCAAGGATGTTATCGAGATAATCCGGGAATTGGCGAAGGCGCAGGATGGCTTCGAGCGGGTCTCGATCGGATTTCCCGGCGTGGTCAAGGACGGGGTGATTTACACGGCGGCGAATCTCGGGCGCGGATGGGAGGGCTTCGATCTGGCGCAAGGGGTCGAACACAAGCTCAAGAAGCCGGTGCGGATCGCGAACGACGCGGATATCCAGGGCCTCGGCTGTGTGAGCGGCAATGGGCTCGAACTGGTGGTGACGCTGGGCACGGGATTCGGGTCGGTGCTGTTCGCCGACGGGGTGCGGGTACATCTGGAACTCGCGCATCATCCGTTTCATCGGGGCAAGACTTATGAGGATGAGCTGGGGAATCGGGCGCTCAAGAAAAAGGGGCGCAAGAAGTGGAACAAGCTGCTGCGCGAGGCGATCGACGACTTGCAGCGGACGTTCAATTTCGACGCGCTCTTTATCGGCGGAGGGAACAGCCGGCTGGTGACGTTCAAGCTGCCGGCGAACGTCAAGACGATCAGCAATGAAGAGGGCTTGCTGGGCGGGATCGCGCTGTGGCGGGAAAAGCGCGGGGGCCTTCCGCAGCAGGCCTCGAGCGCGGCGCCGGCGATGGGGAAAGCCTCGGCCAAGGCGGCGCCGAAAGGGTCGAAGGGCTCAGCCAAGCCCGCGGAGTCCTCGAAGTTTTTAGCGGGGAAGCCCGCCGCGGCGAAGGCCGCGTCTGCGCGCGCGAAGCCGGCACATTCCGCGGCGCCGGGAGCGCATGCGGATGATGACGCTTCAACCACATCAGGGTCCTCGCCGGCGAACGGGTCGCTCAAGTCGGACGCGTCGTAAGGGCGGCGCAGTTGCGAGGGTCGTTGCGGAGTTGAGGCTGCGCGCATCGCGAGCGACATTGCGACTCCACTTCTTGACGCTGACTTTGCGCTAGATTGCGACACGAATGGCCGCGCTAGTTCATCAGTTCAACGCGATCGCGTTTGAAGAGAATATCAACCTGCGGCAGATCGCTTCGCACTTCGCGGGCGCGCGGGTGACGCTGCGCGAATTGCATTACACCTTGCCGCCGGATGGAGCGGTTTACATCTTTCCGTTTGGCGTGATTGTCAGCCACGATCTCTCGGCCGATCGGCGCGAAGCGGAGCTGCAACGCTTGCGCATCGCGCTGCCGAAGCTGACGGCGCGGGTGGTGCGCGAAGACTACACGGTGGCGGAGGACCCGGCATTCAAGACCGGCATCGTCGATGGGGTGTTGCGGCTCGATCGCTTCACTGCGGGGCGCGCGGGGATCGTGGCGCTGACCGTGGCCCAGAGCGCGGCGATGGAATACTACGAGAAGCTGGTCGAGGACCTGTTCGCGCGCACCGGCAGCCTGAGCGAGTTTATGGAGCGGCGCGGGACGGTGCCGTTTCGCACGCGCCAGCTTCATCGGTTTATCGGCGAGGCGATCGTGACGCGGACCGAGGTGCTCTCGGTACTGCATCTGCTGGACAAGCCCGACGAGGCGTGGGACGACCCTGCGATCGATCGGATCTACGACGATTTGCGCGGCGAGTTCGATTTGCGCGATCGCTACGCGGCGTTGGAGTTGAAGTTGCGGGCGATCCAGGAGTCGCTCGAATTGCTGGTCGAGGTGGCGCGCGATCGGCGTCTGCTGTTGCTCGAAGTGGCGGTGGTATTGCTGATCCTGCTCGAACTGGTCTTCACGATTATGCCGGCGATGCGCGGCTGGGGCCGCTAGCGCGCGATGCCAAGCGATCAAGCGGACTCGTTCGCGATGCTGTTGCGGCTGGCGGTCGCCCTCGCGATCGGCCTGCTGCTGGGGCTCGAGCGAGGGTGGGAAGGACGCGATCTGCATACGGCGCAGCGGACCGCGGGAGTGCGCACGTTCGCGGCGATTGGATTGATCGGCGGAGTGGCGGCACAACTCGGCGGAGAGCATGCGATCGTGCTTTTGGCGGCGTTCGCGATCGCGCTGGGGATGGTGCTCGCGGTGGGCTACTGGCGCGAATCGGAAGTGGATCGCGACGTCAGCCTGACCACGTCAGTAACCGCATTGGCGACCTACGGCTTGGGAGCGTTGGCGGGCCGCGGTGAACTGCTCGCGGCGTCGTCGTCGGCGGTGGTGCTGACGATGATCCTGGGCTTTCGTCCGGAGATCCACTCACTCATCCGCAAAGTCGAACGGACGGAACTGCTGGCGACGTTTCGGTTGCTGTTGATCTCGGTGGTGATGCTGCCGGTGCTGCCGAATCATGCGTACGGTCCGTGGGACGCGTTCAATCCGTTCGTGATCTGGTGGATGGTGGTGCTGGTCGCGGCGATTTCGTACGTCGGATACTTTGCGACGCGGCTGATGGGCCCGGAGCGCGGGATCCTGGCGACGGGGCTGTTCGGCGGCCTGGTGTCCTCGACGGTGGTGACGCTAAACCTCGCGCGCGAGTCGGCCGAGGGCGTGGCGAAGCCCAATCTGCTGGCGGCCGGGGCGACGGTCGCGAGTGCGATCATGTGGCCGCGGATCATGCTGATCGTGAGCGCGATCGATCCGGTGCTGGGCTGGAGCCTGGCGTGGCCAATCGCGGCGGCGACCGCGATCGGGTTTGCGGGGGCGCTGATGCTGGCGCACCTGGGACGGGGCGAAGAAAAACCGTTCGCGGCAAGCGGCGGAAAACTAGACACCAGCAATCCGCTGAATCTCGGCGCCGCGATTCGCTTCGCGTTGATTCTGACTGCGATCCTGGGCGCGTCGCACGCGGCAAGCGCGTGGGCCGGCACTTCCGGACTCTACGTCGTCGCGGGGATTTCAGGGCTGGCCGATGCGACGCCGATCAGTCTTTCGGCGGCGTCGATGAATAAGCATCAGACGATCGCGCCGGCGATCGCGATGGGCGCGATTCTGATCGGGATGGTCGCCAACACGGTGCTGAAGTCGGCGCTGGCGTTGACGATCGGCGGGGCGTCGATGGGCCTGCGCTTTCTCGCGACCTCGATAGCGATGGTGGCGGCGTGCGGCGGGGGTTGGCTGATCGCGATCCATTTCGCGTGAGTTTAACCGGGTCGGTGCGTTGCAAATCGTCGTGCGTGGGGTCGGAGCCGAGATCGAATCGCCTCACTGAAGAATCAAACGCGAAGAGTGAGAAATAACGAACATTTAACAACAGGGCATTGATCGCGCGCGCGGCTGTTAATTAACTGAATTGGATCATGGATGACTTCGGCGTCAACGCGGGTTACGCTTAGCGTTATGCGGCTTGCCGCGATCGACGTCGGGTCGAATTCCGTCCACATGCTCATCGCGGACGTGAGCCGCGACGGGCATATCGAGGTGGTTGACCGGGTCAAGGAGATGGTCCGGCTCGGCCGCAAATCCTTCACAACGGGGCGTTTGACCGAGGAATCGATGGACCTCGCGGTGCGCGCGCTGATGAATTTCCGGCGCCTGCTGCAGGTCCGGCGGATTCAGAAGGTGCACGCGGTCGCGACCAGCGCGGTGCGCGAGGCGAAGAATCGGACGGCGTTCATCAGGCGCATCCGCAAGGAAACCGGCATCGCGGTCGAGGTGATTTCGGGTCAGGAGGAAGCGCGGCTGATCTTCCAGGCGGCGCGGCACGCGCTCGGGCTCGAGGGCGGTCCGTTTCTGCTGGTGGACGTCGGCGGGGGCAGCGTCGAGCTGGTGCTGGTGAAGGACGGGCGGCGCCTGTGGATGCATTCGGTGAAGCTCGGCGTGGCGCGCATGAGTGAACAGTTCCTGATCGACGATCCACCTTCAGCCACGCAGCGCCGTCATCTGGAGAAACATCTCGAAGACGAGATCGGCGAGCTGATGCGGGCGGCGCGCAAGGCCAAGGTGGTAAGCGCGATCGGGACCTCGGGGACGATCAATACGTTGGTGGCGATGGCGCGGGCGGCGCGCGGCGAGGAGCTCGGACGGCTGCATGGCGCGACGGCGTCGGCGGCGGAAGTCACACGCCTCGCGCGGGAACTATGCGAGGCGAACGCGGCGATGCGCATCGATTTGCCGGGGATGGATGCGAAACGATCGGACCTGATGCCCGCGGCGGGGATGCTGGCGGACTTCGTACTGCGCAAATCGGGGGCAGCCGAATTGATGGCGTGCACGTGGGCCTTGCGCGAGGGGCTGCTGCTGGGACTCGCGCGTAACACGTCGGGGCGGTCGGCGACCGAGGCGCGGCGGCGATCGGTGATGATCCTGGCAAAGCGGTTTTGCGGCACCAACGAGCATGGCAAGCAGGTGGCGCGCCTCGCGCTGAAGCTGTTCGACGCGACCGCGCTGCTGCTGGGTCTGCCGGCGAGCGCGCGGGACCTGCTCGAATACAGCGCGCTGCTGCACGACGTCGGACACGCAATCGATCACGATCGGCACAATCGTCATTCGTACTACCTGATCAAGAACGCCGAGCTGCTGGGTTTCGCGCCGGCGGAGATCGAAGTGATCGCGCAGGCGGCCCGCGGCCATCGCAAGCAGGCGCCGAATCTGGATTCGTCGGAACTGCAGGGGTTGAGTGCGGGCAAGCGCCGGATGGTGCGCGGACTGGCGGCGATACTGCGGGTGGCGGACGCGCTGGATCGGAGTCATTTCGGCGTCGTGCGCGGTATCGACATCCGCTACTCGCCGGGGCGATTGATCGTCGAGGTCGCATCGGATCGCGATAAGGCTGACCTCGAACTCTGGACCGGGGAACGCCGCACCGACCTGCTGGCGAAGCTACTCGATCGGCGGGTGGTGCTGCGGCAGTAGCAGCGAGACCCTGCGCAGCGCGGCGTCATTGCGCGAGCGAGACTTCGTGGGCTTGCGACATAGAGCGGGCAAACGCGCGGGCCGATTTGGGCGGACGCTTTCAAAGAACCAGCAAAAGCCTTACGATCGTCGTGTGCGGAGCCTCTCGCCGAGACTAATTTTGCGACTACCCGAACGGGGTGCCAGCTAGTGGGTGCAAGTGCGCCATCGCCGCGCGCACCGAAGGCGACAGTTGCGCCCGATTTGGCGATCGCGGACGCCGCGCGGCTCACACTCGCGTCCGGCGTGGCGGCGATGAAGCAGCACGAGGCGGCGGCGATTGCCGGGGATATCGAAGCGCTCCATCAGATGCGAGTGGGCACGCGGCGCTTGCGTGCGTCGGTGCAATTGTTCGCCGGGGTGATTCACGGTTCGCGAATGCGCATCTACAAGCGCGACCTGCCGTGGCTCGGGCAGGCGGCGGGATCGGTGCGGGATTGCGACGTGATGGAAGCGTTGTTGCGCGACTGCGGACATCATCTGGAGCCCGCGCTCGCGACCGCATTGACGTCGATAGCCGATGCGATTTCAACGCGGCGCGACGCGGAGCACGCGCGCTTCGTCGATCAACTTCGGACGCCGCGCTACGGACAGATGTGCACACGGCTGGCCGATCCGCTATTGCGGCGGGCACTTCCGTCGACCGACGCCGGCTGCAATGCGCCGGCCATGATCGCGCCGCTGGCCCGCAGCGTGCGCAAGGCCGGCAAGCGCATCGCGCGCAATGCGCCGCCGGCGCTGTTCCATCGCTTGCGCGTGCGTATCAAGCGTCTTCGCTACGCGCTGGAGATGTTGATCGAGATGGGCGGCAAGCGCTCGCGCAAGGCCCTGATGCGCCTGGAGCAGATGCAGGAATTGCTCGGCGTACATCAGGATACGGTGACGGCGACGGCGTGGTTGCGCGACTATGCGCTCAGTGCGGAAGGCGTTGCGCCCGAGACGCTGATGGCGGTGGGCGCGACGATCCAGATGCTAGTGGATCGGCGCGCGCAACTCGCGACGCGGGCGTATCGGAGTTGGCGTAAAATCCTACATACAGGCGTTATCAACGATGCTCTCGAGGAAATCTCAACGGCGGCGGAGCGTCGCCTCGAGGTTGTCCGTGAGGCGCAGGCCGAGGCCGAACGGCAGGCCCGCGCCGCGTTCGCTCCAGCCGTTGAAGCGGTCGTTGAGGATGCCGCGATCGACCTTGAGGGAGCGGACGCGACTCAGGCGGAACAGGCGAACGCATCACCGGTGGTTGCTGATGGGAATCCCGAAACGGCGGCGGACGCGGCGAATCCTTCTGCAGGCACGCCCGCCGCAGTGGCGGATTCATCGACGGCTGGGCCCGCGGATGCGACATCCGAGGCGGACGCCGAGTTGCCCACAGTGACGCATCACGGTGAGAGCTGAGTTACTTCTGACAGTGCGTCAGCGGGAGAATTGATCGCATCATGGTCCTCTACATCTTACGTCACGCGCTCGCCGAAGAGGCTGCCGCCGGCGGCGACGAATTGCGACACCTGACCGAAGTCGGCCGTCAGCGAATGCAGAAGACGGTCGAAGGAATGCGTGCGATCGGAATCGAGTTCGACACGATCCTGACGAGTCCGATCGCGCGGGCGGCCGAGACCGCCGAGATCGTCGCGGCGGCATACGAGACCCGTCCGACGCCGCGAGTTTTGGCGGAACTGGCGACGGGCGTAGCGCCGGCCGATGCGGTGGCGGCGCTGGCTCCTTTCGGCCGCGACGACAGCGTCCTCATAGTGGGCCACGAGCCGCAACTGAGCGCGTTAGTTTCGATTTTGCTGACGGGAGAACCGGACGGGATGCATCTGCGCCTGCGCAAGGGCGGATGCGTTGCGCTCGAATTGCCGGCCAAGAATATTGAACGCGGGGCGGCGGAAATGCTCTGGATGATGACGCAGCGACAACTTCGCAAACTGCGCAAATAAGCCAGTGTCCCGTTGCGGTATCGAGCTACGCCGCGTGACCCTCTTGTGATGGGCGGATGGCGAGCTGTAACCTAGAGGGTCGCCAAGCGTCCCCTTATTATGTTCCCACGCCAACGCGCCCTCGAGCGCATCGCCAACGAAAAGGTGCTCTACGAGCGTCACGCCGGCGGCGATATCGGGGTCTGCGTGGTGTATGCGAACACTTATCGGCTGGGGATGGCGAACCTCGGTTTCCAAGCCATTTTCCATATTTTCGAATCCGACCCGCGGGTAGCGGCCGACCGCGCTTTTCTGCCCGATGCCGACGAGCGCGCGGCGATTCGTGCGCGTTCGGTCCCGTTGGTTTCCTTCGAGCGCGGACGCCCGCTAACTGACTTTGAAATTCTGGCCTTCTCGATCGCCTTCGAGACCGACTATCTCAACCTGATCTCGATGCTGCGGATGGCGGGTATTCCGCCGCGGCGGGCCGATCGCGCGGGCCGCAATTATCCGCTGATTATCGCGGGCGGTTCGGCGATATTTCTCAATCCCGAACCGATCGCCGACTACGTCGATCTGTTTCTGATCGGCGAGGGCGAGGAGATGGTGCCCGAGTTCCTCGCGGCCTATCAGGATGCGCGCGCGAGCACCGGTAACGAGGCGCCGCGCTTGCACGATCTCGCGCGGGTGGAAGGCGCCTATTTGCCCGACTACTTTACGCCGCGGCTGGACGCGCACGGCCGTATCGAGAGCGTTGCTTATACGGGTCCCGGCACGCCGCGAGTGAACCGGCGGCTGCTAAGCGACCTCGATCGCTTCTCCACCTCGTCGTTGATCCTCACGGAAGAATCGGTTTTCGGTGACATGTTCCTGGTGGAAGCGAGCCGCGGATGCCAATGGGGATGCCGGTTTTGCGCGGCGGGGTTCATGTACCGTCCGATCCGCTATCGCAGTCCCGAAAAGATCATGGCCGAGGCGACGCGCGGCTTGCAGGAGCGCAGCGTCATCGGGCTGGTGGGAGCGGAGATGGCGAGTGTGCCGGGAGTCGCCGACATCGCGACTGCGGTGGCAGACGCCGGCGGGCGGCTGTCGCCGTCGTCGCTCAAGGCCGATTGCGTCTCGCCGAAACTGGCGGCCGCGTTGGTTCGTGGCGGTGCGCGCAGCGTGACCGTCGCGCCCGAGGCGGGCAGTGAGCGGATGCGCAAGGTCATCAACAAGAACCTGACCGAAAGCGAGATTCTGAACGCGGCCGAGATGTTGATCGGTGGCGGCGTCGAAAGCCTCAAGCTCTATTTCATGATCGGATTGCCCGAGGAGCGCGACGAGGACCTGATCGAGATCGCCAACCTGACGGGCCGGATCCTGGAGCGCGCGCGGTCCAACAAGCGGCGCGTCGGCCACGTAACGGTCTCGCTCAATCCATTCGTGCCGAAGCCGTGGACGCCGTTTCAGTGGGATCCGATGGAGGATGCGGCAAGCGTCAAGCGCAAGATCGCGCTGCTGCGCGCGGCGCTCGGCCGTATTGGCGGCGCCAGTATCGAGCTCAATGCGGAGTCGCCGCGCGAAGCGTACTTTCAGACGTTGGTCTCACGCGGAGATCGCCGGGTCGGTCCGATTCTTGAGCGGCTCAGTGAGCGAGGATGCGACGACGCGGGCGCGATTTGGCATGAATTGCGCGCGATCAAGCGCGAAGTGGGCGAGGGCGTTACAGATTTGCCCAACCCGGATTTCTACGTCACACGCCAGTACACCCATGACGAAGTGCTGCCTTGGGACTTCATCGATCATCACATCCACAAATGGTTCCTGCTGTCTGAACGCAAGAAGGCGCATTACGAACATCAGACCAAGCCGTGCGATGTCACGCGCTGCACGGTTTGCGGCGCCTGTTGAGCGGGGCCCGCACGAAGGGCGATTCACGGCGGCGGGGGAGGCGACGATTCCGATCGACACGAGAACTAATTCGACGCTGAGGGCATTACGAGCGATCACGATAGTTTTCGCGACAGCTTGCACGGTCGCGATTGCATTGCCCGCGCTCGCGCAAACCGGCGCGGAATATCCGAACACTATGCCGGGGCCTGCCGGGGTGCCTGCGGCCGGCGCAGGATCGGTCGTACCGCCGCCACCGAGTGGCAGCGGTACGATGAGGACCTACGAGAACCCCGCCGGCGACGAGACCGCGCCGCCGACCGGTAGCGCACCCGCCAAGACTCATCACCACGTCGTGAGACATCACGCCAAGTCTTCGAGCGCGGACGCCAGTGCGATCGAGCCGGCGCAAGGGCATTTGAAACTGACGGAGGATTCATGGGCCTACGAGCGGCCGAGCAAATCGAGCAAGAAGATCCAGCCGGTTCAGTCGGGTAAGTTCGTCAACGTGATCGGTACCTCGCGCTATTACGCCCAGGTCAAATTGAAGAACAGCGAGATCGCGTACGTGCCGCTGGCGGCGCTGCAACTGGTCGCGCCGACCGACAAGATGTTCAAGCTTACCGCCGACGCATCGGTCCTGGACGAGCCTAATCATGCGGCGAGGAAACTTGCCGAGGTTCATCAAGGGCGCGACGTGCACGTGGTCGGTGTCGCGCTGAATTACATGAAAATCAGGATGAAGAGTGGCATCGAGGGATACATCCCGATAAGCGCGCTGCAGTAGCTTTTTCTGACGGCGGATATTACCGCCGGCCAACCTTTCCTATTGTGCGTTTACGGGGTGGGGCGGGGTGCGACCGACAATAGAGCGCGGACCTTGGAGCCGATGTCGGGGGCGTGAAGCACGTCGGTGATGATCGCGGCGGCGTCGGCGCCGGCAGCCAACACGTCGGGCATGGTCGCCTCGGTGATGCCGCCGATGCCGACGATCGGGAAGTCCGGTGAGCTGAGTGCCGCGCTCACTGCGCGCAGGCGGTCGAGCCCTTGGGCGTCGCGGACGTTCTTCAATCCACCGGAGTAAATGGCGCCGAAGCCGATATAGTCGGCACCGCCGGCCTCCGCCGTGCGCGCCTGTTCGACGTTATGCGTCGAGACGCCCACGATCGCGTCCGCTCCCATGATTGCGCGGGCCTCGGCGAGCGGCAGGTCGTCCTGCCCGACGTGGACGCCATCGGCTCCCGAAAGTTTTGCGATATCGACGCGGTCGTTGACTATCATGAGTGCGCCGTGGTCGCGGCACAAAGCGACAATCGCGCGCGCCGCCGCCAGAAAGTCACGGCTCGAGACGTCCTTCAAACGCAACTGGAGGATGCTCGCGCCCGCGTCCAGCAGTATCCGCGCGAGGGCGACCGGCTCGTGTCCGGCGGCCGTATCGACCATCGCATAGAACCTTGACGGTAGTTTCATGATCGGGCGCGCCACGGTTGAACCATAGCCGATGCAGGCGCGCGCCCTATTGCGGCAGGACTTTCTGCGGCACGATACGATGTTCGGTCAATTTCTTGCGCAAGGTGTTGCGATTAAGCCCGAGCATCCGAGCGGCGTGGACCTGGTTGCCGCCCGCGCGTTCGAGTGCGATTTCGATTAACGGCTTTTCCAACTCCCCCACGAGCTTTTGATAGAGATCGCGTGGCTCGGTGCCGTTGGTGTCGATCATCTCGGTGATGCGCCGGGCGATCAGATCGGAGAGCGACGCGTGGCCGTCGAGGCTGGCATTGGACAATCGCACGCCGCCGCGGCCCAGTTCGATGTCGTCCGAGCGGACGGTGTTGGCTGGAGCCAGCAACGCGGCGCGCAGCACTGCGTTTTCAAGTTCTCTAACATTGCCCGGCCACGCATAATTTTGCAGCTTTACGCGGGCTTCCGGACTGATGTAGCGGGCGTTCGCACCCATCTCGCGAATCGCTTTGCCGATAAAGTAATCGGTCAATTCCGCGATATCCTCGCGGCGTTCGCGCAGGGGCGGCAAATCAATCGGAATCACGCGCAGACGAAAGTACAGGTCTTCGCGGAACTTCTTGGTGGCGACCGCATCTTCGAGATCCTGGTTGGTCGCGGCGATTACGCGCGCCTGCATCCGGAGGGTTTCGAAGCCGCCGACGCGCGAGAACTCGCGTTCCTGCAGCACGCGCAGCAATTTGGGCTGAAGTTCGACCGGCAGATCCCCGATTTCGTCGAGAAAGAGCGTGCCGCCGCTGGCCTGCTCGACCTTGCCCGCGCGCCGCTCGGTAGCGCCGGTGAAGGCCCCGCGCTCGTGGCCGAAGAGTTCGCTTTCGAGCAATCCGTGCGGGATGGCCGAGCAGTTCACGGCGACGAATGGGCCGCGCCATCGCGGCGACTTGAAGTGGATCGCGCGCGCGACCAGCTCCTTGCCGGTGCCGCTCTCGCCGCGGAGCAGAACGGTGGCGTCGTTGTTCACCATCCGCCCGACAAGCTTATAGACCTCCTGCATGGCAGGGCCGCGGCCGATGATCTCGCCACCGACGAGTTGGCGGCTCACCTCATCCTTCAACGGCGTGAAATCGGCGGCCTGGGCCGCCACTTCGACCGCACGAGAGACGGCCGCAGCCACCAGGTCGAGGTTTTCGAACGGCTTGGTGAGGTAGTCGTGCGCACCGCGCTTCATCGCCTCAACCGCATTGTTCATCGTGCTGGCGGCGGTAATCACAATGATCAGGGTGCGGCTGGTCTGCTCGCGTGCGCTGGAGAGAACCTCCAGGCCGCCAATTCCGGGCATCATAATGTCGAGCAGGGCGACTTCGTGGCGATTGCTGAGGAGCGCTTCGAGCGCGCTTTGGCTGTCGGCGGCCTCTTCGACCCGATAGCCGGCGGCTTCGAGCCGATGATGGAGGACGAGGCGGATGCCAGGGTCGTCGTCGGCGATCAGCACAGTGGCGGGCGCGGCGTCAGGTCCAGCTTCGAGGGGTTGATTATCGGGATCGGTGGACATCGTTTCTTATTTTACTATCGTAGCGTAATAAGCTGGTCAGGCGCGAGATACCTCGGTCGAAAGTCTGAATTTCAACCAGCGCCGACGTACGAACCGATAGATTGCCAGCCCCGCATATAGTTGGAGCGAGCTTCGGGGGCCGTGGCGTTGTTCAATCGGGACCCACCGGAAGCATCACGCAAAAGGTCATGCCGCGCGGCTGGACTTCCTCGACCTCGGACGGATTCAAGGCGCCGTCGCCCAAGGCTTCATCAGACGAGCGCGCGCGGGTGGTGGTGCGGCTCGGGCGAGCGGCGCCACGCGGCAACATCCCGCCACGTTCGGCCCACAACTTGCCGCCGTGGAGCGCCACAATCCGTTGGCTCAGCACCAAACCGAGTCCGGTTCCAGAGGGTTTGGTCGTATAGAAGGGCGTAAAGAGCTGTTTCAAGTCCGCAGCCGAAATTCCGCGACCGGTGTCGCTGATCTCGACGCGCAGAAACTGGCGGCGCTTGCCATGCGCGCTAACCCGAAACTGGTTTTCCATCGCGGTGCGAAGTCTGATCGTTCCGCGCGCCTGCGAATCGATGGAGACTGCGGCATGCTCCCGCGCGGAGTCCGTGGGGGTGGAAGGCGCGGACATCGATGGCCCATCTCCGCGCGCTGCTTCTATCGCCTCGCGAGCGTTGCGGATGAGGTTGAGAAAGACCCGTTCGAGCGCTGCGGAGTCGCCATGGACCTCGGGCAGGCTGGGGTCGAAGTCCTGCTCGATGAGGACGTCGTCGGTAGCAGTCAGCATCAGGCCGGCCATCCGCAGGGCCTGATGGAGCATCTGGTGGATATTGAACGGTTCGCGCTTGAGGCGCTGCGGATTGCTTGCCGCCAGAACTTGCTCGACCAATCCGGCGATGCGATTGACGCCGTCGAGGATTAATTCGCAGTAGAGTTTGGCGCGAGCGTCGCCCGGGAACATCGCGGTCAAGAGCTCGGCGGCGCCTTTGATTCCGGTCAGCGGGTTCTTGACCTCGTGGGCGAGGCCGGCGGGCGATAGGCGAAAGACGTTTTGATCGTGGTCGAAGGCCTGTTCGGCGCTCTTCTGATGAGACAGATCGTGGAAAACGATGATGGCTCCTTCGAAATAACCGGCCGGACTAATCAGGGGCGAGACTTCGGCACGAACGACTAACGAGCGATGGTCGATAACCAGCGTCGCTTCAGGATTGTCGAAGCTCTGCCCATTTTGGAGGCATTGATCGACCATTCGGCGGAGCCATTGATTGCGCCGGAGGAGCTTGCCGACCTTTTGCCGGTCAACCTTGGAGGCCTCCAGCGTCGCCTCGGTTGCGGCATTGACGAACAGCGGCTCAAGCGTCGGCGAGAGGACGACAACTGCGTCATTCAGGCAGTCAAGAATTTCGTGCCACAAATCCACTTTGGAGAAGGCCGGCTGACGGCCTTACTGCGGGAAATTAGCACAAACCACCAAGCCATCTAAGCCTGCGATCCATTAGCGCCGATGAATATCGCGGGAAAGCCCTTCCGGTGAGCGGCGAGGGATTGTGCTTTTAAATGCTGTGGATAAGCGGTGGATTTAAGCGCAGCTATCCCCAACTATTAGTTTTTTTTATTCGGATGGGGTTGATCCGCTGGATGCTGGCCGGTAGGGTTAGCGACAATTTGGCGATACCCACCAAAAAAGGGAACGTGGTTCCCGCGCTATTGGCGATGCTGCTTGCGGTGACGGCCTTCGGCTGTGCCTCGAACGCCGATGTCCAGTCGGACCCCAACACCCTGATTACGGTGAGCGGTCAGGCGGGAGCGGCAAACTTGCTGTCCGCCGGCGAAACGGTTTCCAACCCGGATTCTCATAATAGTGATATTTTGGCGGCATCAGAGATGCCATTCGTGCGCAGCGAGCCGAAGTCGGTCGCGCCCTTTCCACTGATCCTCAACCGCACCGTCCAGCAATACGTCAACCAGTACGCGTCGCAGCCACAGGGGCTCAAGCAATCGTTCCGGCGTAGCCAACCGTACATGGCGGTTATGGTCCGGGAGATGGAGAACCAAGGCTTGCCGCCCGACCTGATCTATCTCGCCTTCGCGGAGAGTGGATTCTCACCGCAGGGTGACGGTCCCTGGCAGCTCGAAAAGGCGACCGCACAACGCTTCGGCTTGTTGGTCAACGATTGGATCGATGAGCGGCGGGATCCAGTCAAGTCCACACGGGCGGCGGCCGAATACCTGGCCACGTTGCACGATGCGAGCGGCTCCGACTGGCGGATGACGCTGATCGCATGGAACAACGGCGACCGCTCGATCGATCGCTACTCGCGCTTGCGCAACGCCAGTTACGATCGCCTGATGGCGCGATTGCCGCATCATACCCGGTCGCTCATGAACCGCTTCATGGCGGTGGCCCTGATGGCACATCACGCCAGCGACTACGGACTCGACGATGTGAGCCTGAACGAGCCGCCGCATTACCGGATTTTCAAGGTCAAGGGCGGCACGATGCTGAGTTACGTCGCGCAGATGACCAAGGTGTCGCTCGATGCGATTCGGCAGGCGAATCCGGCGCTGTTGCGCGATCGCGTGCCGACCAATGTTGACAGCTACGACATCCGCGTGCCCGACGACCAGCTCCAGGCGCAAATGTCGGAATTCTGAGGAATTCAGGGCATCTCATCTGCACCTGCTCCTTTCCGTTAGCGCCACATACAGTTCAAATCTTCATCCCAGCCGGGTATCCTTGAGGCTGCCATGAATGAGGCAGTGAAATGACTACCGCGGACGAGGCTCTGCAAATCGTTCTGGACAACGTGGCTCCGTTGGGAGTCGAGCGGTGCTCGATTACCGCGGCGCTCGGACGCATTCTCGCCGAGGATATCCATTCGCCGCGCGACATCCCCGGGTTCGACAACTCCGCAATGGACGGTTACGCCGTTCGCGCGGCCGATGTGGTCTCGGCCAGCGAGGGCAAGCCGGTGCGGCTCGAAGTGCTGGAGACCGTGGCGGCGGGTGCGATGCCTTCGCGGGAGCTTGCGGCGGGCCAGGCCGTGCGGACGATGACGGGGGCGCCGATAGCGCTCGGCGCCGACGCTATCGTGCCGGTCGAGCGAACGCGCACTGAGGGTAATTTCGTCGAGATAATGGAATCGGCTGAGGCTGGCGCTTTCGTGCGGCCGCGCGGAGAGGACATACGCCGGGGAGATCTCGCGATGAGTGCGGGGAAGACCTTGAGCCCGTCCGATTTGGGCATGCTGGCCTCGTTGAATCGCTCGATGATCGATGTCTGGCGCAGGCCCCGCGTCGCAATTGTCGCGACCGGAGATGAACTGGTTGACGTCGATCAGGTTCCGACTGGGGCCCAGGTCGTTAACTCCAGTGCATACGCCTTGGCGGGCGCGATTCGGGAAGCTGGCGCGATGCCGGTGATTCTCAAGGTAGCGCGCGATCATCCCGCGGAGGTGCGCGCGCGGTTAGCCGAGGCCCTGGCTTTCGACGTCGTGCTTTCGACCGGCGGAGTCTCAGTGGGGCAGTTCGATCACGTCAAGGTGGTGATGGATGAACTCGGGCTACGCCAGCTCTTTCACGGAGTTGCGCAGAAGCCCGGACGGCCACTGAAATTCGGAACGATCGGCGGCCGGCCAATTTTCGGCCTTCCCGGCAATCCCGTATCAACTTTGGTTTGCTTCTATCTATACGTGCGGCCGGCGCTGCTACGGATGAGTGGGGCGCCGGAGACCGGCTTGCCGCGAATGACGGTACGCTGCGCGAGCGATATTAAGACTTCGCAAAACCTTACTGAGTTTGTACGGGTGCGGTTGGAGCGGCGCGGCGCGGAGGTTTTCGCGACGCCCACCGGCTATCAAGGGTCAGGAGTGTTCAGTTCACTTTCGCGCGCCGAGGCGCTGCTGATCGGTCCGGCCGCATCGAGCGTGTTGAAGGCGGGCGATCAGGCGACCGTGCTGCTGCTGGTGCCGGGTGCGGGCGTCGATTCCGAAGCGTTCTTTGAAGCGCGGCCTCTGCGCCAGAGGAATTGAGTACCGAGTGTCAACAGTGCCCCGACGATTCCGGACGCGATTACGATCGTGCTCACTTTGAGGTAGGGCTGCAGTAGCCACGGAATTATGTGAATCACGATGACTCCCTCCAGATTGCTGCCGATGACATAGGCGAGCCACAGAATCAGCACGGTGACCACCCAGAATTTCGGTTGCTTCCAGAAGTCAAACATCGCGACGCCTCCCCAAATGCATCGTAAAAGCTTGGATGGTCGGGTCGCCAATGTCAACTTAGGATGGCGCTCGGCGAGCAATCGACAATGCGATTCAGAGTAGGGCAGGGCTTCGATTTTCATCCGCTGGAGGCGGGCCGCAAGCTCATTTTGGGCGGAGTCGAGATCGCGCATCCGACGGGACTGCGCGGCCATTCGGATGCCGATGTAGCAGCGCATGCGCTGTCCAACGCGATCCTTGGCGCTTTGGGCGAGGGCGATCTCGGACGGCATTTCCCCGACAACGATCCTCAGTTCAAGAACGCCGATAGCGTCGCGCTGCTGGCGACCGTGTGGAAGCGGGCGACCGACCTCGGGTGGCGGCTGGTCAACGCCGACGTCACGATTTTCGCGGCGCAACCGAAGCTCGCACCGCATCTGCCTGCGATGAGCGG
The DNA here is from genome assembly GCA_036489375.1 of Binataceae bacterium (SeqCode). Taxonomy (GTDB): domain Bacteria; phylum Desulfobacterota; class Binatia; order Binatales; family Binataceae; genus JADMIL01. The sequence goes on along the minus strand of DASXFX010000078.1, from coordinate 57,392 downwards.
GCGAATGGCGTCTGCACTCGGCACGGATGCGCGCCAGGTGAACGTCAAGGCGTCGAATCCCGAGGGCCTCGGTGCGCTCGGCCGGGGCGAAGGGATGGCGGCGGCCGCGATCGTTATGCTGCAGGCCGATTGACTGAAGATGGATCGCGCGGCCGCTGGCCGATCGCCTCAACTTGGAATTCCATACGAGCCGCGACTGTTCACCGCGAGCGGACCCGATAGAGAATTCCTAAAAGTGTCGAGATTTTATCGAACGTCGTGAACCACGACGCTCGCGTTTCGAGGTGCCACAGAAGCTTTGGCAGCGGCCCGCGCGAGTCCGGCGCGATCGAAGATCAGCATGATAACGTGCGCGCCGGCTGGAACCTTCGCGGTGTCGTGTAATTCGGTCGGAAAAGGGAAATAGATTCGTTCGGCATCGTCGCGATATTTTGCGATCACCGGTTTGAGTGCCTCGTACGAACCGGTGATTCCAACGCTGACGCCGGTATCGTTCCACTGCCCCAGCCAAAGCGCGTTGAAGGCGAGCGCGGTTGGAGCTCGCGCCCATCCCAACGGGATCAAGCCAAGCTGCTCGGCGACCTTGACGTTAAGCGCTGCGGGGTCATGGCCTTCGGCGAGATAGCGATTGGCGGCGGCAATTAATGTGTCGATGCGTTCGCTGTCCGATCGCGTCTCCATCTCGATCGCCGTCAGATGCTGGTACGGCACGAGTGATCCGGGCCGTATGCGGTAAAGCGTGACGCCGCCGTTTACGATCGGGTTCTGATCAAGCGTCGCGAGCATCGGCTCAAAGACCGGATTGGTTCCGCTGCCGGCAATCACGGCAGTCACGTTGTGGTTGGCGGCAAACGCTTTCAATTGAAGTTCGGCGTCCGGCACGAGCGTGTCGGTGGCGAGCGCCTTGACGATTGGCCATCCGTCGTACTGCGGCGGCGGCGGTCCGGTCCACCCGCCCGCCATGCGGAAGTACATATCGGTCTGCGCCTGCCAGAGCATCCCATTGCCCAGCATCCAGTACGGCAAAGTGACAACAGTGTCGCCCGGCGCAATATACTTTCGATACTCGCCGCCGGTGAAGAATTCCGGTGTACTATTGGGCGTTAACCAATAGTCAGTGGAGAGATTCGGCAGGGTCGAGAGTACCAACAGGCCGGCAACTGTGATTTTGGTCCGCGGCCCGCGTCTGGCCTCGCCGAGCCAGAGTGAAGTGACTATTGCCAGGATCAGAAATGCGTACATAGCGAAGCGCGAGGGCGTAGCCTTGCTCATCAGTGGGAGAGCCGTAACTATCGCTCCCGGCAGTCCGACCAGATTGTGATGCATCACGTGAAGCATCGGGCCGAGCGAGAGCACAGCGATAATGATCAGTAAGTCGATCATCATTCGCGCAAACGGCTCGCGCCAATGTCGTCGCGCGAAAAGCGTAACGATCACAATCAGGACGGGACCCACATAGGTTCCGCATTCGAACTGGTCGAATGGGAAGTTGTTCGCTATCGACCGTAGAATTGGCAGCCGGCCCAGTTCGAAATAGGTAGTCGGAACCAACCACCCAATCGGATCGGCGGAATACATCGTACCCCAACGCGGAGCGCTCGAAGCGAACAGGTAACAGATAAACGGCGATACCAGGATTAGCGAGAGGATCGCTCCAAGTGCCAGTGGAAGCGCGGTTGCGACCACCCGTCGGCGCGAGTCGCCCGTAGTGAAATTCACACCCAGCAGCGCGGCGATCAAACCGAATATCGTCATCGTCGCGAAGACTTCGAGTGCGATCAGAAATTCCGCTGCGATCGTCAACGCGCTGAGTATGACGAAGGTGCGCGTGCGGATTTCACGCTGGTAATGCCGCACGGCCAGGTAGGCAATCAGTGGCACCGGGAAAATCAACACCTGATGCAGGTGTCCGCGCATTTGTCCGAGCATGTAGGCCGAGAAACCGAAGATGTAGCCACCAATGATTGCGGGCCAGTAGTTATTGGCGACTCGTCGGCAAAGCAGAAACGCACTCCATGCAGCAAGTGCGGGACTTAGTATAAACAGAATATTGCAAGTGACTACCGCGCCGAACGCACTCGTCATCGGGATTGCGATCACAGCAGCGAGCGGTGCGGTCGTGACCCACGCGAGATTGATACCGCCGGGCGCCCAAATCGCGGTAGTGAGTAATGGATTGAGGTGGTTCAGCAGTGCGTGGCGCCACCATGCGAGCGACCAGATGAAGATAGTGCTGTCGGCGGGGACGGCGACGCCGATGTGGTAGTCGGATAAATGGCCCGTCAGCCCGCGTCCGAAGATAAATACCGAGAGCGCGAGATAAATGGCGAATGCCGCCAAGCCGAATTTATCCGCGGTGACCGCTGCACGTGAAGCGCTTGCGGTTGCTGTGGCGCTCGACGCTGCCCGCTTAGCGGAGCCGGCTGCCAAGGGTATTGATGAAGGCGGCAATTCCCGTCAGTTGGTCCAGATGCGATCGCGGCCGTATCGACTTCGTGCGGTCACTCACTGTCGCCGTCGCTGCCGTCGCCGAGGTCTCCGGAACTCTCCATTTCGCTGACCGCCTCCTCGAACTCGGGCCCAGCGAACTCATCGCCCATCTCGCGCCCCATTTTACGCATCGCGCGTGCAAGGCTCTTGGGATCGTTCTCATCGAGACCGCCGAGGTTCGATGGATCCGCCATCGCGTCCATCCGCGCCTCGTCGCTGCGCGGCATCGCGAACCGCGACATCAGACGGCGGAGTTTCGCGGCGCCGCAATGCTGGCATTTGGCTGCGACCTTCGCGCTCACCCGCAGCGTCAAAACGCTGCTGCGCCGATGACATTTCTCACATTCGTATTCATATATCGGCATTAGTCACCGCCCTTTATGGATGAATGAGCGTACGCCATGGGTGATTGTGCTGCATGGGCCGTCGATTGAGCAATACTCCGCGCCCGGCTCCCCGCGACGACCTCTAACCGATGCGCTTGATTACTTGATTGGGGTCGTCATATTGGTCACCGTCGTTACGTTATCAATATGGCTATTGACCATCGACCGGGCAGACCTACGAAGTTTCGACTGCATCGCGTCCGTCGCACTAACGACGTTCTCGCGGCGGCACCGGCGTCAGTCGCGGTCCTTCCAGCTTGATGGTCACGGCGGGAACTCCAGATGCATGAGTTGCGCCTGATGTGGCGCAATACGCGGATGGTCGTCCTCTGCGCGATTTCCGCCGCCTTGTACGCAGCGGTGCTGGTGCCGTTCAAGGTGGTCCCGCTTATCCCGGGCGTCACCGAACTGAGGCCTGCCAATGCGATCCCAGTCGTGTGTTCGTTTCTTTTCGGGCCCGCGGCGGCGTGGGGTTCCGCGATCGGAAACATGATCGGCGACTTCTTTGGCGGCGTCGGCCCGGGCGATATCTTCGGCTTTTTCGCCAACCTCTTTTACGGTTACATTCCGTACAAGGCCTGGAGCATCATTGCGAAGGGCCAGAGCCCGATCAGCCGATCGCCGATCAATCTCGCCAAGTACGTCGCCGTCTGTCTCGCCGCGAGCGTGCTGTGCGCCGACCTCGTCGGATGGGGCGATAATCTTCTCGGCTTCCGCCCCTTCAGCATCCTCGGCAACGTCATCATCTTTAACAACATGATCTCGGCGCTGTTTATCTCGCCGCTGATTCTGATCGGCGTCTATCCCCGCGTGCGCGCCGGTCGCATGCTGTACAGCGACGTGATGCCGGAGCTTCAGGAGCGATCGCGCTCAACCAGTTTCGCGGGCCTCGGCCTCCTCGTTGCGGGCGAGGTTGGCGCGTGGACGGTCGGCAATCTGGTTTCGACCGGCTACTGGATTCCCGCGTTCCTCCCCGCGAGCTTCGCGCAGCCGCCCTACGATAAATCGATCCTGGTGCTGGTGAGTCCGCTGATCATGTGCGCGCTCGCCGGGACGATGTTGATGTGACGCCGCCCGAAGTCTCACCGTCAACGACCGCTGCCGCGACGCTCGAAGACGTCGGTTTTCGCTACGCCGGTGACGATCGCGACGCTCTGCGCGGAGTTCAATTCACGCTACGGCCGGGCGAGATGGTCGGAATTATGGGGGCCTCGGGCGCCGGCAAATCGACCCTGGCCAAATGTCTGAATCGCATCGTACCCGCGTTCCAGGACGGCGCGTTCCAAGGCGTCGTTAGTATCGGCGGCCGCGCGCTCGGCAGCGAACGTGTCTGCGACGTGGCTTCGATGGTCGGGATGGTCTTTCAGGATTTCGAGGCGCAACTCTTCTCGACCAACGTCATGCATGAAGTCGCCTTCGCGATGGAGCAAGTGGGGCTGCCGCGCGAGGAGATCGCCGCTCGCATCCACCCAGCCCTCGCCGCGGTCGGGCTCGCCGGCTTCGACGATCGCGATCCGACCTCGCTCTCCGGCGGCGAAAAGCAGCGCCTTGCGATCGCCTCGGTGCTCGCACTCAGACCCGGCGTGGTCGTGCTCGACGAGCCTACCAGCGACCTCGATCCCGAGGGCAAGGCGGAAGTATTTGCCCTCATTCGCCAGATGCGTGAGCAGGGCCTCAGCCTGATCGTGATCGAGCATGAGGCCGAGGAACTGCGCAAATGCGATCGCATCGTGCTGTTGCGCGACGGCGAGATCATCGCTCATGGACCGCCCGCGGAGTTGATGGTGCGGCTCGACTTACTGGAGGACTGCGGGGTGCATCCGCCGGATCTGAATCGCGTGATCGATCTGCTCGGGATTAGCGCGCACGCGACTTCGGTTGACGAAGCCGAGGCAATCATTCGGTCGCGTTATCCGCGTGCGCCGCGGTTGAATGAAGCGCGAGAAGTGTCCACTTACAATGCTCCGCCGCCGCCTCCCGCAGCGAACGAACGTCAACCGCCACTGCTGCGCGTCGAACATCTGAACTTCGCTTATCCCTACGGACCGCGCGTGCTCGACGACGTCTCGCTCGAAATCGCAGCCGGCGAGTTTCTCGCGATTATCGGTCAAAACGGTTCGGGCAAAACTACCCTCGCCAAGCATCTGGTCGGATTGCTCGCCCCCGATTCGGGTGCGATAACAATCGGCGGCCGCGATCGCGCGAACTTGCCGCCGGCGCAGACCGCGCACGAGGTCGGTTACGTCTTCCAGAATCCCGACCATCAGATATTCGGCGCCACGGTCGCCGACGAAGTTGCTTTCGGGCCGCGCAACTTCGGCCTCGACGACGACGAAATCGCGCGCCGCTCAGAGGAAGTTCTGCGCGCCGTCAATCTCGTCGGCTATCATGATCGCGATCCGTTCCTGCTGAGCAAGGGCGAACGCCAGCGCCTCGCCGTTGCGAGCGTGCTGGCGCTGCGCCCGCGCGTGCTCATCCTCGATGAGCCAACTACCGGCCTCGACTATCGCGAGCAACGCCGCATGATGGCGCTGGTCAGCGAGCTGAACCGCGGCGGCATCGCCATCGTGATGATCGCTCATACGCCGTGGCTGGTCGCCGAATACGCGCGCCGCGTCGTCTTGATGCGCAAGGGCCGCGTGATGTTCGACGGTGGCGTGCGTGAGTTTTTCGATCGCGACGAATTGCTCGCGAACTCATCGTTTCATCCCCCCGAGGCCGCTCGCCTGGGCCGCCGTTTCGGGCTCACCGCACTTCGTCCCGACGAGCTCGCGGACTGGATAAAAGAGCGCGCCTGATGCCCATCTATCTCTACCTCGATCACGGCACCCTCGTGCATCGGCTCAATCCGACCGTGAAGGTCTTTGCGCTCTTCATCATGTTCTGGTCGGTGTATTGGGTTGATCATCCGCTGGCCTTGTTGCCGCTCGGACTGCTGCTCGCCGCGCTCGCGCAATGGACCGGCTCGTGGCCGAATTTTTATCGTCTGCGCTGGCTTTTCATCCTGCTGATATTCTTCACGACGCTTGCGTGGATGGTCTTCTATCGCAAGGGCCCGCCGCTGATTAACACTCGCATCATTCACTTGAGCCGGGCGTCGCTGGTGTTCGGTTTCGGGCGCGGTTTGAAGCTCGCCGAACTGCTCGCGACCTCGGTTCTGTTCCTCTCTACTACCAAGGTCGAGGAATTTACCGCGGGCCTGCAGCGCCTCGGCGTGCCTTATCGCGTCGGCTTCGCGATTACTCTGTCGTTCCGCCTCGTCCCGTTGTTCATCGATTCGGCGCTGACCGTGGTGCAGGCGCAAAGCTTGCGCGGCTACGACTTCAATCGCGGTGGTCCGCTGGAGCGCGTCAAGCGCTACGTCCCGGTCGTGATTCCGGTCTTTATGGGTGCGCTGCGCAAGGCCAACAACATGGCGATGGCGCTCGAGGCTCGCGGCTTCGGCATCAGCGCGACGCCCACCAGCTACATCGATTATCCCATGCTCCCGCGCGATCGCATGGCCTTCGCGGCGCTGACCGGCCTCGGCATTATCTATTTTCTGATCTACTACTTCGGCTACGGCGCAATCAGCGTGAAATAGTCATTCGCGACCGTACGAACTCACAGAAGAGCATTTACCTTCTTGAGGATTTCGCTGACGACGGTTCCTTTCAATGCGGCATATTGTTTTTCCGAGATGCCCAGCCGCTTGCCGATTTCGAGCACACTGCCAGTCTTGAAATTATAGGTCGCCATCACCTCGAAACCGTCCTTACCCAGCGCCGCCACAATGGCTGCGGCCTTCTTTTTCGAACTGCTGTACGCGTCGACGAAATTGGGCAACCCTTCGTCTTGCACAATCGTATCGGTGAAATACGCCGTCACCCCTTCAACCAGTACCTTGACCAGGTCATCCGATATCTTGGAAGCGACAGTGCTCATCAGCGAATACACACTCGGGGCTGCCAACCGATGCACTGCCTCGTGTAAAGCGGTGCCAAATTTGGCGTCGGGTCTAAGGTGTATGGTCGAGGCGTTGGGATCATAGAAGCCCATCACGTAGCTCGGTACCGTGTCGCCCGCGCTTTCCTCGTAGGTCTTCCGATACGCGCTATCGAAGTTGGCGTCGCTCAACTCCTTTACGAAATGCCCCTTCTCGGCAATCTTGAGGCCGCCCGTCAGCCGGTCGCCGATATACGGTGCCAGTCTTTTGTTTCGCTGCAGTACGGTGTCGATAATCTGTGGCGTTTTTGCGGCGACCGGATCGGCCGCATCCACTCCCTGGCTCTTCAGAGTTGATTGCTTCGCGGCTGGCGGCGTCTGTTGCGTGGCTGGCGGCGCCTGTTTCGCCGGCGGCGGTGTGGCTTTCGTTCCGGTGTCTTCCGGTTCGCGCCGAATCGTAACTGTGTCGCGTGCGTCTATCCCTCGTTGTTGCATCACGTGCGCGAGCTCATGGGCGATCAACGTCCTGCCTGCGTCGGTGCCCGGCCGATACTCGCCCGGCGCGAAGCTGATTCGATTTCCAACCGTGAAAGCGCGAGCTTTCAGCGCGCGGGCCGACTCGTTTGCCTCATGATCCGAATAGACTCGCACGTCGGCAAAATTGTGCTTGAAGCGCGATTCGAAAAATCGCCGATCCCCAGGTTGGAGCGCCTCTTCACCGTTGGATCTGCTACCAACCGAAACCTTCGGCACGGGCTCGCGATCGCGATTGCCGACTTCGGCCGAATGTCCCATGCGCATCGCCGAATCTGCACGACGATCCGCGTCGCGCTCCTGGTAATCGCTCGCGTCACTAATCGACAGCGCCATTTGCGCCCGCATGCCGCCGAGATTCGTTGCAAAGCGGCTGAAATTGCCGGCCATGCCAGGTGCTGCGACAGCGGAGAACTCTCGCGCGGCCGCGTGCTCCTGCGATTGAGAAATTAGTGGCGCCGGGTGGCGATCGCTACGAGCACGCGTTTCGTGAATCGATTTCGGCTTTAGTGTAAAAGTCCGCATCGTTCATTTCTCTCCGCCCTGGACAATCTCTTCGGTTCGTCGCCCTTTGGTTCGTCTTTCCCTTGCGGTCCAGCGACGCATCGAGCCCATGACCTCGGAGCCGATCGGCACCGATCAGGATGACCTCGGGGCCCACCGGCACCGATTGGAATGATACTTGAGCGATCATTATTTCGCAGCCGCGCACATAAAGATCGCTCGTTCGACAGCACAGCCAAGGTCTTTTCCCTGAATAAAGGGAAGTCCGAAACCTCGATGAGGTTTCAGAAAAAACTAAGGTTTTGGGTTCCTCAACAACTCTCTTCTACCAACTCCGCGCGGTCTCTGGAGCATCGTTGCGGATGCGTGCTAGCGTGGGCCAGAATTTAGCGCGAGGCTACGGCGATGCTCTTCGTGATTATCGGTTACGACGGTCCCAATGGTGCGGCGTTGCGGCCCAGCGTGCGTCCGGCCCATCTCGAAAACCTTCAGCCGCTGGTTAACGCCGGCCGGGTCGTAGTCGGCGGTCCCTTCACTGATGGCAGTGGCAGCTTGATGGTCGTCGACTTCGAGGATGAAGCTGCGGCGAAAACCTTTGCGGATAGCGATCCTTACGTCACTAAGGGCGTCTTCGAGCGTGTTGAAGTTAGACCATTTCGCAAGGTCGTGCCCTGACGGCTGCGCGGCGGAGTTCTGATGGCCGGAGCATTATCGAGCCTCAAAATCGTCGAAATCGGTGAGATGGCCTCGGCGCCCTACGCGTCGAAGCTGATGGCCGATATGGGCGCCGAAGTCATCAAGATCGAACGGCCCGGCATTGGCGACCATGCGCGGGTGCGCGGCCCATTTCCCGGCGGCCAGCCGCATCCCGAAAAGAGCGGCCTGTTCCTCTACCTCAATACCAACAAGCTCGGCGTCACGCTCGATATCGCGCGGCCCGAAGGTTTCGATCTGCTTGAGAAGCTGGTCGCGCAGGCCGACGTCCTCATTCACAACGTCACACCGCCCGAGATGGATCGCGTAGGTTTGAATTTCGAGCGCCTGCACGCGGTCAATCCACGCCTCGTGATGACTTCGATCACGCCCTACGGATTGACCGGCCCATGGCGGAATCTGCGCGCCGAAGAACTCACGGTCTGGTCCGCCGGCGGAGTCTGCGTCCTCAATGGCGCCGGTCCCGATCATCCCGAAATGCCGCCGCTCAAGACCTTCGGCTTGCAGAGCGGCTACCAGGGCGGGGTGCACGGCGCGGTCGCCACCATGGGTGCAGTGATGGCGCAAGTGCGCGACGGCGAAGGTCAGCACGTCGATGTCTCCTGCCAGGAGGCGATCGCCTCGCAGCTCGAACTCACTTTCGAGTATTGGCCCTACATGAAGATGATCGCCACCCGCTTGGGCAAGAAGCCGATTCAGCCGCTCGAAGCGATGCAATGTAAGGACGGGTGGATCTACCTCTGCTGCGTCGAGGAACATCAATGGAAAGCCTTCGTTGATGTAATGGGTAATCCCGAATGGGCGGGCGAGGAGATTTTTTCCGATCGCCTCAAGCGCGGCGAAAATTGGGAAGCCCTGGTCATCTTTCTCGAAGAATACGTTAAGGAACAGACCGTGCTCGACCTCTACAAAAAGGTCCAGGCCCGGCGCGTCCCGTTCGCCCCGGTCTCGACGATGGGGGATCTGCTCAATTCCGAGCATCTCAAGGCGCGCGGCTTCTTCGTCGAAATCGCCCAGCCGGTCGCTGGCACTCACAAGTACCCTGGCGCGCCGCTCAAGTACGGCCGGACGCCGTGGGAAATCCGCTTGCCGGCCCCGACCCTCGGTCAGCACAACGATGAAATCTTTGGCCGCCGCCTCGGTCTCAGTAGCGCGCGGCTTAGCGAACTCAAAAGCATGGGTGTGATTTAGATGGCACGGCCACCGCTCGACGGTATTCGAATCGCGGACTTCACCTGGGTCTGGGCGGGTCCTTACTGCACGATGCAACTGGCCCATCTCGGCGCCGATGTCATCCGCATCGAGACCAGAACGCGGCCCTGCGTGACCCGCATGTTGCCGCCGTGGCCAGATGCGAAACCGGGCGGCCTCAATCGCTCCGGCTACTTCAATCAATATAGCCAGGGCAAGCGTTCACTAAGCCTCAATTTCAAGGACCCCGAGGCCCACGAAGTCGCGCGCCGCCTGATCGCGAAAAGCGACATCCTCGTCAACAACTTCGCGCACGGCGTCATCGACAAGATGGGCTTCGGTTACGAGGCCGTCCGCAAAATCAAACCGGACATCATCATGGCTTCGCTGACCGGCTACGGTGACACCGGCCCCTACCGCGACTACATCGCGTATGGACCGGCGCAGGTCCCCCTGTCGGGCTTGTCGGCGCTGACCGGTTATCGCGGATGGCCTCCGATGCATGCCGGCTTCAGCTATGCCGATCCCAATGCCGGCGTTCACGGCGCGTTCGCGATCATCACCGCATTGTTCCATCGCTCAAAGACCGGAGAGGGCCAGTACATCGACATGAGCCAGTGGGAATGTGCGATGGGAATGCTCGCCGAGGGCATCCTCGAGTACACCATGAACGGGGTTGAGCCCGATCGCATCGGCAACGAAGACCCGCAAATGGCTCCGCACGGCATCTACCGCTGTCTCGATCGCCCGGAAAAGGTGATGGGCATCGTGGTCGATCAATTCGTTGCGATCGCGGTCGCCGACGATGCCGAATTCGTCCGCTTCGCCAACGCCATCGGCAAGGCGTCGCTGGCCGCCGACGCGAAATTCGCTACGCTGCACGGGCGCAAAGCCAACGAAGGTGAACTCAACCGCATCGTCGAGGAGTGGACTTCGTTGCGTGCCGCCGCCGACATCGCGCAGCTGTTGCAGAATGCGGGCGTCGCTGCCGCCGTCGTCGCCGACAACAAGTTTCTCTCAGAAGAAGACCCCCACCTGAAAGAGCGGGGCTATTTCGTGTATAATGAGCATCCGGAGGTCGGCACTCTGCAACACTGCGGAATCCCCTGGAAGCTCAGCCGTACCGAAACCTCCGTGCGTTCAGCCGCCCCCTGCCTCGGACAACATACTGATGAAGTTTTGGCAATGCTTGGTTACAATTCCGACGATATTGCCAAGCTGCGTGCACAGGGAGCCCTCGATTGACGGAATTTTGTACGAACGAACCCATTTTTTGAGTAGATACGAGGCTTTTTGACGATGGCTGACTTCAAAGTACTGCTCGATGGCCTGATTTTCACCGAAGGACCGCGCTGGCACGACGGAAAACTGTTCTTCTCCGACATGCACGCCCACAAAGTGATGTCGGTGGATCTCGATGGCAAAGCGCAGACGGTCGCCGAGGTGCCGACGTGGCCCTCGGGCCTTGGCTGGCTGCCCGACGGTCGCTTGCTGATTGTATCGATGACCGACCGCAAGGTTCTCCGCCAGGATCCTGACGGGCTCAAGACTCACGCCGATATCAGCCACCTCGCCTCGTTCCACTGCAACGACATGGTGACCGACAGCAAAGGCCGCTGCTATGTCGGCAACCTTGGCTACAACCTGTTCATCGACGCACCCAAAAAGAACGCGGAACTGGTGCTGGTCAACCCCGACGGCTCCTCGCGCGTCGCCGCCGACGACCTCGATTTTCCTAACGGCACCGTGATCTCGCCCGACGGCAAGACCCTCGTGGTCGGCGAGTCGATGGGTCATCGATTAGCCGCGTTCGATATCGCAAGCGATGGCTCACTGAGCAATCGGCGCGTCTGGGCCCAGTTGCACGACGAAGCCATTCCCGACGGCATCGCACTCGACGCAGAGGGCGCCATCTGGGTCGCTTCGCCGATGTCATTCGAGATGTTGCGCGTACGCGAGGGCGGTGAAATCGCCGAGCGGATCAAGTTCGATACTATGCCGATCGCCTGCGCGCTCGGCGGACCGGGACGCCGCACGCTGTTCATGCTCACCTCCGACAGTATCAACCCGGACGAATGCCGCGCGAAAAAGACCTCAAAAATCTGGACCAGGGAAGTCGCGGTGCCCGGTGCCGGACTACCGTAACGACAGTGGACTTGCGCGGTCGCCATTTTAGAATGAGTGGGTGTTATCCAGCTTGACTGCAATCGCCAACGCCGCAATTTTCGCCGACCGCCGCAAGCGCTTCATCGACGCTATCGGACCCGGCTCCGTTGCCATCATGCCGAGCGCGCCGGTCGCCGTGCGCTCGGGCGATGTCGAATTCATCTACCGCCAGGACAACGATTTCTACTACCTGACCGGATTCGCCGAACCGGAATCGGTCGCCCTGTTCGTTCCTGATGCGGCGGAACAGTTCGTCCTCTTCGTGCGCCCGCGCGACAAGGAGCGTGAGACCTGGACCGGCCGCCGCGCCGGCCTCGAGGGTGCGGTCGCCGATTTCGGCGCCAACCAGGCCTTCGCGCTCGACGACCTCGATAGCGTCCTGCGCCGCCATCTCGATAAGGTCGATCGCATCTACTACCCGCTCGGTATCAACGAGCGCATGAATGCACGCATCCTGGAATTGCTGCGCGCCGCGCAGGCGATGCGTCCGCGGCTCGGCACCGGACCGCACGCGCTGCTCGATCCGCGCGAGCTCATACACGAGGCGCGTCTGCTCAAGCGTCCCGAGGAACTCGCCGCGATGCGCGATGCGATCGCTATCTCTGCTGATGCGCACAAGGCCGCGATGCGAACGGCCCGCGGCGGAATGATGGAGTGGCAGGTCGAAGCCACCGTCGATTACACTTTTCGCTCACGCGGCGCGGCCGGCCCCAGCTACCCGTCGATCATCGCCTCCGGGCCGAACGCCGCGACGCTCCACTACATCAACAACGATCGCGAGATGCGCACCGGCGAACTGCTGCTCATCGACGCCGGCTGCGAGTACGGCTTTTACGCTTCCGACGTCACCCGCACCTTTCCTATCGGTGCGCCTTTTACGCCGCTCCAGCGCGATCTTTACGAAATTGTGCTCAACGCGCAGTTGGCGGGAATCGGAGCGATCAGACCCGGAATCAAGTTCGACGATCCGCATGACGCTGCGGTGCGCGTGCTGGTCGAGGGCATGTGCCGCGTCGGCTTGATCAAGGGTCCAGTCGAGGACGCGCTCAAGGCGGGTGCGTGGCGGCGCTACTACATGCATCGCACCAGCCACTGGCTAGGTATGGACGTGCACGACGTCGGCCTTTATCGCGTCGGTGGCGAGTCGCGCACGCTGGAACCGGGGATGGTGCTAACAGTCGAACCGGGAATCTACATCGCACCTGATGACGCCGAAGCGCCCGAGGAGTTCCGCGGCATCGGAATTCGCATCGAGGACGACATCCTCGTTACCCCCGCAGGTCACGAAGTGATGACGGCTGCGGTGCCGAAATCGGTCGCTGAGGTAGAAGCGCTAACCACAGCGGCGGCTTAGACCATGCTCGCTTTCGCTACCCGATGAGCGTCGGTAGCTCTCACTCGATACAGCAGAAGACACCCCACCATCATTTCATCTGGAACCCGCAGAGGAGGGTAGGGAATACAACGAAGCGACTTATCGCCACGTCGATTGCAGGTTACAATTCGATCGCGCTGGCGGTGCCGACGATCGTTTTCGTCCCGTCGGCTTTTTCGCACCAGACTTCGACAACTGCACGAGTTCGCCTGCCCTCGGGGCGCCGTTCGATAATCCGGCCGTGAGGTCCCGACGTCTCGTCCACCCACAACACGTTGACCAGCCGCAGGTCGAGTTTTCCGCCGATGATAAAGCCGAGGCCGAAACGCTGCGTCATCATCTCGGCGATGAGGCAGACCGACCACATTCCTTGAACCACGATGTCGGGGAAGCCCAGTTTGCGCGCCGCTTCTGCGTCGGTGTGATAATTGACGCCCGGACCTGAGAAAGCCATGCACATCGCTTGTGAGATCGGTCGCATTGGCGCCGCGATCGCTTCGCCTCCGCGATCGCCGACCTTGAATACTCGTCCGGAGGCCTTCTCGCGATCGCGATCGACCGCGAAACCGTCACCCTTAGCCTTGGCTGCTGCGATGAGAAAGCTCTGATGCGTCCGGCTGCGCTGCACGATCCGTCCGTCCGCGCCCATCAATAGAACCTCGTTAACGACGTATTCGCGATCGCGCTTCGAGTAGCGATCGACCACTACCGACCGCGAATGCACGGTCTCGCCTGCGCGAATCGGTGAGAATCCCTCCCACTCCTGGCGCGCGTGCAGATTGCCGAACACGTTCGGCAGATACCAGTCGAAGGTGCGGAAGACTGCCGAATGAACCACTAATGCCGGTGCTATCGGATAGCCGGTGGGGGAGGGTGCGCGATACCACGGATGGTCGTCGCCGGTGGCCGCGATGTAGTTTTCGATCGCATCGGGCGCTATCTCGTAGTCGGTGCCGCCGAAATCGCGCCCAACATACACTTCATTGGTCTCGAACAATTCCGTCGTCATCGATTATTTTCCTCGAATATAACGCGCGCTGGCGTCCGTTCGTCGCGCTCTGTTTCTGTCTGGATCTGGTTGAAGTGGAGGCCTGTGCCACTCCTCGACACCGGTGACATTCGCGCGGCCTGTGAGCTTAAGCGCGGACGCCCGCCGCACTTCGCGAAGCTCGGTTTGCTCCGCGTCGCCGGCACCTGACGCGATGGTCCTACGGTCGTGATTTCACTTTGACCGCGAAGCGCTCATCGAACTTTCCGCGATCAACCACCGCCCGCATATGAGTTCCGCTTCCGATAGCTTCCTTTTCGTCCGCAGCGCGCACGTCGAATTCAATTCGTCGGCCGTCGCATTTCGTGACTTCCGCCTCGGCGCGCACTTTCCATCCTTCGGGTGTCGCCGCAGTATGAGTCACGTTAACGATCGCTCCCACGGTCATTTCGCCGGGTTCCAGATAATCCTTGAGCGCATCGATCGCAGCTATCTCCATCGCCAGGCTCATCATCGCGGTCGCGAGGACCGGAGGCAGCGAGGGCTCCAAAGTGTCCGCGAGATCCTTGCGCGCGACTACGAATTCGTAAGTTCCCTTGGTTCCGACCGGTACTGGACGCATGAATAATTCCTGCCGCCTATTGAGACGCGAGGCCGGCGTCATCGCGCCGCAGTCCGATCGCGTCGAGTTTTTTGACTACCCAATCGATCCGGTCGTTGCCCCAGAACGGTTCGCCGCTGACTATAATCGTAGGCACCCCAAAGATACCATCGCGGTCCGCTTCAGCCCGTGCGCGTTCCAGGTCCTCGGGACCGTCGCTCCCTGCATACCGCGCGAAGTCTTCAGCGTCGAGGTGCGCTTCGCGGAGGACGACCGCCAGCGCCGCAGGATCTTCGATATCAAGTTCGCGCTTGAAGAAGCGCTCGAACACCCTTGGCGCATAATCGCGAAAGCGTCCGTGGCGCTCAGCGTAGATTCCGCTCATCATCGCCAGCCGCGAGTCGAACAGCTTTTGCGGCCCGCGGATTATGATCCCGCGTTCGTTGGCGAAGCGCCGCGCGTCAGCATAGAGATAGCGCACCTTGTTCCAGTCGTGCGGCTGGCGCTCTTCCAGCTCTCCGCCGTAAGCGACGCGCGGTTCGAAGTCCCGCGGTATAAAGTGCAGGCTCACGCGATGAGATAGCTCGAGCGCAAGTGCCGGCCCCAGCGCCAGATAGGTGAACGGGCTCTTGAAATCGTAATAGAACTTCAGTGTTTCGTTGCCAGTGGCCATCGGACTTCTGCCTTGTGTGATAGCTCAAATCGGTTCGAGGCAAAAGTATCACGCCAACCCCAGCGCCCGGATAGACCCTGCGAAGGTCGTCGCCCGTGCCGATCGGCTGTGCAGTGTCACGGCCGCGTGAGCAAGTATTCGCGATCCGTGGCCCTAGCGAAAGCGAATCGTAAAGCTCGAACCAACTCCTTTATCGCTATGCGCGGTCAGACTGGCGCCGTTAAGTTCGAGGTAACGCCGGCTTAGTGCGAGGCCCAACCCGGCGCCTTCGAAGCGTCGCGTATCGCCTGAATCCTCCTGCGAGAACGGTTCCAGCAAACGCGGTAGGTAGTCTTTGTCGACGCCGATTCCGGTATCCGAAACGGTGATACAGACGGCTCCAATCGAATCGCGATACAAGCGCACCGCGACACTTCCGTGCTCCGTGAACTTGATCGCGTTCTCGATCAGATTTCGCACCGAATGCATCACGCAATACTCGTCGGTGGTGACCGCTACGTCGTCGTTGTCGAATGCGCACGTCAGCCGGAGGCCTTTCTCCGAGGCCTGTGCCGCGTGTTCACCAATCAGCCGCCGGATCAAGGGCGCCAACTTCAGCGTGCGCGGACTTATCGCAAACGAACGCGATTCGAGCTTGGAATAGTCCAGCACCGCGTCGAGCGTTCGCAGCAGTCGCTTGCAGGCCCGCGCTACCGCTTCCGCACTATCCCGCTGGCCGGAGTCGTGGTCCTCCGCGAGGTACTCGCCAATCAGATCGCTGTAACCGAGGATGATGTTCAATGGGGTGCGGAATTCATGACTGATATTCGACAAAAATGCGGACTTGAACCGCGATGATTCGAGCTCTGCATCACGGACGCCGATGAGTTCGAGCTGCATCCGATACGACTCCGAGATATCGCGGATGGTGCAGCCAAAGCCACACGGATCACCGCTGGAGTCGCGCACGGCGGTCACCGCAATCTCGACCCAGAAGGACCCGGCGCCCTTGCTCACCAGCGATGCCCGATCCTCACAGCGGCCGGTCGCAGCGGCGATTTTCAGCGTTCTCGCCAGTCGTCGTTCCGTGACGCTGTTGTCCAACGCTCCAGCCGAGAGGGCATAGATCCGGGATAACTTGCGGCCCAGGATCTCGTCGGCGTGATATCCGCTCACCCGTTCCGCGAGCGCATTCCAGCTCGCTACGCGCCCTGACAGATCGAGCACAAAAACGCCAAAATCGGCCGCTAACGTATGAATCCGCCGCAAGACCGGCGCGATCGGTTCGACGCACTGCGTAGCCGGGCGCCGGCCGAACATAGTCTGGGTATCGCGATACAGTTCTGACGTCACTTGTCGATTCGCGCAAAAAAGAACGGGCGCGCTATGCTTTAAGCAAGCACGATGCCGCGGGCCAAATATATCTACGATTAGTCATATAAACCCTACAACTGGTCAGAGCACTCCAAACGTCATCCTGTGCTTATCCGGCGTCTGCGATGCGTGATGGCCGTTTGACGGTTGCTTTTAAAAGGTCGAACGCCGCCGCACGAATACGCCCGCATCCTGCACCCGTACGGACGCCTGATTGACGAATCGCACCTCGCACGCAACGTTGATGCAGAATTGCAACGCTCCCCTCTCAAATTCCGGTCTGCACAGGACGATCGAGTGACAATCTCGCGGAATATCGAGGCTCCGGGCGCACTAGTCGAATTAACAACTCGGCTCAACGCGCTTGAAAGGGGCCTTTGGCGGTGCTTCAACTCGCAGACTATCCGGCATAATCTGAACAATATGACCGATCCCGAGGGTATAAAGGGCTATCACGCGCATATCTACTACGATGAGGCCGTGCGCGAACGCGCCGCGCGCATTCGCGAATTCATCGAGGGTCATTTCAAGGTGGTAATGGGCCGTTGGCGCGATATGCCGGTTGGACCGCATCCACAAGCGATGTATCAGGTCGCCTTTGGCACCGAGGAGTTCCCGCGCATCGTGCCGTGGCTAATGCTCAATCGCGACGGGCTCACCGTACTGGTGCATCCGGAAACCGGCGACGCATACACCGACCATGCGGTTAATCCGTTATGGCTCGGCGAGAAGCTGCAACTCAATGTCGAAATGCTTAAGAACCTGCCAAAGTCCTGAAGCCGATCATTCGGCGGAGTCGCCCGTCTTGAGCATCGCGGCCAAGCGATTCGCGAGATCCGGGGCGGCCGATTCGTGCTTGAAGAATACGTAGATCTCCTGCGCCTGCTCCGCCAGGGCCCGAATGCGCGAGGCCCACAACTCAAGTCCGGCGTCATCGTAGGTCTCGTTGCGCAGCCGCAGATACGCAAAGGGGGCTGTGCATTCTACCGGACTCGCGAGTTTCTCGCTCTCAGCTATGCAAAGTGCGGCGCGCTTGGTACGCAGAATTTCCAAAACGCGATCGTTGAACCATGAGCGGTTCCGAAACTCGAAGGTGGCGCGCACTCGACCGCCTATCTCGTCCAAAAAATCGGTCAGTAATTCGTCGTCGCGCGGAAGGTCAGGCGGCAGTTGAAATAGTACCGGCCCCAGGCGATCCCGCAGTGCACCCGCGACTTCGATGAAATAGTCGAGCGCGCTCTGCGTGCCGCGAAGACGATCGAAATGCGTGATCCGTTGCGAGGCCTTCAGGGCGAACCGAAAGTTCGGCGGCGTCTTCTGGGTCCATCCCTCGAACGTCGAAGCCTTGGGCATCCGGCGAAAAGTGTAGTTGATCTCAACGGCCGGCAGACGCTCGGCATAGTAAGCGAGCATCTTAGCGCCGGAGAGCTTTGCAGGATAGAAATGCCCAAGCCATTCCTTGTAGCTGAAGCCCGACGCGCCGATCCGGATTTCCGTGTTCATAGCCACTATTCGTTGATGAGTGGAATCGCGCCGCCACGTAACCGCTTTAGCATCTCGTCTAACGGAGCCGGCTTACGCTTTCCAACCTGCGGTAAGGGTCAGTCATACACCTGCATTATCGAGAGTGAGCGCGTGGACGAGTTAATTGGTGCGCGGCGACGGCGGGTTCGGCGCGTCGAGTTGCTGTTGAAGACCCAAGGTCTTTGCACGCAGATCAGCGGTGAGTTTGTCGTAGCCGCCTTCGTTCATAACGCGATTGAACTGATTACGGTAGTTTGCGATTACGCTGATCGCATCGACGGTCACATCATAGACCTTCCATTTTCCGTTCGTCAGGTGCATCAGGTAATTCAGAGCAATCGGATCCTTCTGCTCCTTGAGCATGATCGTGCTGTACACTTCCGCGTATTCCGGCCCATCGAAGGTCTCGCGGGTAAACTGGATATTGACGGTCGGCAACTCCTCCTCGACCTTTTTCACGCTGTAATCCTGCAGCTTGCTCAGGTAGGCGTCATTGATGAAGTTGGTGAAGAGCGAGACCACTTCGAGCCGTTGCGCCGGAGAGAGTTCGCGCCAATGGTACCCCATCACCGAACGGGTCATCGATTCGAAATCGAAGTACTGCGCCCCAAGTTCGCGCAATTTTTCACGGCGCACTTTCAGCGGTGTGTCTGGCGTTTTGAAGACGTCGATTACATCGCTGACGCCGTTCTTCACCTGCGCCATCGGATCGTTGGCGCCGGCATTGGCCGTGCCGTTTCCGTTGGCGCTCATAGTCACGCCGGGATCGGCATGCAGCAGCGATAGGCTCGATGGCGCGATCAGGAGAATCACCCCGATGATCGCCGACCAGCGGATAAGTCCAGTTTCATCGGCATGCATGTGAAGATATTCTACCCCTTTTCTGGTATCGAGCGGAGAAGCTATCCGCCAACCGTCTCTCGCAATTTCCCGCGAAGTTCCACTAACGGATGCGGAGCCGCTACGGAAGGGAGCGATCTCGCAAGATCATTGCGCGTCGCCAGCACGTCGACGAGACTCCGAACCGGTGCTGGCATCGAGCGCCTGCGAGCGGCAATATCCACGTGAGTATCTCAAGTGCCAGATGATGGTTTGCAGCCTGTCGATACAGATAGAATCGCGCGAGTGCGAGGTTGAATAGAGTGGCAAAGTCCGGACCTTCGATAGGCGCGGATACTGATGCAGCGGAGAATCGAGCGGCCGAATCTACAGTCCCCGCCACGCTTCCGGTTGATTGGGATTCGGTTTCCCGCTTCAAGCAACCTGAGGACAGTCTCGGTTATTTGTTGTGGCAGACTGCACACGGATGGATGCGGCGGCTCAACAGCGAATTGGTCGCGATGGGGCTGACCCATCTACAAATGATCGCCTTGGGCTCGACCGCGTGGCTGACCCGTACCAGCGGGCCGCCTTCGCAAGCGCGGCTCGCGAAATTCTGCGCGATGGATCCGATGTTGATTTCAAAGGTGGTGCGCACCCTCGAGAAAAAGCAGGCCATCGTGCGTACTCCCGATCCGCACGATACGCGCAGCCGACTGCTCTCCGTCACTGACGAAGGGAACCGGGTCATTCTGCGCTGCATCCCGGTGATCGAGCGTGCGTATGAGAATTTCTTCGCGCCGGTCGGCGACAATGAGCCGCAATTTCACGGGACCCTTTTGCGCCTTTTTCGCAGCATGCAGGCGACTGAAGGCGAGTAGTCTTCGCCTGCGACGCGACCCGATCGCGTCGAACTGCACTGACTCTTCGAATCGCCCGATGCTTGACATGGCGTCAAGTTTCCACAAAATGCGGCGAACTATCGCACGCACGCAAAGCGCATCCGCGTCGATGGGGCAGGAGGCTGTTTGTCAATTCCCACAGCGTTTGGCACCGCGAGTCTAATCGGCGCGGCCGCGGCTTTCATGGCGGCGGTCGTCAATGCGATCGCCGGTGGCGGCACCTTCATCGCCTTCCCGGTGCTCAACGGTGTCATCGGCATGACCGAGAAACTCGCCAATGCCACCTGCACTGTCGGATTGTGGCCGGGCTATGCGGCTTCGGTCGCGGCGGCGCGCGAGGAACTCGCGGCGATCCCCCGCGCGGCCCTGAAGACGCTCGTCGTCATCAGTGTCGCTGGCGGCGCGGTCGGTGGCGCGATGCTGTTGTTGACGCCGAACGGGCTCTTCCGCACGGTCGTGCCGATCCTGCTCGGCATTGGCACCGTCCTGTTCGCCTCGGGACCGCTGGTCAATCGCCGCTTCTACCCCGACGCCAATCACGATGCCCCTCACGGAGTGGCCTTTCCGGTGCTCTTCGTGGTTGCGGTTTACAACGGCTACTTCGGCGCCGGCGGCGGCGTGCTGGTGATGGCTGGGTTGGCCGTTTGCGGCCTGCACGATGCGCGCCGCGCCAACATCTTCAAGATGCTCGTGCAGGTGACCTCCAACGCTGCTGCCGTGATGGTGCTCGCGTGGTCGGGCATTGTGTGGCCAGTCGCCCTCGGCATGATGCCGGGCGCTATCGCCGGTGGGTGGTTCGGAATGCGCCTCGCCAACGTGATGCCGCGTGAAATCCTGCGCGCTATCATCATCCTTTGCGGCGTTTCGCTGACGGTTATCTACACGGTCAAGCTCTTCCGCTGACGCCCGCCGCGATTGTGGAAAGCGCCACGGGGACGCTCTTCGCCGCTTCGGCGCGGTCGGCTATATTCTAGGGGCAAGGTAACTTCGTGATCCTGATTCTCGATTTCGGCAGCCAATATACCCAGCTCATCGCTCGCAGAGTGCGTGAGGCGCGGGTCTATTGCGAAATCCATCCGTACAACTTCGCGCCCGAGAAAATCCGCGCGATGAATCCACGCGGCATTATTCTTTCTGGCGGGCCGGCGAGTCTCTACGACACCGACGCGCCCGACCTCGCCGATGAAGTCCTGCGCCTGGGCATCCCGGTGCTCGGCATCTGCTACGGCATGTATGTCATCGCGCAACATCTCGGAGCGCATAGCGCCGGCGCTCATGCCCGCGAGTATGGCTCCGCGACGCTCGTGATCGACCAACGCGACGCGCTCTTCGAGGGCCTCGATGGCCGCGATCATCAAGTCTGGATGTCGCACGGGGATCGTATCGAGCACATCCCGGATGAACTCGCGGCGATCGCACACAGCGACAATTCACCATACGCGGCGGTGCGTTCGCGGGATGGCACCATGCGCGGCATCCAGTTTCATCCGGAGGTCGTGCACACGCCGTGCGGTACTCAGGTGTTGCGCAACTTCGTCCTGAAAATCTGCGGGGAGCCCGGCGACTGGACCATGGCGGGCTTCGTCGAGACCAAGCTCAAGGAAATCCGCGACCGCGTCGGCACTGATGATCGGGTGATTATGGGACTCTCGGGCGGCGTCGATTCTTCCGTCGCTGCCGCGTTGATCCACCGCGCCATCGGCGATCGCCTCATCTGTGTCTTCGTCGATAATGGACTGCTCCGCGCCGGCGAGCGAGAGCGCATGGAGGCGACTTTCGCCGATCGCCTCGGTATCCCGTTGCGCATCGCCGATGCTACCGATCTCTTCCTCGAGCGGCTGGCTGGCGTCATCGACCCTGAAGTGAAGCGCCGTGCAATCGGCCATACCTTCATCGAGGTCTTCGATCGTGAGGCTACCGCAATCGGCGGCGCGCGCTTCCTGGGGCAGGGCACGCTCTACCCCGACGTCATTGAATCGGTCTCTTTCAAGGGCCCCTCGGCCGTAATCAAGAGCCATCACAATGTCGGTGGCTTGCCCGAACATATGCGCCTGGAGCTCGTCGAACCGTTGCGTGAACTCTTCAAGGACGAGGTCCGCGAGGTTGGCCGCGAACTCGGCTTGCCCGCCGAGATCGTCGATCGCGAACCCTTTCCGGGCCCGGGCCTCGCGGTGCGTATCGTCGGCGAGGTGACGCGAACCCGGCTCGACCTGCTGCGCGCCGCCGACGCCGTTGTGATGGACGAGGTCGCGCGCGCCGGACTAGGTACGCGCCTGTGGCAGGCCTTCGCGGTGTTGCTGCCGCTGAAAACCGTCGGCGTGATGGGCGACGGACGCAGCTACGAAAGCGCTATCGCCATCCGCGCGGTCGAGTCGCAGGATGGCATGACTGCGGATTGGGCGCGGCTCGATCCGGCGTTTCTCGCGCGTCTTTCCAGCCGCATCACCAATGAAACTCGCGGCGTCAATCGCGTGGTTTACGACATCACCTCGAAGCCGCCCGCGACCATCGAGTGGGAATAACATTGTGACCGTTCGCACCCGTTACGCGCCGAGTCCGACCGGCGCGCTACATATCGGCAACGTCCGTTCCGGACTGTTTGCGTATCTCTTTGCGCGCCACAATCAGGGTGCTTTCATTCTCCGCATCGACGATACCGATCAGGAGCGATCGACCGCCGAATCGCTCGACGAGATCCTCGACAGCCTGCGCTGGCTCGGCGTCGATTGGGACGAAGGGCCGCCTGATCGTAAGTATTTTCAGTCCAGTCGCTTCGAACGCTATCGCGAAAGCGCGCTCAAGCTCCTGCGCGAGGGCAAAGCGTACCCATGCTATTGCACCACGGCGGAACTCGACGCGATGCGCAAGGCCGCCGAGCGCGAGCATCGCAAGCCCGGCTACGACGGTCGCTGCCGCGATCGTACGGCGCCCGCCGACCTGCTCAAAGTCGAACTTCCCGACAAAAGGGCAGGGCGCAACTACACCATTCGATTTCGCTCGCCGCGCGAGGGCACGACCGTCGTTGACGATCTAATCAAAGGTCGCGCGGTCTTCGAGAATACCGAGCTCGACGATCTGATTATCTTTCGCTCCGACGGCGTGCCGACCTACAACTTCGCCACCGTGCTCGACGACTCTGACTTCGGCATGACCCACGTGGTCCGCGGCGACGATCATTTGCCGAACACTCCGCGCCAGATGCAGATCTTCTACGCACTCGGCCTGATTCCTCCCGCGTATGCTCATCTGCCGATGGTGATGGGGCCCGATGGGCAGAAGCTCTCGAAGCGCCACGGTGCGACTTCGGTCTTCGCCTACCGCGACCTCGGCTATTTCCCCGAGGCGCTGCTCAACTACCTCGTGCGCCTCGGATGGTCTCACGGCGATCAGGAAATCTTCTCGCTGCAGGAGATGTTCGACTATTTTGATTTCGCCAATTGCGGCAAATCGGCAGGCATCTTCAACGCCGAAAAGCTCCTATGGCTCAACTTCCACTATATGAAGGAGCTGCCGCTGACGCGGCTCGTGCACGACGTCAAGCCCTTCATCGAGCTCAAGGGTTGGACCGTTCCCGGCGACGACGTCTGGCTCGAAAAGATGATCGCGACCTTGCGCGAGCGCGCTAAGACTCTGGTGGAGTTAGTCGAGTTCGCGAGCTTCTATCTCAACGACGAAATCACGATCGATCCCAAGGCGGCGGCGAAATTCCTCAAGCCGGACATCGCCGAGCCGCTCGCGGCGGCGGCCGACGAACTCGACGCTCTCGAGTCCGATTTCGCCGAAGTTTCCATTCAGGGCGCCTTCGAACGGGTGCTGGCGCGCTTCAATTTGAAGCTTGGCCAACTGGCTCAGCCGGTGCGCGTCGCCCTGACTGGCGGCACCGTGAGCCCCGGCATTTACGAAGTGATCGCGGTGCTCGGACGCGCGCGTACCGTCGCCCGTCTCCGCAACGCCATCAGTCTGGCCCAGGGAACCGAACCACTCACCCATTGAAACACATATGGAAAGCGATCCGCCGTAAGTTCGGGCCGCACCGGCACAGCGTCCTGCTGGCTGCTCTGATAGCCGCTTTCTCGATCCGCGCGTTTATCGGCAATAGCGGCGCCGGCCCCAGCGTGTTCAGTGTAGTGATGGTGGTGCTGCTGCTCGTTGCCCTCTACAACATCAACGTCGATGAGTTGATCGGTGACCGCGGGCGCCTGCTGGTCCAAAGAAAGCGGCGCCGAGTCCTCGGCTGGACACTCGCCGCCGCGGCCGGATTCGAACGAGTCTCGCTAATCTTCGATCACAGCCGCCGACTCGTCCTGGTCGGTTCGATCTCATGGTTGCTGTTCGTCCTGTTTGTGACCGTTAGCGAATTGCGCAGCGTTCTGAAACAGAGAGAGATCACCGGCGAAACTATCTGCATGGCGATTTCGTGTTACTTGTTGCTCGGCCTCAACTGGGCATTCTTGTACATCATTATTTTTCAATTGCATACCGCAGCTTTCGCGGGCCTCGCCGTAGCCAATCCCGGCCATCCGATCGACATTCAGCCGATCTTTCCAGTGCTCGGCTACTTTAGTCTGACCACACTATCCACCATCGGTTTCGGCGACATCACCCCGGTGACGCTGCAGGCGCGGTATGCGGCCGTGGCCGAGGGCATCACTGGCCAATTCTACATGGCGATACTGGTCGCCCGCCTGGTGTCGCTGCAGATGAATCGTTCGATCAGCCAGCGCACCGAAAACTAAGTACGTCTTGCCGGTTTCAGTTCGGACCGCGCCGGAACGGAACCGCGCGCCGAAGGTGACCGCACAACCGCAAAGGTCAAGGCAGAGCGCGCAGATCCGCGACGTCCTCACCCCGATGGGCCGCGACGCAACGTCGCGCGGCGTTACCAATGCGCCAGCTTTCGTAACTTTCGCGTAATCGCCACGCAACATTAGCCGTTCACAGTGTTCGGGAATGCGTCGATCGGCGCATGGGAAGGCATGTGATGGAGAACGCAGTCCTCATCCGGACGCTCAACGAACGGCTGGCTGATTTGGAGCGTGCGCAAATCGATGCGGCTCACCGCCTGGCGCTCGCCAGTGAGCAGATCGACCAGACCGAGCAATCGATTAAGACCGCTGCCGCGCAGGAGAAAACCGCACACGAAATGACCGTGCAGGTCTCAGCCGAGCAAAACGAGCTGCGCAACCATATCAATGACATCCTCACGCGCAACCAGAATCACGCGGTCTCGGCCGGCTCATTGCAAGCGCTGGTCGGCACCCTGCGGCTGACGCTCGAAGCGCTGCAAAAGAAACTGCGTCATGCCCACGAAAACCTGCGCGAATTTCGCACTCGAACGCAAACCGTGATGACCGCGCTCGAGCACGCGCGCACCGCGCAGGCCGAAGCCAACGAGGACAACGTGCGCCTCACCGAAGAGGTCGAGGTTTTGCGCGCGCATATAGCATCGCTCGACCGCCACTGATGCATCCGCTCCGATCGTTTCCTACTTGAGGTCCTTCAAGAATTCGATGAGCAACCGGTTCACTTCGTCGGGGCTCTCCTGCTGAGTCCAATGGCCGATGCCCGGCAGGATTACCTTCTTCACCAGGTGCGGTACGTTGCGCTCCATCGCCTCGACTTCCTCACCCCAGAAGCCGAGCACGCCGTCGCGATCGCCGGCCACGAAAAGCGTCGGCTGGCTTAATTTCGCACCATCGAGGAACGGCGTCAGCGCCCAGTTGCGATCGACGTTGCGATAGTAATTGAGACCCCCGGCAAACCCGCTCCGCTTGAATTCGCCGACGAAAAACTCGACATCTGCGTCGGTCACGAATGCGGGCTTTTGCACGGCGGCCGGCATCATGTTCGCCATATCTTTCGGATCCATTGCGAACTTCCAGCGCTGGTCGGGTGGAGGCTCGCCCGAGGCTGAGTAGAGGGCGTTGATGATCGACCCGCGCACGTCGGCGTCAAAGAATTGCTCCGATCCCGGGGCCCGAAACATCTGTTGATAGAAAATCTTGCCGGGATATTTCTGCTGCTCCCACGCACTCGGACTAATCGGGGCGCGCGGCAGAAAGGGCACGCTGAGCAATGCTACGGCGCGGAAGAGATCCGGCCGGAAGAGCGCGGCCGCTTGTGTAATCCATGCACCCCAATCGTGCCCGACGATGACCGCTGGACCGCCGCCCATCGAATTGATCAGCCCGACCAGGTCGCCCGTGAGCTGGAAGATATCGTACGCCTCGACCTCCTTGGGCCGGTCGGTCTGCCCGTAGCCACGCATGTCGGGCGCGATCGCATGGAAACCGGCCGCGCCGAGCGCCCGCAGTTGATGGCGCCACGAATACCAGGACTCTGGAAAGCCGTGGCACAGCAGTACGAGCGGGCCGCTGCCCGACTCCGCCACGTGCATCTTGATTCCATTGGTGGTGACGAAGCGATGCGCGATTTCAGCCATCTTTAACTCCTGCGCGAGCTCTGCCTGGATTGCAGTGTCGGGCTCTTTCGATGAAGCGGATTTTCCCCTTTACAGTCGCTTTCCGCCAGATCTAATGACCGCCGGCGGCACCGCCCCCGCCCGACGGCCTTTTGAGGAATATACAAATCGGAATACAGAGGGCCCCAAGAATCGCGAGGTACCGATAAATATCGTTGAAGGCCAGTAGCGACGCCTGCACCTGCACCGTCTGATAGACCATACCCAGGCCTTGCCGCTGATTGGTCGCGAGTTCGCGCGCAAAGTCGAAAAGCGGAGCGCCCGGCATTCGCGCCCCCTGCGAACTCATGTGCCACGCGTCGAAGACCGAGAAATGCTGCACCAGGTACGTCTGATGAATTTGCTCCTGGCTGTTGAGCATGTTGGTGACGATCGAGATGCCGATCGCGGACCCGGTATTGCGCATCATGTTGTACAGGCTCGCCGCATAGCCCATGCGCTCCTTGGCCACGCATGACAGCGTTGTCGCGGAAAGCGTCGGAAAGATGAAGCCGCTGCCGACGCCCGACAGGATGATCGGTATCGCCAATGCGCGCGTGCCGACGTCAAGGTCCCAATGACCCATCTGCCACGTGGCATAGGCCACGATTGCGAAGCCAATTCCAACCAGCGGACGCATGTCGAAACCGCGCCGCGAGAGCTGTCCAACGAGCAGCATCGAAACCAGGGTTCCGGCGCCGCGCGGCGCCACCGCCAGTCCGGCGCGCCACGCGTTGTAACCGAGCAGATTCTGCAGAAACAGCGGATTTAACAGGTTCGTGCCGTAGAGAATCAGGACCATCGCCATGATCGCCAGGACTGCAATATCGAAGAGCGGAATCTTCACGATCGTGAGATCGAGAATCGGATCTGAGAAACGCAGTTCATGCCAGACCATCAAGGCGATCGCGACAATCGAGCCGGCGGTGAAATAGCAGACCCAGGGCGCATTGAACCAATCGGCGCGCTGGCCCCGATCGAGCACCACTTGGAGCAACCCGAGTCCGAGCACCAGGTAGATGATCCCCAGGTAGTCGATCGGCCGCTTCACGCCCTGCTTGGCGCGCAGGTAAGCGGGATCGTGCACGAACCACAAAACCATCACGGCCGCGATAGTGCCGATCGGCAGATTGATGTAGAAATTCCAGCGCCAGTTCCAGTTATCCGTGATCCATCCGCCGAGCGTCGGGCCGAGCACCGGCGCCGCCATCAGGCCGACGCCCCACATCGCCATTGCGAGTCCCTGCTCCGCCGGCGGAAAAGTTTCCATCAGGATGGCCTGCGAGGACGGAATCATCGCCGCCCCCGCCGCGCCCTGGATCAAGCGGAACAGCACCATCTGATCAAGCGTCTGCGCTGCTCCGCACAATCCGGAGGCAAAGACGAACACGATCACCGAGGCCATAAAGTATCGTTTGCGACCGAAGCGCGACGAGATCCACCCGGTGAGCGGAATCATGATCCCGTTCGCCACCAGGTAGCTCGTCAGCACCCACGTGATCTCATCGACGCTGGCCGAGAAACTGCCCTGCATGTGCGGCAGCGCCACGTTCACGATCGAAGTGTCGAGCACCTCGAGCGTTGCGCCCAGCATCACCGCCAGCGCCACCAGCCACTTATGCGACTCGACCCGATGCGGCGTGGGGTCCGCCGGGGTCGTCAACTTCGGTGCTGTCGCCATCTATAACGGTCTCGGTCGATCCCCTGGAAGAAACTGAAACACTCAAGATTGAGCGAAATCTATGCCATCATCTTCGCGAAGCGTAGGCAAACTAATAGTTAACACTTCGGGTCATAAGCGCCGACGCTTAGGGCGTTGATCTCAAAGTGCTTCGCAAATCACGAAGAGATCTTAACGTCGCACACCAAACGCGGACCAATCCCAGCTAATTCGCGGCGAATAGGAGCGGCGGAGGTGCTTTCATTTTTGATCAGATGAAACGAGCCTACCGGAAAAAAACTACGCTGAAGCCGACAGCGACTCAACTACAAAGCGAATGGTCGCGCGATAGCGTCATGGATTCGCGGAGGCTCAAGCGGAGGGATGACGGACGGTTGGAGGTCTTAATGCGATTTGCGAGCGAGTGTCACCACCGCCGATTCGTACCCATCGCCGTATCAGGCGGATGGCGAGAGGCCCAGCGCGCCTAAATCAACCAGTTTTCTTGTTCGTTCCGAGAGGCGGTCCTCCGAGAATGCAGCAAGCGACGGTACTCGCTCACGCGATCACGGGATTGCGAAAGAGTAGTACTAGATAACGTGTGGAGCCTCGGGCAATTCACGCCAGCAGGGTCCGCATAACGCCCAACGTTCGCCTGTGAAGTCGATTACCAGCACACCCGCGATTATTTCGGTGGCATCACAGCATCGCCGGCATACCAGCGTCTCGCCCTTGGAGCGCAGCTCGGCGGTGTAGGCGGCAACCCTTGAGGCGTCCTCGATCAGTTCGATTTCAACTAACGACGTGTCCATTGACCCCCTGCAAGACAAAAAAAATAACCACCGGGTCCCAACCCAAGGTCTTCCCTTGTAGCCACGTGCTATGACGGAGTCAAGTGATTCTAGTCAACTTTTAAGCTCTTATGTTCGCTAACTGTTGGTGCGTTCAGGTTGACTTCTAGTTAGCAACCGCACGATTTCGCGGATCAAGGGGTTCTACCCTTCGTACGTTCGGTTTCGGACACGTCGCAAATACAGCGAGATGGCCCGTACCTCGGCTCACCCGTCATGTCCGTGATTCCATTGGAAGCCAAAAATCGAGCCGGGATAGTGTTTCTAATTATGACACCGCTAGGTGCGGTCAGTAGCGTATGTCGATTTGGATATCCTTGGTTCCGCGCTCCAGCGAAAAGCTCGCATCCTTGAAGCTCGGCGGATGGAAATAAGCGCGGGCGTCATTGGAAAACCCATATCCTTCCTCGGGAAGACCGATCCAGTTCCGATTGAAGGAGCCGTCGGCGTTCTCGTCATGAAACAGCACGATCGCATAGATTCCTGGACCTATTCCGGTAAATTCGCAGGTTGCGTTGCGATTCGAAATCGGCGCGACGACGGTGGTCGCGCGCTGATCCGTGTCAGCAGGAAAGTCTTCCGCCGACGAGAACAAGCTGCAACGCACGTCGCCTCTATCGTTGCGCAGCCCAATGACGTGAACTCGCAACAGAATTGGCGCCCTCGCAATGTCGTTCGAGCCGGCTACTGCGACTCGACCGTGCACAGCAGCGGACACGGATAGCGTCGAAAGGATCGCCAGAACCCGGAATACGCGAGCGGATTTGGCCAGAGATTTCGCAGCGAACGACACCGTCGACAGCGTGTCCGCTTGCGACCGCCGTTTCGTCCCGGGGCTATCTCCGGGCGCAATATTGCTCCCCGTCGAAGCCGTCGCGTTAGTCGTGGATGGCATTGATCAGGCAGACGCTTGCACGCCCCATACGTTTCATCGCGGGCCCGCATATCGGAAATTTCGCGTGAACAGGGGTGGACGCGCGCCGGGCGTTAAAAAAGGGACGGTCCGAGACCGTCCCTTTAGCTTCATTTGATGTGATAGGCGTCTACTACAGTCTCGCCGAAGCGCGCAGGTCGCTCAGGCGCGTTGCGGAGCTGCGGCCGCTCCACCTGGAGTCGGTGGTTCGATAGCCGAGAGCCCGCGAGTCTGCTCGTGATAGAGCCGCGCATAAGTGCCGCTGCGATGCAGCAGATCGCGGTGCGTTCCGGTCTCCACGACCTTACCCTGGTCGAGCACGATAATCATATCGGCAGTCAGCGCGCTGCGCAGACGATGCGCAATCAGGAAGACCGTGCGGCCCACCATCAGGCGCTCCATCGCTTCGTGGATCTGGTTTTCCGATTCCGAATCGACCGCCGATGTCGCTTCATCCAGAATTACGATCTTCGAGTCCTTCAGGAAGGCGCGGGCCAGGGCAAGTCGCTGGCGCTGTCCACCAGATACCTTTACGCCGCGCTCGCCAATCACGGTGTCGAGCTGTTCGGGCAATTCGGCCACGAAATTGCGCAGGTTGGCGAGCTCGAGCGCCTGCCACATCATCTCGTCGGTGGCATCCTGCCGCGCATACCGCAGATTCTCGCGCACGCTGGCACTGAAGAGCAGAGCATCCTGACTCACCAGGCTGACGCTCTCGCGTAGCGACTTGAGCGTGAAATGGCGCACGTCTTTGCCGTCAATCAGCACACGCCCGCCGGTCACATCGTAGAATCGCGGAATCAGGTTGGCGAGCGTGGTCTTGCCGGCGCCCGATCGGCCGACCAGCGCTACTCGATAACCACCCGGCACGCGCAAGTCGATTCCCTTGAGCACCTCGCGGCGCGCTGCGCCTTCTCGCGGCGAATAGCTGAACTTTACGCCTTCGAAATCAACCGCACCGCGCTTGACGTTGAACGGACGGGCGAGCGGATGGTCGGTGATTTCCGGCTTGAGGTCGAGGAAGTTGAACATGCGCTCGATCGCGGCGCTCGAAGCCGAGACCACCATCGAAAGTTGGGCGAAGCGTTCCAAGGGCAAGTACAGGAAGCCCAGCAGCGTGAAGAAAGCCATCAGGGTGCCGAGCGACATCTCGCCCTTGATGATCATGACGACGCCCGCCCACACGACGATCGCCGGGGCGCAGCGTGTGAGCAACTGGATGAGCATTTCCTGGGCTGCCGCGAGCTTCACCTTATCGATCGTGCGCCCGAAGAGAACTTCGTTGCGGCCGTTGAAGACCGTGACTTCGTGATCCTCGCGGCCGAACGATTTGACCGTGGTCGCGCCGACCACTCTTTCATGCACTTCGCCCGAGATGACCTCGACCGCTTCCTGCATCCGATGGCTGACAGCCTTGATGCGTGGAGCGAAGTGGCGCATGAAGCCCACCCACAGCGGTGCAATGCACAGCGAAATCAAAGCGAGCCGCCAGTTCAGCTCAAACAGCGCAAAGATTACAAGGCCGAGCAATGATGCGTCGGTCCAGACGTCGATCAGTGTGGAATTGACCAACTCGCTGGCCTGGGTGACGTCATTGAGTACGCGCGAAACGATCGCGCCCGCCGGATGGCGATCGAAGAACGAATGCGGCAAACGTTGCAGATGGGTGTAAAGCCGGCTTCGAAGCCCGAAAATCAGACGATTGCCGGCTATACCGGCCCAGTAATTGCGAAAGAAGCTGACTGCTGCCTGCAGAACGTAGATGAGCAGCATTACTATGCTGAGTGCCGCGAGCTTGCCCTGCGCCGTTACGCCAAAGCCGAGCAGGTGCGCAACCCCGGTGCACCAACCGTCGATAACCCGGTCGATACGGTCGGCCTTCGGCTGGGAAGCCGCCAACACATCGACGACGTATTTGAAGGCAAAGGGAAAGGCGAGGGGGAGCGTAAACTTGCCAATTCCCATCAGGGCGGCGAGGACCACCAGCTTTAGCTGAGGTCGAACGCAGGCCAAAAAACGAACGAGCGGTTGACGACGGAAATTACTTGGTAGTGGGTCCATGAGGCTCATCAGGTCTATCTGGAATGATTGAGGTCGTCCTTTGGCTAGGGTGATGTGCAACTGACATGCCGGGATAGGGTCATCGCTGAACCCTTGAATTTACTCAGGAATTTGACCTGATGGACCTGGCCCAACGATCTCGAACAGCTTCGGCTATACCATTTGGAAATCCCGCACCAAATCGTTGAAACAGCGCTTCGGACGTGCGCACTGAAACCGTGCTGCGGCACGGGCCGCATCGAGAACCAGGTTGTGCAGAAGTATGCACTCCATAGTGGTTCCGGTAGGGGCGGGATTAAGCTAAAACCGTTGACGCGACGGGCGGCGTCGTCAGTGAAGCGTATCGAGGATCAATGACGGCGCGGTTGATGAAGGGATGACAGGCGGAAACCAAGCGGCAGGCGCGGATGCCCATCGTGAGACCAATGCTGATGGAGCACAGGGCTCGGGCGGCTCGTGGGCTATTATCGGCGCAATCATTCTTTTACTGGTTTATCAAGGTTACACGCTCTCTGTTTCTGGTATTGCTTCTCCTTGGATCGCTAAAAGCTTTCACTTGAGCCAACCCGCTCTCGCGCGTTTGTTCGCCTGGATGTCGATCTCGGCGTTCGGCTCGATGCTGCTGGCGCGATTGGCCGACCGCGTCGGGCGCAGGCTTATAATCCTGACAAGCTTGGTGCTCGCTCCGATCTTTGCTCTCGGGGCTGCGCTGGCGCCGTGGGCATGGCTGTTCGCGCTCTTTCAGATTCTGATTTCGGCCCTGCTCGGCGGTTCAGTCTCCTCTGCGACTGTTATGTTGGCCGAGGAATTGCCGATGGAGCAGCGTGCGCGCGGGCAGGCGTGCGGCGCGGCCGCGAGCGCGGTGGGCGGCGTCCTCGGCTATATCGTGATTCCGTTCCTGCTCAAGTGGGGCTACGAATGGGAATGGCTGTTCGCCCCGAGCGTAGCCGGAATTCTCCTGGCGCCGGCGGTCGCCCGGATGCTGCCGATCGAGAACAGCTGGGCGAAGCATGCGTCGGCAGGATCGATCAAAGGCAGCCACTTTTACGACATTTTGCATCCACTTTATCGTCGTCGTGCATTGACGCTGCTGGCCTGCGCCGCGCTGGACACCATGGCGGGAACGGCGGTCAACGGATGGCTGTATTTCGAGGCCGTCTCGATCCTGGGTCTCGCGCCGGCCAAGGCGAGTACTCTCGTAGTGCTCGGAATGGGTGTGGGCATGGTCGGCTTTCCGATCGGAGCGTGGACCTCTGAGCGCTTCGGGCGGGTGCCAACGGTGGCTTACTTCGGTGGCGCCGGATGGCTGGGAGCTCTGGCTTTCTACTGGGGCCCGGGAGCGTTGACCTATCCCTTCCTGTGGCTGGCCGTAGCGTATTGCTGGTTTAAGGTGGCCTCGGCCGTAATGACCGTAGGGGCCAACGCCGCCGCCACGGAGCTCTTTCCTGCCGCGCTGCGCAGCACGATGGTCGGATGGCAAATGATCACCGGCGCCGTCTTTTCGGTCGTCGCGCAAACCGCTATTGCAGCCTTGATCGGCCCTCTCGGCGGTCTCACGATGGTGATTCGCTACTTCTCGTTGCTAGGATTTCCGAGCGTAATTATTTATGGCCTCTTCCTCGACGAGACCCGCGGGCTGCCGCTGGAGGTAGCGGCGAAAGAACAGCAATGGGCTGAAGTGCAGGCCCATCGTCATCCGGTGGAAGCGAGGCCGCTGGCCGCACATGAGTGATAGAGCCGGCAGCACTTTCACGGGCGGTGCACGATCGCGCACCGTTAACTCAAAGGCGACGAGCACCGCGTTCGTGATGATCGCTATGCTTCTGGTGTTGGCGGCTGGAGCCTCCGCTGGCACTGGTCACCATCAGCGCCGCCATCATCACGCGAAGCCCAAACCGACTGCCACTCCAACGCCAAAGCCGACGCCCACCGTCGCGATGCGTTCGCTGGTGCTGGTGACCGGAGGCACGGGCACTATCAGTGTGCCGACCGGCGACAGTCCGGCGGTACTGGATTCGGTCGAGGTCTATGACCCGGTCACCAGCGCCTTCCGAACCCTTGCGCCGATGACCGCTCATCGCGATCGTCAGGCAGCCGCCGTCCTGCGCGACGGTAGCGTATTGATTGCGGGCGGGGTCGATACCGTGCTGGTGCCGATGATCGTCTTTCCGGGACCGACGATGCCTTCGATCCTGTCCTCCAGCGAGGTTTTCGATCCCGCTACTGGCACCTTTGGCGCGGCCGCCCCGATGACGACGGCTCGCGACGAACTCACAGCGACTCTGATTGCCGGCGGCAAGGTATTGGTAGCCGGCGGTGGCGATGATGGGGCCGAGTTGTTTGATGGGCGTACCAAGAAATTCAGTCCAACGGGAGACATGACTGAAAGCCGTTATGGGCAAACCGCGACGTTGCTCCCCGACGGGCGAGTATTGATTGCGGGCGGCGGTGATGCGGTCGCAGAGCTCTACAATCCGGCGAACGGCAAATTCGCGCGGACGGGCGCGATGAGCACCAATCGCATCTACCATACCGCGACGCTGCTAAAGGACGGCCGGGTGTTGATAGCAGGTGGCAGTCCCTACGCGCGCAGCGGAGCGCTCGACACGACCGAATTCTTTAATCCGAAGACCGGCAAATTCACGCCCGGGCCGAAGATGAAGCAGACGCGTGCAGGCCATACGGCGACGCTGCTCGACGATGGGCGCGTGTTGATCACCGGCGGGCACGGCGACAGTTCCGCGGAAATCTACAATCCAGTGACCGGCAGCTTTCGCGCTACGGCTAGTCGGATGAACGCCAGCCGCTACGATCACACGGCGAGCCTGCTGCCGGACGGCAAGGTTTTGATCGCAGGCGGATGGGACGCGAACTACAAGCCCTTGGCCAGCGCCGAGCTGTTCGATCCGGCGAAAGGCGACTTCGAGCCGGCGGCCAGCATGGAAAGTGCTCGTGCGGGCCATACCGCGACGCTGATATCGGTGCACTGGCCGATAGCATGGCTGCAACCCTCACCGACACCGAGCCCGGCACTTAAACCAACCGCTTCGCCGACACCTACCCTGGTACCGACTGCGGCACCGACGCCATCGCCAAAATCAACTCCCAAAACTTCGCACAAACCGCACAAGGAGCCGCCGCCAAAAGCGATTCGCACCAGCGCTCCGACGCCTCTAGAGACACCGTCGCCCGTGGCAGCTCCATCCGACTCAGCGACACCATCGCCAAGTCCGGCCGCAACAATAGCAACGCCGTCGTCAGTTCCGTCGCCGATGATGTCTGAGACGGTGGAAGCCTCCCCGGCTGCGTCGCCGACGGTGTCGGCGACTCCCATCTCATCGGTCTCGCCAACGCCGAGCGAGTCGGGTTCATCGCCGTCACCGAGTGCAACAGCGCGTTTAGGTGCGCCGGCTGCGGCGTCACCGATTGCGTCGCCAACCGCTATGCCAAACGACATGACGAGCCCTTCCCCGGTAGCGTCGGCTTCTCCAGGCATTTCGCCTGCTGAACCAGGCCCAGAGCTTCCAACCGTGATACCGTCGCCGTTATCGGAAACCCCGATACCCGCACCCACTGGAACACCGGCATCCCCGGTGCCCGCGTCGAGGGCGACGGATACGGTACCACCTCAATGATTGCGCCGCTCCACCAGGACGAGACCTGGCATAAATGGGGTCCGGGGATCGCGCCTAATTCTTTACTTCAACGCTGATCGGGCCGCGCTTGTCAGTGACCGCGACGGTCGCACCGTTGGGCGAGCCCTGTACCGTAAACGAGGCGGATCCGTCGCCCACCTGGATGCCGTTGATCGAAAGCGATCCCATGCCCTCCGGCAGCACTGGCGACTCGATCACGAGCCGGCGACCGAAGCCGTCAACGTGAAGTCCAAGGATGCCTTGCAGCATCATCATCACGCTCGCTGCCGCCCATGCTTGCGGATGGCATGCAACGGGATACGGCACCGGGCCGAGGCGCGCTTCGCGTGTAAAGCCGCAAAAAAGTTCGGGCAGGCTGCCGCCGTGGAGCTCGACTGCAGAGTCGAACATGCCGCCCAGGATGCTTAATGAGCCGGCGCGGCCAGCGATCCGGGCGAGCCCAACTGCGGCCAGCGCGTTGTCGTGCGGCCAGACCGATCCATTGTGATAGCTCATCGGATTGTAGCGGCGCTCCTTGGCACTGAGCGTGCGCACGCCCCAGCCGGAAAACATGTCGCCGGCCATCAGCCGCTCGCCCAACGCCAACTCCTGGTCGCGATCGAGCAAGCCTGCGGCGAGGCAATGGGCGGAGTTAGAGGACATTACACGGCAGGGTTTCTTGTCGCCGTCGAGCGCGAGCGCAACCATGCG
Source organism: Binataceae bacterium (SeqCode) (assembly GCA_036489375.1). Taxonomy (GTDB): domain Bacteria; phylum Desulfobacterota; class Binatia; order Binatales; family Binataceae; genus JADMIL01. The sequence goes on along the minus strand of DASXFX010000078.1, from coordinate 20,957 downwards.
ATCGTCGTCGAGCCAGAAGTCACGCGTGAAGTTCGCCTTCAGTCTGCTAGCCCGATCGGCGAGGCGCGAGGCATCCGCATTGCGATTCAACCGCGCGGCCACCTGCGCGATCGAAGTATAGGCGGCGTACACGTAGCCCTGCACTTCACACAGCGCGATGGGCGCGCGCGCGAGCGTTCCGTCGGCGTGCGAGATCGAATCGAAGGAGTCCTTCCAGCCCTGGTTCGCAAGTCCCTGCGGAGTCTCGCGCATGTATTCGACATAGCCGTCGCCGTCGGGGTCGCCGTATTGCTCGATCCACCGGAGCGCACGGTCCACGTGCGGCCAGAGTTCTTCGGCAAATTTCAGGTCGCCCGTGGTCGCGACATAACGTCCGAACAGCCACAAAAACAGCGGCGTCGAATCAACGCTGCCGTAGTAGCGGCCGAACGGAATTTCGTGCAGCACCGCCATCTCGCCCGCGCGCATCTCGTGCACGATCTTGCCGGGCTGTTCGTCGCGCGACTGATTGACCTCAGTGCCCTGGAAGCGCGCCAGAGTCCGCAGCGTTCCAGCCGCGATGCCTGGAGCGAAGGGCAACACCGAGAGTGCCGTAATGATGCTATCGCGGCCAAACAACGTGGCGAACCACGGGATGCCCGCCATGATGAAGGTGCCGTCCGCATCGTGCGAAATGATCGACAGCAGATCGCATTCGGAGTGCCGCAGGAGCGAGTTCATCAGCTGGTTGTTTGCGCTGATCTTGGCCCAACCGTTCGCAGTATGTGCTATCTGGCTATGCCGTCCCCGCAACACGTGATCGAAATTGGTTGACGGTTTCGCGGCGGCATGCGCCGCACTCTTATGGGTGACGGAGGTATCGTTGCCGAGATTACCGCAGCTGATGCCGAGCTCGAGTGTGGAATGGGCGTCGGGCTCCAGATTGAGCGAATATACCGCGCGGTCGGCTTCGAGCTTGGTGGGTGCCTGAAGGAAGTGCATTTCGCTGAAGCGCAGCGCGTGATCGAGTCCCCGGTAGAGGAACTTGATGCGATCGGCCTGACGTTCAGGCGGGAGCATCTCGCCGTGATGGTCACGCTTGACGCCGCGCACTTCGAAGAGGTCAACGAAATCAACGCCGAAGCGAAATTCGAGGTCAATCTTGATCGGAGCTTGGGTGTAATTACGGACTACGAGGCGATGAAACAAGGCGGCTTGCCCCAAAGTCCAACTGCGTTCGAGCTGGATCGAATTGCGCGGGAGTCCGATGGTGTCGCCCTGCACGTTGAGGTCAGGGTTGGTCAGATTGACGCGTAATTGCGCCTTGTCGTCGCTCAGAAACGAATTGAGGAAGTAGGGCACCTCGCCGTCGATCCGCAGTTCGAAGCGGCTCAGGAAGCGGGTGTCGCTATGGAACAGACCCAGCGCTTCCAGCGGCGACTCGAGGATGTCGCCGCCGGCATCGAAAATCGAAAAGCTGTGACCGTCGGCCAGCACTCGTATGGTCCTCCGCGAGCCCAGCGACGAAGCCAAGACATAGAAAGCCGAACCGACCTTGAGGACGGCCTGGGCTTCCTGTGTACGAGACGCACGGCGGCTCTTCGCAGGAGCGACGCGGCCGCCTTCGCGAGCTCGTTTCACCGCGCGGCCGGCTGTCCTGCCTCGAAGCGCACGTGCGGCGCCGCTCCGTTATGGCGAGCATTGATCAAATCGCGGAAGATGCGCTCGTACTGCGCCGCCATCACATCGGCAGTGAATCGGGTTTCGAATTCCTTGCGGCACGCCTCGCGCGATATTTTGTCGATGTTTTTGACCGCTTTGACCAAATCGTCGAATTCCGTGGCGATAATCGCGCTCACTCCATCGCGCAGGACCTCGGGTACGGACCCGCAGGGGCGCGCGATAACCGGTGTACCACAGGCGAGCGCCTCGATCATCGCGAGGCCAAACGGCTCGGGCCAGTCGATGGTGAACATCAGGGCGAGCGCGTTCCCGAGGAATTCGTTCTTTTGGGATTCGTTGATCTCGCCGATGTACTCGACGTCCGGCGACGACAAACGCGGCTTGATTACCGAATCAAAATAGGCGCGATCGACCACATCAACCTTTGCCGCGAGCTTGATTGGGATGCCGACCTTCTTGGCCAGGTCGATCGCCAAGTCGGGCCGCTTCTCCGGCGAAATACGACCGAGGAAGGCGAGATATTTGCCCGGCCCCTTGCTGTAGGTCAGCAGGTCGCGCGGCAGTCCATGATAAACCGTCGAGACCCAATTCATGAACGGGAGGGGGGTGCGCTGTGAATCGCTGATCGAGACCAGCGGAACGTTTTGGTAACGCGAATAAACCGGCTTCAGATCTTCGATATCGAGACGGCCGTGCATGGTGGAGACGGTCGGCGTCTTGACGAACGGGGCAAAGGCAAAGGACCAATAATCGATATGCGTGTGGATGACGTCGAAGTCGTCGGCGTTTTCATAGACGTCCGAAAGCATCGGGAGCTGCAAGTAGGCTCCGAGTTCCTGCTTTCCTGCCAGGCGCAGCGCCTGAGGACATGCGGCCCGCAGTTTTGCGCCGGTCTGCGCATCGCCGGCGGCGAACAACGTTACGTCGTGACCGCGGCGCACCAATTCCTCGGTGATGTATGACACGGTGCGCTCGGTGCCACCATAAAGCTTGGGCGGTATGCGTTCATACAACGGTGCGATCTCGGCAATGCGCAAGCGCGGCATCGCTTTATCCGAGGATGTTTTGGTTATGGTGCTGGCGCTACTCAATGCGATTGCTCCTTGACTGTATTAAAGTGACTGGTACGGATTCGTGGAACGAGGTATCCGAAGGAACCGTACTGCCGGGCCGTGCAATCGCCCTCATTATTGATCGCCTGAGGGCGGCATGCGATACGGACCGGCCATTGGTGGCCCAAGTCTGCAGCGGCAGGCGCGAAATCATCGAGCACGGTTGAACGATGGTCCGACGAGTTGCTGCAGACATTCATCTGGACAAGCAAGTGCGAGCACCGTGCCAAGTCGAAAAATACCGAAAAGTTCAATGAAATCATGGCGTGACCCGTCAATCGAACGGTTGAGGCGGTATTCGTTCTGAATTATTTGGTGCATCGTGCAACCCAAATCGCGACCGACGATATAGGCCTCGCGTTACAAATTGCGCTATCAAACCTGCACTGCTGAGATGGTGCCAGCCGTGCACGCCTCGCGCTACCGCGCGAGCATTTTTAAGGAGGGCGATGTGGACCTCAAGGAAGTCAAAATGTACTCGGACTACAAGAGTCCCTACGCCTATCTCGCCTTCGATCCAGCCTTCGACCTGGAGCGCCGCTTCCGCATCCGCTTGCGATGGATTCCGTTCCAGTTGCGCATCAAAGGAAAGGGCGAACGCAGTCAGTATTCCGAATATAAGGCGCGGTACTCATATCTCGACGCACGACGCTCGGCCAAGCCGCGGGGCCTATTGATCCGGGGGCCTCTCAAAATCTACGATACGCGGCCGGCGCTCATCGGCGGTCTTTATGCCCAGGCCCAGGGCTGCCTCATCGATTATAGTCGCAGGGCTTTCGAACTCTTCTTTCGCCGGGAGTTCGAGGCCGATCAGCCCGACGCGGTCGTTACTTTGATCCAGAACCTCGGAATGTCGCCGGAGGCCTTTCGCGATTACCTGACCGGTGCCGGGGTGGAGGCGTACGAGCAGGCGCAGGCGGAGGCTGCCGTCGATAACATCTTTGGAGTGCCGATTTTCGTATTCGAACGTGAACCCTTCTGGGGCCACGATCGCATCCCGGTGCTCGAAGAGCGCCTGACTGAAGCGGGCCTCGCGCTCTCGCCGCAAAAGGCATGACCGTCGATCGATCGGACTATTCAGGATCAGCGCGGCGCTGCTATAAGTAAACCTCGATTTACGCGTCCCGGATGACAACCGCCGGTCATACGTGGGCTAATCGAAAGGCCGGATGATCCAATCGCGATCGGCGGAAGGAGGATCCCATGCACGTAGGATACGGAGTCGCATTTCAAAACCCGGGCAACGCAATCTCCGACGCCGAGGTCTATCGCAACGAACTACGCTTCTGCGAGATGGCCGAACCGCTCGGCTTCGATTCCGTGTGGTCAGTCGAGCATCACTTCGACGACTACACGATGTGCCCCGATGTCCTCCAATTCCTCTCCTATATGGCGGGCAAGACCAGCAAAGTTAAGCTCGGCTCGATGGTCGTGGTGCTGCCGTGGCACGATCCAATTCGAGTGGCGGAGCAGATCTCTCTGCTCGATCATATCTCCAATGGCCGTTTCATCCTGGGGCTCGGGCGCGGGCTCGCGCGAATCGAGTACGAAGGTTTCCGCCTCGATCAGAACGAGGGGCGCAGTCTTTTCGTCGAGTACGCGGAACTGATTCTCAATGCGCTCGAGAACGGCTACATGGAAGGCGGCAAGTTCACCAAGCAGCCGCGTCGTGATATCCGTCCGTTTCCGGCGCGATCCTTCAAGGGTCGGAGCTACGCCGCTGCGGTTTCGCCCGAGTCCATGCCGATCATGGCCAAGCTCGGCGTCGGCCTGCTCGTAATCCCGCAGAAGCCGTGGGATATCGTCAAGGAAGATTTCAAGATCTACCACAAGGTATGGCAAGAGGTTAACGGCGCTACGCCGCCACCCAAGCCACTCTCGGGCGGATTCTGCTTCGTCGATGAGAACAAGGATCGCGCCGAAGAGATGGCGATGAAGTGGATCACCGCTTACTACCATACGGCTATGCGCCATTACGAAATGACCCAGCAGCATTTTGGATCGCACAAGAGCTACGAGTTCTACAGCCACGTCGGCAAGTACATCGAAATGCGTGGGATGGATAACGCGGCGGCGGATTTCGCCAAGCTGATGCCGTGGGGTACGCCTGATGAAGTGATCGAGAAGATTGCGTTCATCAAGGACACCATCGACGCGAACGGCGTGATGATGAACTTCAGTTATGCCGGAATGCCTTTCGATGAAGTCGAGCGCAGTCTGAAGCTGTTCGCCAAGAAGGTAATGCCCGAGGTCAAGAAGATGAAGACCACGGACCTGGTCGAGCCCTCAGCGCTCGATATGCCGGCGCATTCGAAAGCAGCCTGATAGTTCGTCACTGTTCGTAACCCAAAGGGGGCTGGTCATCTCGATGACCGGCCCCCTTGAGTTTTGATCGCTGACTAGTTCGATCGCTTATCCTGCTGGGTGGTGCGATCGATCGAGTAGCGTAGCCACATGATGTCGTCGGTGCGCCGTTCCATTGAACGCAGCTTCCAACGTGCGCTGGGCTGATCATTGGTATGCGAATCGAGTACATCGAACAACGCCGGACTCCCGCTTGAGCCGTCGGCAACCGGCGCTACCAGCAGACTGAGTTCGTCGATCAATCCCGCGCGCAACATTGAACCGTTGATCTTGCCGCCACCTTCAAGCAGCAGCGTTGCTATGCCAAATCTGGTTGCGAGCTTATCGAGCACGATGGCGAGATTGAGAGCATCGCGCCCGCCGAACAGGTAGGAGACTTTCCAGGATTGGAGCAGAGCCAGATAGTCAGACGATACCTTTTCGGTCAGCACCGTAATGATGTGATCGCCGGTTATATCGGCGCGTTCCCAACAGATCTTTCCGCTCGGATCGAGCGCTATTGCATAGGAGGTTTGCGTGTGCGGCGCAACATGGTCAGTCTTCGATATAGGTGATGAGTTGGTGGTGGGTGCGGGTCCAACTCCGCGCGCGAACCCGGCCATCGTAATGCGGCCACACATCCACGCGTTCGCCTGGTAGGTGTCGGCAGTATTCTCGTACTCGGCGCGGCCCTCTGCAGACAGGTTCCAGCGCGAACTAACTATACGTCCGTCCAAGGACGCTATCATGTGACATACAACGTGGGGCTTCATGCGAATACTCAGATGACCTGCCGCTACTTGTTCTCCGAGTGCAGGACACCAGCCGCCGTAAGCCCCTTGATCTGTGCGTCCGACAATCCGAGATTTTCCTTGAGGACTTCGGCGCCATGCTGTCCGAGCAGCGGTGCGACCAGGTCGAGCAGTTCGGGGAATTCCGAATATTTGAGCGGAAAGCCTGGAATAGTCACTTCGCCGAGCAAGGGATCCTTAACCTTGCGTACCATGTTGCGCGCTTTGAAATACGGATGTGCCAGCGTGTCGATGATGCTCATCACCGGCGCCGACGGAATGCGGAACTCCTCGAACACCTTGATTACGGCATCGTCGGTGCCTTGCGCCGCCATCCATTGCTCTATGATTGCAATCAGTTCGAAGCGGTTTTTCCCGCGATCCGGGCTAGTCGCGAAGCGTGGGTCCTTCTCCAATTCAGGTCGGCCCATGGCGCGCGTCAGCGCCGCCCACTGTCGATCCAGCACGAGCACCACGATATAGCCTTGCGGCCCCTTGAACACTCCGCACGGGCAGACGAGAGGGTGATGTGCGCCAAAGCGATGCGGCACAAACTCACCGTTGGTTATCGAGTTAACCTGCAAATTCGCCTCGTGCATGTGGTAGAGCGAATCGATCATTGAAATATCGATGTGCTGGCCGACGCCGGTGCGTTCGCGATGAAACAAAGCGTAACCGATTGCCGCAAACGCATGTACCCCGCTGCTCACGTCTGCCATTCCGAGGCCCACCGGCATCGGTGGTCCGTCAGCGGCCCCGGTCATGTGCATGATTCCCGCGAACCCCTGCGCAATCAGATCGTAGCCAACCTTGTGCGACAGCGGTCCGGTTTTGCCGAAGGCTGAAATTGACGCCAGGATGATGCGCGGGTTGAGCTTCTTTAGCGATGGGTAATCGAGGCCGCGCTTTTCCATCACACCGGGGCCGAAGTTTTCCAGCACCACATCGACCTTCGGCACCAACGACTTCAGCAATTCCATTGATTCGGGCTTGGAGAAATCCAGGCACAGGCTTTTCTTCCCGCGATTCTGCTGCACGAAATAGCCACTGCGACCGTTCTTGATCGCCGGCAGCATGCGGGACGGATCGCCTCCGGGAGCCTGTTCGATCTTGATAACGTCGGCGCCCATCTCGGCCATCAGGCGCGTCACCGTGGGTCCCGCGAGATACTGCGAAAAATCGAGCACCTTCACGCCCTCGAGCATCCTCGGCTTCTTTCCGGCGCCATTTTCCATTTCAAATCTCCCTTACTAATCGCTGATTGGGTGCCCGCCGCATGTCAGGTGCCCTGCCCTTATGATCGCGACGGCGATGGCGAGGAGCTTCACACCCCTCCCATCGCCGCCCGCGAAGAACGATTCAAACCGACGCGATTTCGTTTTTAGTCGCCGAAATACGCGCGTGGATTATCCACCGTCAGTGTATGGATTTTTTCCTGGGATACGCCGGCTTTGAGCATTTGTGGAATGATGTTGCGGCAAACGTGCGCGTAGTTGGAATTCGGCGCCGCCTCCATCATCTTCTCGATCGCCGGGAACGTGCGGCCCAGCCAGCATCCGACTGCGTCCTGCGACAGCATGATCCGGTCGAAGCCTACAGCCAGCAGTCCGATCAGCGATGCCAGACGCATCTTATCGGGCGCGATCGGCTCCAGTCCGAAGCGATCGAATCCAATCCAAGCGCCGCGGTTCAGAATGTCGAAGTAGTACTTCATGTCGCCCACGCCGCACGCATGTCCGATCAGCACACGGTTGAAATCGACGCCTTCTTCTTTGAAGATGTCCAGCGTCTCGCGTCCGAACGGCGAGCTTTCGCTGTTGTGGCAGAGCAACGGTGCGCCGGTCTTCTTCTGCGCACGCGCCGCCGCCCGCAGGCACTTTTCTTCATATTTGGTGATGGCGGTGTCCTCGGACATCCCTGGTATGCCGCCGGTCGCCGTTTTGATCAGACCCGGTTTGATTCCGGTGTTCCCGATGCCCTCGGTCAACTCCTTGATATAGACATCGGCGATGTCGTCTGGGTCGAGCATGCGGAAATGCTGAGGGATGCCGAAGGCGTCATTATATAAGCCGGTCGCGATGATCACTCGCATCCCCGATTTCTCGGCGACTTCCGCCGCGAATTCCGGGTCGCGACCGAGTTCCATCGGACATGGATCGACGAAGCTCGAGACCCCAAGGTCCTGGATCTCCTTCATACGATCGACCGCTTTGCCGACTTCCGATTTGCGGTTGAAGCCGCGATTATCGAGTTCCCAGCCGGGAAATCCGGCGGTCAGATGCTCATGGATGAGCGTGAAACCCAGGTCGCGTGCGTTGCATTTGCCCGTGACGGTATTGATTGCCATCGTTGCGGCTCCTTCGCTTTCGGCTTCCAGCGGCTTCCTTCCCCGCCGAAGCAGCTTTTAGATTCGGAAGCCCAAACCTAGTACAAGTCCCAAGGAATCGCCAGGCAAAGTTGTCGCCCCGGGCTGTCCTCTAACGACCTTGGCGCTCGGCGGTCAGCGAGTCCGAATTGCGATTGCCTGATGCGCCGTAGTCGGGCTAAGGTGCGCCGGATAGTCTGCACGAATCAATTTCCGGAGGAATATCAATGCATACTTGGAAAGTCGGCGATGTCCGCATCACGCGTTTGCAGGAACAGGAACCGGTATGGCCTGGTACGATGATTCTGAAAGAGGCCGTGGCCGATAACGTCAAACGCGAAGGTGAATGGCTCGATCCGTTTTGCAACGACGGCAACTTTCGTTTGAGTATCCACGCGCTGCTAGTCGAGAGCGAAGGCAAGCGAATCCTGGTCGATACCTGCGTCGGCAACGACAAAACCCGGCCCGGCTTCAAGGATTGGGATCATCTTCATCTGCCGTTCCTCCAGAACCTCGAGAAAGCGGGCGTCGCTCGCGATTCGATCGACACTGTGTTGGCCACGCATCTGCATCTCGATCACGTCGGCTGGAACACCACGCTTGAGAACGGCAAGTGGGTACCGACTTTTCCCAAGGCCAAGTATCTGATGGTCAAGCGCGAGTGGGAGCATTGGAACAAATACGACGGCATGGCCGATTTCAAGATGACCATCGATGATTCAGTGCGCCCGATCATCGAAGCAGGGCGCGCGGAACTGGTGGACAACGGACATCGATTGACTGGCGACGTCGTACTCGAAGCGACTCCGGGACATACCCCTGGTCACACCAGCGTGCGGATTTCGTCAGGCGGAGAGAACGCGGTCATCACCGGCGACATGATCCACCATCCGATTCAGATCGCCCATCCCGACTGGATTTGCGAATTCGACACCGATCCCACGATGGGTGGAGAAACGCGCAAGGCCTTCGTCGAGCGCTATTGCGACAAGCCGATCAGCGTGATCGGTACTCACTTCGCCGGACCGACGTCCGGCCATATCGTGCGGCGCAACGGATCGTTCCGCTTCGAGGCATAGGTCTCCTTAACAAACCGGGCGCCCACGCCGCCAAGCGGCGTGGGCGCCCGGTTGTCTTATTCGTCAGGTGGATGCGGCGGCGCCGCGTCCACCTGACGAATCTCAGGGGAGGAGAGGCTGCAAAAGCAGCCTCTCCTCCAGGAAGCCGGCAAGGGGCGGAGATAGGAACGACGTTCCCATCTCCGCCCCTTGCCGCATATCCCGGACCACGAGCAACCGCGCGGGGCGCGTGGTTGCTCGCGGTTTCGCATCATCGACGCTATTTCTTCGTTATCTTGTTGACCTCTGCCATCTCTTCCGGGGTCAGCCGCCATGTGACCGCCTTCGCGTTTTCCGTAACTTGCTCCGGACTCGTCGCGCCGCTTATGACGCTCGAAATTTCGGGTTGCGTCGCGAGCCAGCCTACCGCGAGTTCTAGCAGGGGATGATCGTGTTTACGCGCGAAGTCGTCGAGCTTGTCGATGGTTTGAAAGTTGGCCTCGGTCATCAGGGGATCGGCGAGGCGGCGCATCGCGGCAAAGCGCGTGCCCTGTGCGGGTTCCTCGCCGCGGCGATATTTGCCGGTCAGGAATCCGCTCGCGAGCGGAAAGAACGGCAGAATGCCGACGCCGAAATGGCGGCATGCTGGTAACAGGTCGTGCTCGACTGCCCGATTCAGCAAGTTGTAATGGTTTTGTGCCGAGACATACGGCGCCCAGCCGCGCGCTTTCGCAATCCATGCCGCATCGGCTACTTGCCATCCAGCGTAGTTGCTACTCCCGATGTAACGGACCTTGCCCGAACGCACTAGTGTATCGAGCGCGGCGAGCGTCTCCTCCTCGGGCGTTGCCGGGTCTGGCTGATGTATCTGGTACAAATCGATATAGTCAGTTCCGAGGCGTTTGAGGCTCGCTTCACATGCCGCCATGATGTACCGGCGAGAGCCTCCAGTCTTGTACGGTCCGTCACCCATCGCCATGCCGAATTTGCTCGCGAGCACGATTTCGTGGCGCCGATTCTCCAGCGCCTTCCCCAGCATATCCTCCGACTGTCCGCGGTTCCCGTAAATGTCCGCCGTGTCGAATAGGGTGATTCCTTCATCGAGTGCTCGATGGACCACGGCGCGCGTTTGCACCGCGTCGATCCTCATGCCGAAGTTGTTGCAGCCCAGTCCTGCCAACGAAACTTGCAGTCCGGAATTTCCCAGCCTTCGATACTCCATTGTTCCCTCGCGATTGTCCCTGCGCCTGATGCGGCATCTTAACCATTAGTACAATTTGATTCGCAAGCCCGGCGCATTTGACAGTGACGCTTGATTCTTGCGAAGACTCTGAATCAGCACCATCTTGAACCCGGGCATCCGCGGTTGAGAGCCTGAGGAGGAGATTATTCATTGGCAAACTTTATTGAAGAAACCGTCAAGGCGGCGGGCGCTGAACTGGCTTTGGTGCGCGGCGGATCCGGTAAACCGCTGCTCATCCTGCACGATGAGCTCGGCTACCCAGGTTGGATGGAGTGGAACGAAAAGCTCGCACAGAACCGCACGCTGCTGATTCCGTATCAACCGGGCTACGGCAAATCCGCGCGCATCGATTGGATTCTCAACTATCGGGATCTCGCGGGCTTCTATTCGCAAGTGATACGCGAGATGAAGCTGGAGCCGATCGACGTGATCGGGTTTTCCGCGGGCGGGTTCATCGCGGCCGAGATGGCCGCGGCAGACCCCGCTATCTTCTCGCACATGGTGCTCGTGGCGCCGATGGGTATCAAACCCGCCACCGGTGAGATTTTCGATTTCTTCGCGGTGACCGTCCGCCGTCATCTGATGGCGACAGTTGCCGATCCCGCGAACACTCCCGAATATCTCAAAATTTATGGCGGTCAAATGACGCCCGATCGCTTCGAGGCCTTCGAGGACGCTCGCTCCGAAACCGCACGTATCGGCTGGGAACCGTTCATGCACAATCCGAGTCTTCCGCATCTGCTGCGAGGCGCGAAAACGCCGACGCTGCTGGTGTGGGGCACACAGGACAAAGTCGTGCCCCGCGGTTGCATCGACGGTTATCGCGCTGCGATCACGGGCGCCCAGGTCGTCGAAATCGAAGGCGCCGGCCATCGTCCCGAAATCGAAAACGTCGCGGAGTTCGATCGTGCGGTCAGGAAATTCCTGTCCGCGTAGCGACGAACAGCCGAGAGGTATCTGACATGCAGATTGGCTATTTCACTGAGCGTCCCTATCGATGGCTTCCCGAGGAGGAAATCCTCCGCAACCGTGGTTACTTCGCCGTCTCCAATAGTCATTTCGATCGCGAAAAGGCGGCTGACGATTATCATTACTATCTAGACGAGTATTGCTACGCCGAGGACTTGGGGTTCGACGTCGTCGCCCTCAATGAGCATCACGGTAATCCCTTTTGCATGGGCTCCGTGATGAACGTTGAAGCATCGGTGCTCGCCTATCGCACCAAGCGCGTGCGCATCGTACTAATCGGCAACCCGTTGCCCGTCATCAAACATCCACTGCGAATGGCCGAAGAGCTAGCCGAAATCGATCTCATTTCGCGCGGCCGTCTGGTCACCGGATGGGTTCGCGGCGCTGGCTCCGAACAATTCTTCAACAACGCCAATCCTGCGTACAACCGCGAGATGTTCAACGAGGCGCATGATTTCATCATACAGGCCTGGACCCGGCCCGGTCCGTGGCGCTACGAGGGCAAGCACTTTCATTATCGCCACGTGAATCCGTGGGCGCTGCCTTATCAAAAGCCCCATCCGCCGATGTGGATTCCGGGCGTCCTCAGTCCCGAAACCGTCCAATGGTGCGCCGAGCATCGCTATCCATATATTGGCCTCGGTACTCAGCTCGGACCCACCTGCGATCTATGGGATTTCTACGCCGATGTAGCCGCGAAAAATGGCTACCAGGCCGGTCCCGAGAATTTCGGCTACCTCATTCCGACCGTACTCGCAGAGAGTGAAGAGAAGGCGCAGTCGATTGCCGATAACTTCGTCTATGGCGGCGGTCAGAACGCATTTTCCGCGCCTCAGTTTACGATGCCTCCGGGATATAACTCGAAGAGCGCCATCCGCATGCTCGCGAAGCAGCAGACCAGTACGTGGCTCGGTGTCAGCGGCGAAAAAATCAGGGAAAGCATGGAGGAGGGCGATACCGGCGAGGTCAACTATGATGAGGTTCGACGCAAGCTCCGTAGTGGATTGCAGAAGGTCCAGCAAAACTTGCAAGTTATAGCCGGAACGCCCAAAACCGTCATCCCCAAGATCAAATCAATACTCAGTGTACTGCGCCCGGGCATCTTCATTATGTTCAGTATTCAGGGGCCCGTCGGCAACGAGGACCGTCGCACTAGTATGCGTTTGTTTGCCGATGAGGTAATGCCTGCGTTGAAGGAGCATGCGAAAGCGATCGACTTGCCCGATCCTTTTCAGCGCACGCCCGGATCCGTGAAGCTGACCTCCGGAACTGCGCGTGGGCCCGTCGCCGATCGCACACCGCTCGCCGCCCTGGGATTGAAGTAGCTATTCGGAGATAGCCATGTTCAAAATCGGTAAAATTTTTCATCTCACTCATGTCGTCAAAGATTTAGCGGCGGTCGATCGCTGGTTCGACGACATATTTGCCGTCAATCGCTTCTATCACGGCTATGAGAAGCTGGCCGCGCGCGAGGCCTCCTTGGTGCTCATCGGCGACCTCGTGATGGAGCCTGTTATGCTGGCCAAGGTCCCTGACGCGGATCGAACGCCTATCGGCAAGTTCCTCTCCCGCTTCGGTCAGCACTTCCACTCGATCGCATGGTACGTGGATGACGTCGGTGCGATGGCTGCCGATCTGGGCCAGCATAATCTCCGCCTCTATGACGTTACCGGCAGAGTCGTGAAGCCGCCGCTGCGTACCGAGGCGATCTGGACGCACCCTAAGGAAACCCACGCGCTGCTTGAGTTTGCTGTGACCGGCAACTACATCGCCGACCCACGCCTCCAGCCGGGATGGAGCACGGCGCCGTGGCGAGATCATCCGCTCGGCATCGATCGTACTTCGCATATCACGGTCCTGTTTGGCGATTTGAAGGTCGCGAAATCGCTCTACGTCGATCTCCTCGGCGGCAAACTGTTGCATGAAAGTGAAACGCCCGGTCGCAAGCGGAGTGCCTTTATCGCGGTCGGCGAGGACACTGTCATCGAAGCGGCCCAACCGCTTTCCACTAGCAGTCCCGAAGGTCGCGATCTCGAGGCCAATGGTGAGGGGGTTCACGCCGTCACCTTCAAGACCCTGAACCTCACCCGCGCAGCGGATTTTCTAAAATCGAAGAAACAACGTATCGAGCCAGAGCACGTCAATTCGTTTGTACTCAACGTCGATGACTCATTTGGTATGCCGATGGGATTTACTGATCTCTCGATCCCCGGCGATTCGCGCTCCTGATTACTCACTTTGCGCCGGTAATTTATTAGGCGGGTAAGGCTGATGGATTTTAAGTATAGCGAAGAGGACGAAACTTTTCGTTCCGAGTTTCGCAAGTGGCTCGAAGCCAACGTGCCGCGTGACTGGCGTGACGACGATGAGCTGGCTGACCCCGATACTCAGTCCGAGTTCGAACGTCGTCGGGCATGGCATCGCAAGCTCTACGACGCCGGCTGGATGTGCATCCACTGGCCCAAGGAGTTCGGCGGCCGCGGCGCCACCTTGATGCAGCAGTTCATCTACCATCAGGAACTCGACCGGGCGAAAGCGCCGCCGGTCGTTAATTTCCAGGGCATCGCGCGCGTCGGTCCCACATTGATGCAATGGGGCACGCCCGAGCAAAAGGCCCGCTTTATTCCGAAGATTCCTTCGGCCGAGGAAATCTGGTGTCAGGGACTCTCAGAGCCAAACCATGGTTCCGATCTCGCCGCCGTGGAGACCCGCGCTATCGACAATGGCGACCATTTTCTGGTCAACGGATCGAAGGTCTGGACTTCCAATGCGCATCACGCGAACTTCTCGACTCTACTCTGTCGCACCGATACCAGTGCGCCCAAACATCGCGGACTGAGTTATCTACTGGTCGATCTGAAAAGTCCCGGAGTGACTATTCGCCCCCTGGTCCAGATCACTGGCGAGAGTGGCTTTAACCAGGTCTTTTTCGACGACGTCACGGTACCCAAGTCCAACCTCGTCGGCACTTGGAATCAGGGCTGGATGGTCGCGATTACCAATATGATGTTCGAGCGTACGATCCACGGCGGCCGCACCGATATGATGGTCGAAGTGCGTCAACTCGGCGCGCTTGCCAAGCAAGTTCAGCGAAACGGCCGCCCCGCCTGCGAGGACGGTTACGTGCGCGGTCGGATTGCTTCGTTCGCCTGTGAGGCTGAGGGTCTCAAGTACACCAGCTTACGCCAGTTGACTCGCCAGCTTCGCGGCCTTCCGCCCGGACCCGAGGGTTCCGTGATGAAGCTCGGTACCACCGATCTCAATCTGCGCATCCAGAAGTTCGCGATGGAATTGCTCGGTCCGTATAGTCAGTTCGAATACCGTGCTGCCGGAGCGATGGATCGCGGTAAATGGTCGCATCGCATGCTCGCGGCACGACGCGGCACAATTGCGGCCGGCACCAACGAAATTCAGCACAACATCATTGGCGAGCGCGTGCTCGGCTTGCCCAAGGGATAATTATGCCCGGTAAACTGGATGGTCGAGTGGCTATTGTAACTGCTGGCGGTGCCGGTATTGGCGCCGCTACTGTACGCCGCTTCGCTGCGGAAGGCGCCGCTGTCGTAGTCGCGGATCTGAGCGGCACGCGCGCACAGGCCGTCACCGAGGGGATCAAATCCGCCGGCGGGCGTGCCGCTTTCATCAAGATGGATGCCGCCGATCCCGAGGCGATTCAGGCGACAATCAAGCTCGCGATCGATTCCTACGGACGCCTCGACGTGATGTTCAACAATGCCGGCATGGCCGAGGTCTCGCTGGTTCATGACACCACTTTAGAGTCGTGGAACCGTGTCATGGCGGTCACGCTGACCAGCACCTTTCTCGGCATCAAGTACTCAGTTCCGATCATGCGCAAGCAGGGTGGCGGCGCCATCATCAATACCGCTTCGATTTCTGGAATGCATGGCGATTACGGTATGGCCTCTTACAACGCCGCCAAGGCCGGAGTGATTAATCTCACTCGCGCCGCGGCGCTTGAAAATGCGAAGCACAAAATTCGCATCAACTGTGTATGTCCCGGCGGTATCAATACCCGCGTCGCCCAGGTTCTTGGCGGCGACCGCGCCGAGGAATTCCGCCGCACGATGGGCGCGATTCATCCGGTCGGTCGCATGGGTGAGCCCGAAGAGATCGCCAACACCGTGACTTTTCTCGCTTCCGACGAAGCCTCTTTCATCACTGGCGCGAAAATCGTCGTTGACGGTGGCGTCTCGGCGCATACCGGGATGCCGCCCTTCATACCTTCGTCGAGGGGATGACCATAATCGATTAGCCAGTTGCTCTTCTGGAATAACCCTTTTCTCTGGGGCTGAGTTGCTTTTTCCCGTCTCGATTGCCGCCTTTCCCTTTTCGGGAAAGGCGCCACAGTCGGGTCTCTTCAAAATCACGCGGCGTCCATCACACTACGTATTGGAAATCGATTGCTTGGTGATTGATGCCGCGCGCCGGTGGCGCGATCCAGCTGGCAAATTTCCCCGGCTCGGTTACTCCAATCATCAAAGATCCCACGAATTGACGTTCGGTTGCCGTGGGTAGCCATTCGGCTTGATGCGCTTCCCATTCCGCCGCAGTTATCACGCGTCCGTCCGGCGCAACCTTCACCGCGGCGCAATCGCCGATAGCGCGATGGAATCCGCGATGCGGCAGCTTCAATTCGAAGTCGATTCCAGCGGTCTTGATGGCCTTGTTCCAGCGCCCGATGCCGCGCGCGCAATCCGCAATATACGCGTCGCGCAGCGTTTCGTTCAGCGCGAGCAATGCCGGTTGTTCCTTCTGAATGATTCGCTCATTTTCGACTTGGGTAATCGTATAAAACGCTTGTCTCAGTTGATGGTCGTCATCGCGCGACTCTTCGTTGAAGCGCCCCTTCAAACCCATGCTGAAATAATTCGCCGCGTTAGTGGATAGTTCGGCTCCGAAGAGATCAAGCGAAACTGAGTAATGAAAATTCAAATATTTCTGCATCAGTTTCAGATCGATTCCACCGAAGCGCCCGACTTCATCCGTGTCATGAGCCTTCATCAGTTCGCACGTCCGCTGCACTACGCGGCCGATGCCGGTCTCGCCGACAAACATATGATGGGCTTCCTCTGTGAGCATGAAGCGGCACGTTCGCGAAAGCGGATCGAAGGCCGACTCCGCGAGGCTCGCAAGTTGGTATTTGCCGTCGCGATCGGTGAAGAAAGTGAACATCAGGAACGATAGCCAGTCGGGCGTCTGTTCGTTGAACGCGCCGAGGATTCGCGGATTGTCCGCGTTGCCTGAGCGCCGCTGTAATAGTGCTTCGGCTTCTTCCCGTCCGTCGCGTCCGAAGTAGGCATGCAGCAGGTACACCATCGCCCATAGATGACGCCCTTCTTCGACGTTCACTTGAAATAGATTACGCAGATCGTACAGCGACGGACTGGTCTGGCCCAGGCGCCGTTGCTGCTCGACCGAAGCCGGCTCGGTGTCGCCCTGCGTCACGATCAGTCTTCGCAATGCGCCGCGATACTCGCCCGGAATTTCTTGCCAGGCCGGTTCGCCCTGGTGATCGCCAAACGCGATCTTTCGATCGCGCTCAGCCTCGGCGAGAAATATCCCCCACCGATAGTCGGGCATCTTCACATAGCCGAAGCTGGCCCATCCCTGCGCATCGACCGAAGTCGCCGTTCGCAAATACACGTCGCGCTCTTGGTAGCCGGCCGGACCCATCTCCGCCCACCAGTTCTGGAAGCCGGGTTGCCATTGTTCGAGCGCGCGTTGCAGGCGCCGATTCTCCGACAAGTTCACGTTATTTGGAATGCGTTCGGCATAGTCAATCGCCATCGTTATACCCTCCGCGCGTCGAATTCCGCGCGCCGGCCACTGCCGTAAAGCTTCAATGCGCCCTTTTCCCCGGTCGCGTTGGGCCGCTGAAAAATCCAGTTCTGCCATGCGGATAATCGCGCGAAAATCTTGGTCTCCATCGTCTCCGGTCCGGCGAATCGCAACGATGCTTCCATTCCCGTGAGCGCGTCGGGTGAGAATGACGCGCGTTCTTCGATCGCGATTCGGACCTCGTCGTCCCAATCGATTTCATCCGGCGCAAATGTCACCAGCCCCAGTTCTTCGGCTTCTTCCGCTTGCAGATCGTCGTCGATGCGGCCGCGCAATTCTTCCAGATGATTTGGATCGTCGATGAAACGCGTCTCGATCCGTGCGAGCCCGTTCAACATCGGAAAGCGGCGGAAGTTGGCTCCAGTCAATGTGATCGCGGCGGGCGGCAGTTCGTCGCCTTCACGCTTGCCCGCGAGCATGTAGGTTCGATCGGCCGCCAATGCGAGTTCCAGCAGTACGCCGACGAAGCACGAGCCGGGCTCGATCATGGCGAACAGCGATCGTGAAGTAACGTCGAGGCGTGCCAGGGTCCGCTTCAGATGAAGCGTGACCTCGCGCACCAGCCAATCGTCCGCGAAATCCGCGAGCGCCCGGTCGTGCGACTCTACCAGCCGCCGATCGCCTTGCGTGCGGAAAATCCACGTGCCGACGCTCTCCTCATTGAAACGCAAATGCAGAATGGCATCTTCGAGTTCGCGCGCGACCTTCAGCGGCCAGAACTCCGCACCCAGCCGATGAACGTCCGCGATACTCGTCGGCGCGATCGTCGCCGGCCCTTCGATCATCATATTTGCTACGCCGCGTGCGCGATCAATCGTTATCGTGACAAAGTCGTAACGCGATTCATCCTGTGTTCGTTCGCATGAGATCGGCGTTAGCGCGATTCCGCGGATATCGTGGGAGCGCGGCGACAGTTCCGCGATTTCGGCCGCCTTGCGATTCGCCGCTTCAATCAGCTTGCTCCGCGGCGCGAGTTCATCGACCAGCCGCCATTCGACGGAGCGCTTGCCGCGCACGCCTTCTTCGGTAGTGCAGAAGAAGTCAGCCCTATCGCGCCGCACCCGCCGCTTGTCCACCAGCCGCGTGAGCCCGCCGGTGCCCGGCAACACCGCCAGCAAAGGGATTTCCGGTAGTGAAACGCTGGTCGCGCCATCGTCCGCCATCAGGATGTAGTCGGTTGCGAGCGCTAGTTCGTAGCCCCCGCCAGCACACGATCCGTTCACTGCTGCGATATAGGTTTGCGAGGAATTGCGGGTGGCGTCCTCGATAGAATTACGGGTTTCGTTGGTGAATTTGCAGAAGTTTACTTTGAACGAATGGCTCGCGAGGCCGAGCGCGCGGATATTGGCGCCGGCGCAAAATACGCGTTCCTTAGCAGAGGTTAGGATAACACAGGCGACCTCAGGATGCTCGAAACGGAGGCGCTGGACGGCGTCGTTGAGCTCGATATCGACGCCGAGGTCGTAGGAATTGAGCTTGAGTTCGTAGCCGGGAACGAGGCCGCCGTCCTCGGCGACATCGAGGGCGAGGGTGGCGATTGGGCCGTCGAAAGTGAGCTTCCAATGGCGATACTTTTGAGGGCTGGTTCGGAAATCAATCATATTCTTTACGCTGATTACGTTAGTACCAATCGGATATATTAGGTCTTGTAGCTGAAATAAGTAATATTCCTACACATGATAGTCTTTATTTATGATTAGACGACCCGTTTGAGTCCTTTTCGCTTGAGGGTCCTTTCCGCTTGAGGTCCTTTCCGCGGAATCGGTGACCTGCAATATAATGCATGTTTCGTGGATTTTCGTCAAATTGAGGTTTCCGATTGACCAGGACCGGGTTCGAATTCCTCAGAAGTGAGGCTCGGCTTCGATGCTTTGGCCACAACAGGGTTAATCCCTTATTGGCGGGGAGGTGAGGAGGTGGAGGAGGTCGAGGGAGGCTTGGGCAGGGGATTTGGCGGTGGTGTCGAGGCTGGCGTCGGCCTTGCGGTAGAGGCGTTCGCGTTGTTCGAGGATGCGGCGCAAGTCGGCCATCGCGCGGGCGTCGCTGGCGCCGCCGGTGACGCGGCGGTCGCCTTCGTCGCTGACGACGCGGGCCCAGTGCTCCTCGGGCGTGGCGTAGAGCCAGACGGTGAAAGCGGAGGCGAGCAGGCGCTGGAAGTTGGCGGCTTCGGCGACGAGGCCGCCGCCGGCGGCGATGACGACGTGGCGGCGGGTGCGAATCAGGCGCTGGATGGCGCGACGTTCGTAGCGGCGATAGGCGGCCTGGCCCTCGGTCGCGAAGATGTGAGCGAGCGGGGCGTTGGCTTCGCGTTCGACCTCGTCGCTCAATTCGACGAAATCCCAGTTTAACTGTTTGGCGACGAGGGCGCCGAGCGTGCTTTTGCCTGCGCCGCGCAAGCCGATCAAGGCGACGCGCTCCGCGCGGGCATTGCCGAGGCCGAAGCGCCGCTCCAGCAGCGCGGAGGCTTCGGCCAGCTCGGCCTCGTCGAGATGGCCGAGGCGCTCGGCGATCAATTGGGCCTCGACGGTAGGCTCGTCCTCGAGGACGAGGCGGGCGAGGGGGACGTCGATGGCGGCGGCGACGCGCCGCAGCAGGACCATCGAGAGGTTACCGCGACCGTCTTCGAGCAGGGCGAGGTAGCGTTCGGAGAGGCCGGAGTCGTGCGCGAGCATCCGACGCGTCATCCCATGGCGGGCGCGGGCGTCGCGCACCTGCATCCCGACCTTGCGCATAAACTCGGCCTCTTCGGTCGCGCTGGAAGGTCCGTGTGGACGGACGCGCGTAGCCCTCATCGGAGCTCGGCCTCGTCGAGATGGCCGAGGCGTTCGGCGATCAATTGGGCCTCGACGGTAGGCTCGTCCTCGAGGACGAGGCGGGCGAGGGGGACGTCGATGGCCGCGGCGACGCGCCGCAGCAGGACCATCGAGAGGTTACCGCGACCGTCTTCGAGCAGGGCGAGGTAGCGTTCGGAGAGGCCGGAGTCGTGCGCGAGCATCCGGCGCGTCATGCCATGGCGGGCGCGGGCGTCGCGCACCTGCTGCCCAACCTTGCGCATAAACTCGGCCTCTTCGAGCGCGCTGGAAGGGCCGTGCGGACGGGCGCGCGCAGCTCTCATCGGGGCTCGGCCTCGTCGAGATGGCCGAGGCGTTCGGCGATCAATTGGGCCTCGACGATGGGCTCGGCCTTAGAAGGGTTCTGCGGGCGGGCGCCATTAGCGCGCGGCGGGGGAGCTTTGAGAAGGCTGTCGGCGAGAGCTTTGGGGGTGGGTGCCATCGTGGTAAAATCTGAAAAGTGAAATATATTTCCGAAATGATAGACGCATTTGCTTAGCAAGTCATCCCCGGGTCTCCGAGCGGGTCGAATCAGTGGTTTTCGAGGGGGTCTGTGCAGTCACGTACGCTGATACGAAACGTCGTTTATTATGAGGCTGGCTACTGTCGTGAAATATTTCACCCGCGTTCGCGGGCAAGGTATGGCTCCGGATGGTTATCGTAAGCAAGCTAATACGGTCAAATCTAACTACAGGGTGAAGCATTTCACTGTTATGGCGACGTG
>DASXFX010000029.1:0-6418 GCA_036489375.1 Binataceae bacterium (SeqCode) | reverse complement strand
ACCGTGGTTCACAGAGGTACTCTCGTGAGCCACGGTAAGCTTCTCCTGTATTTGCGCTAGCCACCCGTCGAGGGTGGCTAGCCGCGCTTTCGCAAGGCCCTGATTTCCCTATCGGCGCGGACGTGGCGGAATTCAGCGGCAATTACTTGCCTTGATGCGCCATCGCCACAGCCATGAAGTTCATCGCTTGCTGAACTAGCGCAGGACCCGCTGACTCAGGGCTGCCGGCATCAAAGGGCGGCTCCGGATCATACTCCATTACTAACTGCGTCAGCTTGGCGGCATCGTCGCCGCGTAGCTTGTCGAGCACCACCAGACTGAAATCGATCCCGAATCGAAAATGGTAAGCTAAATTCCAGGAAAGGAACTATTGTGACGACTGTGACGACCAGAATCTGCTTTGCACTGTATCTTAAGACTTTGACGACGGACTCCGATCGATCGGTGGCTGCATATTCAAAAGTTTTCCTTCAGGCAGCGCTGAAAGGACAACTTGGCACCTACCCGATCGAATCAACGCGGATTGCGAACGTGGCGGCCAACCAATGATAAAAATGTTTGATGAGAAGCGTCCGCTGTTTCACCGCCAATTCCGTTAAATTAAAGACTCATGAGATCGAGCATACGATCCGCGTACAGGACTTCGAGCGCTGGCCGGAAGCGAGTCCTCCTACGCCGGCAGCATGATGCTGAAGAATCGATTGCTCGAGCTGCTCGCCAGGGACAATTGACGGCGGCCCAAAGTCCCTGTCAGCAGTCGGTAGTACAGAAGCCAGTTTAGTGGCCGGCGCAACGATCTAACCTAGACCGGAATGGGTCGGGCGAAAACGGCGCGGGCGGCGTATTTGACTCATAAGCCACGACTCGAATAGGTCGATCATCAAGGACGCAGGCGTTCCGCCGTCGATGGGCAAACAAGATCAGGGAAGCGGGATCAAGCGAGCTTTCGTGCGGCTAAGCGGAATCAGTACGCGGTCGAGGAATAGAGATGGATAAGTCACAGAAGTTGCGGCTTGGGGCGTTCATGCGGCCGGTCAGCATTCACACCGCGGCCTGGCGTTATCCGGGGGCGTGGGCCGATGCGAACTTCAATTTCAAACGCTTGACGCGGCTGGCGCAGACGCTGGAGCGTGGCAAGTTCGACGCGTTTTTCATGGCCGACCATCTGGCCGTGCTGAACATGCCGCTCGAAGCGCTCAAGCGCAGCGCGACGGTTACGTCATTCGACCCGCTGGTATTGCTGCCCGCATTGGCCGTCGTGACCGAACACCTGGGGCTGATCGCGACCGCGTCAACCACCTACAACGAGCCGTATCATGTCGCACGGAAATTCGCCTCGCTCGACCATCTGAGCGAAGGCCGCGCTGGCTGGAACGTGGTGACCTCGGGCAATCCCGATGAGGCGCTGAATTTCGGCCTGGAGGAACACGTCGAGCATGCGCAGCGCTATCGCCGGGCGCGTGAGTTCTTCGACGTCGTGACGGGGCTGTGGGATAGCTGGGCGGACGACGCCTTCGTGCGCAACGTCGAGACCGGCGACTATTTCGACCCGGACAAGCTCCACGTGCTGAATCATGAGGGCGAGCACTTGAGGGTGCGCGGGCCGCTTAATATCGCGCGGCCGGTGCAGGGATGGCCGGTGATCGTACAGGCGGGCGCGTCCGATGCGGGGCGGCAGCTCGCGGCGGAGACCGCAGAGGTGATCTTCGGCGCCGGCGGCAGTATCGCTTATGCGCGCGAGTTTTACGCCGACGTGAAAGGCCGGATGGATCGGCTGGGGCGCGACCGCAACCATCTAAAGGTGCTGCCGGGCGCCTTCGTCGTGGTCGGCGACAGCGTGGAGGAAGCGCGCGCGAAGCGGGCGCGGCTCGACAGCCTGGTGCATTACGACAGCGCGATCGCGTCGCTTTCGATCGCGCTCGGGCACGACGTGTCGCGCCTCGATCCGGACGCCCCGCTGCCGCCGATTCCCGAGAGCAACGCGAGCAAGAGCGGCCGCGAGCGCGTGATCGATCTGGCCAAGCGCGACAACCTGACGGTGCGCCAACTCGCGCAGCGCGTAGGCGGTTTCAGCGGCCTTGCTTTCGTCGGCACCGCAGTAACGATCGCCGACCAGATGGAGGAATGGTTCTTCACCGAAGCGTGCGACGGCTTCAACATAATGTTCCCCTACCTGCCGGGCGGGCTCGACGACTTCGTCGATCAGGTGGTGCCCGAACTGCAAAGGCGCGGACTCTTTCGGCGCGAGTACGAGGGCAAGACCTTGCGCGAGAACCTGGGTTTGCCGCGGCCGGCGAATCGGTTCTTCAGCAATCGGACGTGAGCAATAGAGAGCACAGGCAGAGGGTCAATCAGTCGCCTTCATCATTCCTGGATGACCGATTATGCAAAAGATAATTGCACGATTTCGGCTATAGTGAATCAAGATTTCAGCCTTGCTGATTGCGGTGAGATCGGCGCACGCACTGCATACGCGCGGGCGCTGGCGGTCGGCAAATCTGGAGCGGGAGACATCCGATGCCACACTGGTACGAAGACAATTCACGATCGATCGGGCATACCCCACTGGTGCGGCTGAACCGCGTAATCGACGGCGCGCCGGTGACGGTGCTGGCGAAGATCGAGGGGCGTAATCCCGCGTATTCGGTCAAATGCCGCATCGGCGCCGCGATGGTTTGGGATGCCGAAAAGCGCGGCCTGCTGGGTCCCGGCAAGGAGCTGATTGAACCGACCAGCGGCAACACCGGTATCGCGTTGGCGTTCGTGGCAGCGGCGCGCAGGATGCCGTTGACGCTGACGATGCCGGACACCATGAGCGTCGAGCGGCGCAAGCTGCTGATCGCATACGGGGCCACGCTGGTGCTGACCGACGGCGCGCGGGGCATGAGCGGAGCGATCGCGAAGGCGGAGGAAATCGTCGCGTCGGCGCCCGAGCGCTACGTGCTGCTGCAGCAGTTCAAGAATCCCGCGAACCCGGCGATTCATGAGGCGACGACGGGGCCGGAGATCTGGGACGACACCGACGGCGCGATCGATATCCTGGTGTCGGGGGTGGGGACCGGCGGCACGATCACGGGCGTCAGCCGCTACATCAAAAAGACCAAAGGCAAAGCGATCGTCTCGGTGGCAGTAGAGCCAAGTGCGAGTCCGGTGCTGACGCAGCACCGTAACGGACAACCACTGAAGCCGGCGTCGCACAAGATCCAGGGTATCGGGGCGGGCTTCGTGCCGGAGGTGCTGGATCTATCACTGGTAGATGAAATCGAGCAGGTCACCAACGAGGACGCGATCCATTACGCGCGGCGGCTGACGCAGGAGGAAGGCATCCTGTCGGGCATCTCGTGCGGAGCGGCGGTGGCAGTGGCGGTGCGGATCGGCAAGCGGGCGCAGAACGCGGGCAAGACGATCGTGGTGGTGCTGCCGGACTCGGGCGAGCGCTATCTGAGCACGGCGCTATTCGAGGGCGTCGCGCAGACCAAAGAGATTGCGGCATGAGCCTCCGGCGATAGCGGCGCCGGCGTGGTTCCGTGCGGGTGAAGATCGGGGCGATCGCGGAGTGGCGATCCGGAGTGACTCGGACGGGCGAATGGGGCACCCTCGCGTGACGAAGCTGGGACGCGATCGCGGGGGACGAGTCGGGGAGCTTGGTGGACGGCCGAGAGAACCACAGACAGTCGATTGATCTAATCGATACGGCTACATTCTGACAGCATTTTCTGAGAAGGGGGGCTACTACTGCGACCTCGATTTGGAGGGCAAGGCTAATGTCGTGAAGAATTTCACCCACATTTGGCGTTGTCTATACAAAGATTAGAGCATCTTTAATAAGCTAATACCACCATCAAATTTGCGTTATTTTGGTAATTTTGGTGTCCGCACGAGGGTCGGATTTCACCTGATATGAGACGTCGCGGGTCTTCATCGCCCAAGTTTTACAAGCGGTGATAAATTTATATAACGCTTGGCTGGGCATCTGTTCGGCACTGATTGCGAAGATATAGCGGTCGGCGTGGTTGGGGGACAACTTAGCGCCGCAGGCCGATCATCAGGACGGTGCCCGGGGGTACTTCAATGCGGAAATCGACGACTACTGGTGCGGCGCGGGCGGGCTCAATGGGGAAGAGCGCGGGGAGGGTTGCGGCGGCGGGGAGCGGCGTGGGGTTGGCGAGGAGGATAGCGATTGGTATCGGGATCGCCCTGATGGTTGCGTGCTGCGTTGCGATTGGGGTGGGGAGGGCGGAGGCGGGGGCGATTGCGATCACGCCGAATACGCAGACGCCGATCAAATACCTGGTTGTAATCGATGACGAGAACGTCTCGTTCGATCATTACTTCGCGACTTATCCGGTGGCGGCGAATCCGGCGGGGGAGCCGAAGTTCAAGGCGCTGCCGAACACGCCGACGGCCAACAATATCGCGGGCGTGATCGCGACGCAGAATCTGAACACGGTAAATCCGTTCAGGCTGGATCGAACGCAAGCGTTCACCTGCGACAACACCAACTTCTACATGAACGAGCAGCAGGCCTATAACGGCGGGCTGCTGGATATGTTCGTGCAGTTCACGAGTCCGCTCAATACGACGGACTGCCCACCGATCGCGAACCTGCCGATGGGCTATTACGACGGCAATACCGTGACGGCGATGTGGAACTACGCGCAGTACTACGCGATGAGCGACAACTCGTTCGGGACGCTGTTCGGGGTGACGGTGGTGGGCCATCTGAACCTGGTCTCGGGCGATACGCATGGGGCGGTGCCGGAGAATATTGCGGGCCGGATAATCAACGGCACGGTGATCAAGAACGTGGAGGCGGAGGGCGACGAGTGCGATCAGCGGACGGGCGCGCAGATGACGGGGCCGAATATCGGCGACTTGCTGACCGCGAAAAACATCACGTGGGGCTGGTTCTACGGCAATTTCGGCAAGATCAACGAAGGCAACGGGCTGGAATGCAATCCGGACTACAATAGTCATTACGAACCGTTTCAGTTTTACGCGTCCACCGCCAACCTCCATCATCTTCCGCCGTCGTCGCCCTACGTGATCGGGAGCAATGCGGACCAGGCGAACCATCAGTATGACCTGCGCGATTTATGGACCGCGGTGAGTCATGGCTACATGCCGAGCGTGACCTTCGTGAAGGCACCGGACGATTCGACGGGGCATCCGTTTACCTCGAGTCCGCTGGCGGAGCAGACCTTTCTGGTCAACACGATCAACGCGCTGCAGGCGACGCCGCAATGGCGGAGCATGGCGATAATAATCACGTACGACGACTCGGACGGCTGGTATGACCACGTGATGCCGCCGATCGTGAATCAATCGAGCGACCCGGATCAGGACCGGCTGCTGGGGACGACGGGGCTGTGCGGCAACGCGGCGCTGGGGGCGAATCAGGATCAATGCGGGTATGGGCCGCGGCTGCCGTTGATGGTGATATCGCCGTGGGCGCGGAGCAACTATATCGATCACACGGTGACGGATCAGACGTCGGTGCTGCGGTTTATCGAGGACAACTGGAAGCTGGGACGGCTGGGCGATCCGCATTCGTTCGACTTGAAGGCGAATCCGATCAACGCGATGTTCAATTTCAGTTTTTTGCCATTGGCGCCCAAGCTGCGGCTGAATCCGGATACGGGGATGATCGCGGGTCCCGCGCCGTGGTGAGGCGGGGAGATCGGAAGCAAAATGCATATAAAAGATCCGCCGCATCCGGGCCACTTTATCCGGACGGAAATTGTTGGACCCGCCGGGCTGTCGGTGACCGCCGCGGCGGCGGCGCTGCGCGTTTCGCGGCCGACCCTGTCCAGTTTGCTTAACGGCAGGGCGTCTCTTTCCGGTGAGATGGCGCTGCGGATCGAGAAGGCGTTTGGGATGAAGATGGACACGCTGATGCGGATGCAGTCGGCTTATGACATCGCGCAAACGCGCAAGCGGGAGAAGGAGATTCACGTGCGGCGGCTCAAGCGCAGCGCCGACATCCATCCGTGACGGATGGGGTTAAGTTGCGCTAAGAAAAGGAAGGGTGGGCGGGTTTGATCGCAAACGTTAGGTGGGGGTATCGGCGAACGGGTAGGCTGCCACCTGAAATCTGTCCTCATAAACGATGTAGCCGGGCCGGGTGGTCGTAATGATTTCTACCTCGATGCCGTAGCGCTCCAATATAGTTTTAAACTGGCGCATTTTGCTGATGTGCGAGGTGGCCGTGTCTTTGAACCAACTGATAGCTTGCGCCTTGCGGTTCGGGCGGGGTGAAAGCGACAGGCGGGTCGGCTTTTCGAGATAGTCGTTGAACCAACTGCGTATGGCGTCAAGACGTTGGTGATCTACCGCCGTGAGATCGCCCGACTCCCGTAATTCCTTTGCGGCTTGAAACAAACCTTGTCGCCGCCCGGAGTCGGGGTCGAGGCGCTTG
>DASXFX010000017.1:0-13887 GCA_036489375.1 Binataceae bacterium (SeqCode) | reverse complement strand
GGCCGCGCTCGAACAGCTTGATGCGGCGCTCGCGATGGAACCGCCGGCGGCGCTGCGCGCAGAACTGGTATGGCTGGAGGCGCAGGCCTCGCGCGGAGACCCGGAGAGCCAACGCGCGGCGCTCACGCGCTACCTCGCGCTTGCTCCGGGCGGCGCTCACGCGGCGGCCGCATTGAATGGCATGGCCCATTCGTGGTGGCACACCGACAACACCGAGCTGGCGCGCGATTACTTCAATCGCCTATTGCGCGGATTTCCGGGGAGCACGCTTGCGCCCGAAGCGATCTTCGAAATCGGACGCACTTATGAAGACGACGGCGATCGCGAGGCGGCGCGGGCGCAATATCAACGGTTGATCGCGCGCTATCCAGACAGCGACGCCGCGACTGATGCGCGTTTTCGTGCGCCGTTCATGTTGTTCATGCTCAAGCGCTATGACGCGGCCGCGGCCGAGTTTGCCGCCGCTGGGGCCAGCGCGGACCCCGGTTCGCAACGCGACATGTTCGGTTACTGGCAGGCGCGTGCGCTGGAGGCCAATGGCGACCAAGCTCAGGCCCAGGCGCTTTATCAACGCGTCGCGCTGAGCATCAACAGCAACTATTATCCCGCGCTGGCCGAGCGCAAAGTGCATCTCAGCCCCACCGCGTTTCCGGCTGCGCTCGCCTCGGATCCGGTCGCGGTCGGAATTCCACCGGTCTCCGGCGCCGCCCAGTTCCACCTGGTGCGGGCGATTACGCTGCGCGACCTTTCGCTGCGCGATCTGGAAGCCCCGGAACTGCGCGCGGTCGAGGATAATTCGGCGGGCGATCCGACGCTGCGCGATTTTGTGCTCGCAGAATATATCGCGGCGGGCGCGTGGTACGACGCGATCAGCGCGGCAACGCGAATGAGCGCGCGCGGCGAGATCAATGCGCACGTGGCGGAACGGATTCGCTATCCGCGTGGCTACTGGGAGCTGGTGTCGGCGGCGGCGGCGCGCAACAGCCTGGATCCGTACCTGGTGCTGGCGCTGATTCATCAGGAGAGCCTGTTCAATCCGAAGGCCCGATCGGGATCGGACGCGCGCGGCCTGATGCAATTGCTGCCGACGACGGCCGATCGTTGGGCGCCCGAGGCGGGAGTGTCAGGCGCGGATCTCAATCTCTACGATCCTTCGCTCAGCGTGACGATCGGCACGGTCTATTTGCGCAACCTGATGGGGATGTTCGGGGGCGATCAGTTCAAGGCAGTCGCGGCCTACAACGGCGGTGAGCATGCGGCGGCCGGATGGGCGGCGAAGTATCCCGGAGCAGACGATCAGTGGGTGGAGAATATCGGCTTTCACGAGACTCGCGATTACGTGAAGAAAGTGATTGGGGGTCTGCGCGAATACCGGCTGATTTACTCCTCGGACGCCATCGCGATACCGCCAGCGTCGGTGACGCCAGGGACGCCTCCAGCGCTCGCGACCACACCGGCGGCGCCCGCGCTGCCGACCTTGCCGCCGGTACCCTCGTCGCCGCCGTGAGCGTAATGCGCCAAAGCGCTGGCCCGATCGTGGGAATCGACGTAGGCGAGAACTTTCTCGATCTCGCGACGGTCGATGCGGCGGCATCCCGGATGCGGTTGGCGCGGGTCGCCCTGGTCGGAATCGAACATGCTGGCGCGAAGGGCGCCGGTGCGATTTGCGAGCTGCGCCGGCGGATGCTGGCGGCTGCGCCCGAACTCGCCGCCAGCGACGCGATCGCGTTGATCGATTCTCCGCGATGGCCGCGCGACCTCGATCTCGCGACGAGCGGCACCAACGACATACAGCCGCAGCGAGGGCGCGAAATCGACGCTTCGCTGCGTGCGATGGTCAAGCAACTCGAGCTGCGCAAGCGCGACGGCGCGCTGTTTCGGTTGTCGCTCTTTCCAACGCCGCAGTTCGAATTCTTTGCCGCTTGCGTAAGCGATCCGCGCTGCAAGCCTCATCTGGCGGCGCTCGGACGTGAATTGTTCGGGGACGCGATCGATCGCGCGCAAGCCGGGCCAGCGCCGGCCGGCGGCCGCATCTTCACGCGCTTCATGATCGCGGGCTTTGCGGCGTATCGCGCGATCGACGGACTCGGGGCCGCGAGCTACGAGGCGTATCCGGACCTGGCCTTTCGCGTGTGGGCGAAGGGCGTCGCGATTCCACCCAAGAGTACGGGCCGGGCGGCGCTCGACGCGCGCGTGCGAATCAACCGGCGGCTGGCGGAGGAACTCGGGTGCGAAGGGGCTTCGGGGGTGAGGACGCTCGATGAGGCCGACGCGGCGATTCTCGCGTTAAGTGCGGCACGCGCCCGACAGACGGGGCAGATCGCGTTGATCGAGGCGGCGCGGGAGGGACGTTTTGCCCTCGCAATGGACAGCGATCACGTGCGGCGTTCTGATATGAAGCGTTTTGATCGCGGCTGAGTTACACTTCAGCCGAATTAGCCGCAATTGCGGTTGACCTGCGGCGGTTCCCGTTGAAAGCTGCTAATGCACTGTTCCGGAGAAGGAGGGCATTGGGAAGAAATGAAGGATGGAAAAGGCTGGCTCTATGCGATCCTGGCGTTAGTCGGCGGAATTTTTGGAGGCGCGCTTTCCGGACATCTGGTCCCGCGCGAAGCTGAAGCTTCGGCGCGCGCGGCGCGCGAACTCAAGGCCGATAAGTTCGTGCTGGTAGATGCGGACGGCAACGAACGCGGGGTCTTCCAGGTGGACCGAAAGGGCATCGCGGGGGTGTCGCTGGAAGATCAGACGGGACGGCAGCGCGGCGAGTTCCGGGTCGGGGCCGATGGCGGGGCGGCGATCGCCTTTTACGATCAATCGGGATCCAAGCGGGTGGTTCTCGGAGAGACGCCGGGCGCTCGCGACGGAATGGCTATCTACAGCACGGGGGGCCGGCAGATTGCGGGCTTCACGGTGGCCGACGATAACGCGTCGAGCGTGACGCTCTACGATCCGTCGACTGGCCGCGCGCGCGTGGGGCTCGGCGTTTCAGCGAGCGGCGAACCGGCGCTGGTGCTGTTCGATCAGAACGGGCGCGATCGGGCTGAAATGCACGTCACCGTCAATGGCAAGCCGGGGCTCGCGCTGGCCGACGAGAATGGCAAGTCAATCGCGGGCCTGCCGGTACAGGAACAGATACAACAGGCGCCGCAACAGTAAGCATAACTACGCCCAAGTGGAGGACAGTTGAAATGTACTCGATTGGTAAAAAAGTGGCCGCTTGCATAATCGCTGTGGCGATGCTGGTCGCATTAGCCGGATGCTCGGGCGAACCGCTGAGCACTCGTGAAAAGGGCACTGGGATTGGAGCGCTGGTCGGCGCGGGTACGGGCGCGATTATCGGCGCAGCGGTGGGTGCTCCGGGCGCGGGCGCGGCGATCGGTGGCGCGCTGGGCGCCGGCACCGGTTTCGTGGTCGGCAACGCGATGCAGAACAACGAGAATCAGCAGGCTCAGACGCAGTCGCAGTTGCAGTCGCAGCAATCGGAAATCGAACAGCAACGGCGACAGATTGAGCAGCTTAAGGCGCAATCGGAAACTGAGTAATCGGGGCTGATCAACTATCAAGCGGGCCGGCCGTAACCGATGCGGCCGGCCGTCAAGCCGAGAGCGCGCGCATCCGGCCTGACTTGCACCAGGCTGAGCTATCGATCCGCGCTGTAGTCGATCATGCAGACGGCGTGATGTATCAGAGCCCCGGGGCCTCGATGCGTGCCGGCGGGAATGTGCTTGGGACGTAACTTCAAGGCGATTTTCTTCGATCTCGACGGCACCCTGGTTGACCTCCATGGACCGCTTTACATAGCCGCGCGGAACGCCCTCGATCATCTCGGGCAGCACCCGCAGCTGACCCCCGAGCGCTATCGCGAGTCGCTCGCGCGGGACGACATGTTCCTCGGGCTGCCTGAGCATTTGCACCCGCAATATCTTCAACTCGCCTTCGCCTACTTCGTCACCGAACTCGATCGCACGGAACGGCTCGAAGTCCTGCCGCACGTGCATGAAACGTTGGCCGAGCTCAAACGGCGCGGCTATGCCACTGCGATTATCACGTCGCGGCCGGGAGACTCGCGGCGGCTGGTCGCGAAGCTCGCGATGGTCGGGCTGGCGTCGTATTTCGACCAGGTTTTGACTCAAAGCACCGCCACCTTGCGGGCGCTCGACAAGACCGAGAGCCTCAAGCACGCGGCGGCGCAAGCGTCGATCCTGCCGCAGGCCTGCATGTACGTCGGGGACGAGCCGCGCGACGTGATGGCGGCGACGCAGGCCGGTTACGGGGCGAAGGTCGCAGTCGCGACGGGTCCGGCTACGCTCGGCTATTTGCGCGACCATCCGCAACACCGGCCCGACTTCGTAATGACCTCGATGGCTGAACTGATCGGGCTGATCGACCGCCTGCGACTCGACAATTCGGCGCAATAGAGCGCCGAGAATTCCCCCAAAAGGAACGCCGTGGCCCAAGCTTGACAAGGAATCTATCGTCGCATATTTATCTAGTAAATCGATAGATTAAAGAAATCGATGGATTAAATATGCTAAAGCATTGGATTCGACGACTTTGGATTGACGTCGTGCGGGCAGTTGAGGTTGTGGCGAGAGGCAAAGGCGAGCCAACTGATTATCGTAATCCGGGTTTTTTTGCGCCATTACTCTATAAATCAGATGGGACTTATCATTTTAGTGAGGTGAAAATGGGACGAATCGAGATCATAGTCGCCGCAACCGGGCTTCTGGCCCTTTCGGGATGCGCCGGGAGGAATCCATTCCTCAGCTATGGGCCGCAGCCGAGAGTCGAGGATTGCACCCAAATCCAGCAGGCGACGCCGACCAAGTACATCTGTGACGGCAAGCCGTACACGTCGGTGCAACTCACCGACATTCGCAACGGAACCGTTGCGAGCAAATGAGGCAGCCGATGACCAGAGAGGCTGATGGGCCGGAACATCTCCGAAGACCGATGTTTGTGACCCGCGCCCTTTTAGTCACTGCGGCAACTTAATCGGGAAACCAGATTCTAGGGAGGAATCTTGATGAAAGGCAGATGGAAGGTCGCAGTAGCAGCGCTGGGAGGCCTCGCGCTGGTTGCGAGCGCACAGCCTTTACGGGCGCAGGATGCGCCGCCATTCTCGAAGCAGACCACGCTATGGGTGGACCAGAAGACCGGGGAGGTCTTTGTCCGGCCAGGCCGTGGCCGTGCGCCGATGACCTTTGGCGTCAGCGCCGAGCAGATCGAGCAGGAAGTCGAACAGCGTACCCAGCAGCGGACGCAGGATGCAGTACGCGCGGCGGTGGCGCAAACCGAAGCGCAGCAACGCTACGACAATGCGGAGTTGCAAAAGCAGGTGGACCAGATCAAGCCCGCCTGGGCCAGCTACATGACCAACTTCCAGAACAAGTTCCGGATCGGCGCGCTGGCCTACTTCGATTACAGTTTCTACACTCATACCGGCTTCGGGCCGCAGTTCCTCGAGAACATGAACCCGCCGGGTCCGTACAACAACTCGTACAATTCGTTCGATATCAACCGGGTCTATCTCAATACCTATTTCACGCCGACCGAAGATTTGACCTTCCGCTTTACGCCGGAGATTTACCGCGCCAACGGCACCGCGACCGCCGACAAGACCGGGGCCAACACCGGCTTCGCGAGCAATCTCGACGGCGATCTGAATCTGCGGTTGAAGTACGCCTACGTTCAATACAGCGGTTTGTTCGACAAATCGCCGGAATTCAAAGGCTTTACCGTCACCGGCGGCGCGCAGCCCAACCCGCTGCTCGGCTGGGAGGAAGACTTTACCCAGTACCGGTTCGTCTTTCTATCGCCGTGGAATTACCTGGGTCTGTCTTCAAGCCAGATCGGCCTCCAGTTCGCAGGTCCGATCAAGTTTAGCGGCGGCGAGCAGACCTATCTTGATTACGCCTTCGGGGTGTACGACAACGGCAAGTTCAACCAGCCCGAACAGACCGATACCAAGCAGGGAATGGCCCGGCTAACGTACTATCCGTTCGGCTCGTCGTGGCGCTACCAGGGACTCGGGCTGACGGGATTCTACAATTACGGCTACGGCAATGTTGCCCCGGATATCGGCAGCGTGCCGACTTTGCTCAAGGGGAGCATCGCTCATTTTACGCGAATGTCCGGGATTCTGACTTACGCCGCCCAGGAGTGGAATATTTTGGGTGAGGTGGACTACGGCCAGAACGCGTTTCAGCTGAACAACCTGTATTCGGGCAGCGGTCCGCTGGATGCCTTTGGCACGGCGACTGGAACCGGCCAGACCACCGGCAAGTACGCCGGGAACACCTGCACCACCGGCACGCCCTGCTACACCTATCCCAACAGCTATGGACCGCAAACGGCCTTATACCAGGCCTACCTGAACAACGGACGGGCGCGCGAAATCGGCGCGGATTTCCTCGGTCATTACCATATCCCGGGGACCAAGCTGACGGCGTTTGGGCTGCTCCAATGGTTCATGCCGAATGACAACGTGAACGAGAATCCATTGGATTTCATGCGGCTGGTTGCGGGTGTGAGCTATCAGTATAACGAGTACCTGCGCTTTGCGCTGGATAGCCAGAACCTGATGTTCTATCACGACCAGTTCAGTGTGCCGATCGACTATGCGAAGCAATTCAACTATGCAGCCGGCGGTACCTTCAACGGCCGCAAGCTTCCGGCGACGGGTTCTATTCCGAATACGGTGCCGCTCGATACCCACGCGATCTTCCTCAACATGGAATTCGCGTATTAGGGCAGGTCGCGACACGGCGCCAAACTAAACCGCGCCGCCGGAAAGTCCCGGGCTGTTCGAGCCTGGACTTCCGGCGGCGGTAACCGTCCATAGCCAGCAAATGATTACGAAAGGAGCGAATCAGGCAACAGCATGAAGTTAAGCCGGGTTATTCTTTTATCTTTGGTCGCGCTGTTCGCGGCGGTGTCGCTGTTCGAGAGGGCCGCACGCGCCGCCCAGACCATACTCAATGCCTCCTATGATCCGACCCGCGAGCTTTACGAGGATTACGACGTCCAGTTCGCGATTCATTGGAAGGCGACCACCGGTCAGGACGTGACAATTAATGTGTCCAATGGCGGTTCGGGCAAACAGGCCCGCGCCGTAATCGATGGACTTGAGGCCGATGTCGTCACGCTCGGACTCGCCTATGATATCGATGCGATTGCGGAAAAGGCGCAGTTGCTGCCGGCCGACTGGCAGAGCCGCTTGCCCGATAACAGCGCGCCGTACACCTCGACCATCGTGTTTCTGGTGCGCAAGGGGAATCCCAAGGGAATCAAGGATTGGCGCGACGTGGTAAAGCCCGGAATCCAGGTGATTACACCGAATCCGAAGACTTCGGGCGGTGCGCGATGGGCCTATCTTGCCGCGTGGGGCTATGCGCTCCAGGCGCCGGGTGGCAGCGAGGCCGCGGCCAAGGACTTCGTTACGAAGTTGTATAAGAACGTGCCGGTGCTCGATTCGGGCGCGCGTGGTTCCACGACCACTTTCGTCGAGCGCGGGGTCGGCGACGTTTTGCTCTCATGGGAAAACGAGGCCTATCTGGCGATCAATCAATTCGGCAAGGACAAGTTCGAGATCGTTTATCCTTCGACCAGTATATTAGCGGAGCCGCCGGTGGCGCTGGTGGACAAGATCGTCGACCGTCGCGGCACCCGAGACGTGGCCCTGGCCTACCTGAAATATCTCTATAGCGATGAAGGGCAAAGGATCGCGGCGAAGCATTACTTTCGTCCGCGGCTGGTATCGGCGGAGAAGTACGGACCGGATTTTCCCAAGCTGAAGCTGTTCACCGTGAAAGACGTTTTCGGCGGATGGCAAAAGGCGCAGGCGACCCATTTTGCCGATGGCGGCGTCTTCGACCAGATTTACCAGCCCTAGATCCGAGGGGTGTTGCAGGACGCGTTCGAATGGAAAGACCAGTGACAGCGATGGATATGGCGCACTCGATATGACCAAGGCGAAGCGGCGAGTGTTGCCCGGGTTCGGGCTGACGATGGGTTATACGTTGGCCTATCTCAGCCTGATCGCGCTGATTCCGCTTTCGACTATTCTGTTGAAAACCGAGGGGATGGGCTGGGAGCGATTCTGGCACGTGGTCTTGTCGCCGCGCGTAATCGCAGCCTACCGGCTGAGCATCGGCGCTTCGTTGATTGCGGCGATAATCAACTCGATCTTCGGCTTTATCGTGGCTTGGACGCTCTCGCGCTATGACTTCCCGGGCAAAGGCGCGCTCGATGCGCTGGTAGATTTGCCGTTCGCTTTGCCAACCTCGGTGGCGGGCATCACCCTGACTTCGATCTATGCGCAAAACGGTCTAATCGGTCGGCTGTTCGTGCCGTTGGGAATCAAGATTGCGTTCTCGCCCTTGGGAATTGTGGTCGCGCTGACCTTCATCGGCCTGCCCTTCGTGGTGCGCACGGTGCAGCCGGTGCTGCAGGATCTTGAAGCCGAACTGGAGGAGGCGGCGGCGACGCTTGGGGCCTCGCGGCTGCAAACCTTTCGGCGCATTATCGGACCGGCGATGCTGCCGGCGGTGATCACCGGATTTGCACTGGCCTTTGCGCGCGCGCTCGGCGAATACGGATCGGTCGTCTTCATCTCGGGCAACATGCCGATGCATACCGAGGTGGTGCCATTGTTAATCATGACCAAGCTCGAGGAGTTCGATTACCAGGGCGCGACCGCGATCGCACTGGTGATGTTGGTGATTTCCTTCACGATGCTCTTCGGGATTAACCTCCTGCAGCGCTGGAGCGCGTCTCGCCATGTTGCCGGTTGAGGGCGAGAGCGGCAGGACGCGCGGCGACGGCTGGGTGCCGGTCGCAGAGGCGACGGCAAATGTACGCCGCGCGACCGAGGATCCGCCGTGGGCGCGCCGCCTGATCATCGGTACTGCGATGGGCTTCCTCGGCCTCTTTCTGATCGTTCCGCTATTTTCGGTCTTCGCCGAAGCGCTCAATAAAGGCGTCGGGCTTTACTTCGCGGCGATTATCAATCCCGAGGCGCGCGCCGCGATCAAGCTCACGTTGTTGACCGCGGCGATTGCAGTCCCGCTCAACATGGTTTTCGGACTGGCAGCGTCGTGGGCGATCACGCGCTTCGACTTTCGCGGCAAGAATCTGCTGACGACCTTGATCGATTTGCCGTTTGCGGTATCGCCAGTCATCTCGGGTATGATCTTCGTGCTGATGTTTGGCGCGCAGGGATGGTGCGGGGGCTGGCTGATAGAGCACAACATCAAGATCATATTTGCGGTTCCGGGAATCGTGCTCGCGACTGTTTTTGTGACCTTCCCGTTCGTCGCGCGCGAGCTGATTCCGGTGATGGAAGCGAGCGGTGCCGACGAGGAGTTGGCGGCGATCACCCTCGGTGCGACCGGCTGGCAGACCTTCTTTCGCATCACATTGCCGAAGGTCAAATGGGGTCTGATCTATGGCGTAATCATCTGCAATGCGCGTGCGATGGGCGAGTTCGGCGCGGTCTCGGTAGTTTCGGGTCACATCCGCGGGTTGACCAACACGATGCCGCTCTATGTGGAAATCCTGTACAACGATTATAATTTCACTGCCTCGTTTGCGGTGGCTTCGCTGCTGACATCGCTGGCATTGGTGACGCTATTGGTGAAACGGCTGGTCGGCGGCAAGATCGAACCCGCGCGGCTGCCGGCACAGTTCGACGAGGGTATCGGGCGCGAGGCCGCATGAGTATCGAAGTCCGCAACATCCGCAAGAATTTCGGCAACTTCGTCGCGCTCGACAATGTCAGCCTGGACATTCCGACCGGTGAACTGGTGGCGTTGCTGGGGCCGTCCGGTTCGGGCAAGACCACGCTCTTGCGGATCATCGCGGGCCTGGAGCTGCCGGACGCC
The DNA here is from genome assembly GCA_036489375.1 of Binataceae bacterium (SeqCode). Taxonomy (GTDB): domain Bacteria; phylum Desulfobacterota; class Binatia; order Binatales; family Binataceae; genus JADMIL01. Next base: position 4,003 of record DASXFX010000017.1, on the reverse strand, counting down.
GGCGAGGTGCGCTTCGATAGCGAGGAAGCGACCAATCGCAGCGTGCGCGAGCGCCATGTCGGCTTCGTGTTTCAGCATTACGCGCTGTTCAAGCACATGACGGTGTTCGAGAACGTGGCGTTCGGGCTGCGCGTGCGGCCGCGCAACATCCGACCGCCCGAGAGTCAGATTCGCACCAAGGTCCATGACCTGTTGAAACTGGTGCAGCTCGACTGGTCGGGCGATCGTTACCCGTCGCAACTTTCGGGCGGTCAACGGCAGCGGATCGCGTTGGCGCGGGCGCTCGCCGTCGAGCCCAAGGTGCTGCTGCTGGACGAACCGTTCGGGGCGCTCGATGCGAAGGTGCGCGAGGAGCTGCGCCGATGGCTGCGGCGGCTGCACGACGAGCTGCACGTCACCAGCATTTTCGTCACGCATGACCAGGAAGAGGCGCTGGAGCTGGCGAATCGCGTGGTAGTGTTGAACGAGGGCAAGATTGAACAGGCGGGAACGCCCGAAGAGCTTTATCATCATCCGGCGACGCCGTTCGTGTACAACTTCCTCGGCAATGTGAACCTGTTCCACGGGCGCATCGAGAACGGCCGGTTCTACATTCGCGGGACGTCGATTCCGGTCAACGGCTACACCGACCTGGCCAATGCGAACGGCAAGGACGCGATGTTCTACGTGCGGCCGCATCTACTGGACATCCATCTGCAGCCGATTGCAAAGGGCTCGTTCGCGGCGACGGTGCGCCATATCAACGCGGCGGGGCCCAAGGTCAAGGTCGAACTGACCAGTCATTGGGGCGATCCGGTGCAGGTCGAGATCGACCACGAGCGCTATCGCGAACTCAAGCTGGAGCGCGACACCGAGGTCTATTTGAGCCCACGCGAAAACCAGGTCTTCCTGTATCAAATCTGAAGACCGGCGGAGCGCGGTCGAGGCTTGGGGCGGAGCGATTTGCCGAAACCTCACCTGAGAGCGGAGAGGCCGGCGGCAGTTCATTCGAACATCGCCGGTTCGCGCGAGCTCAACCACGCCAGGCCCTGATACGCGTAGTGCAAGCCGGCCAGGGCGGTCATGGTGAGCGTCAGGTACAACAATCCATTCCAGTAGAGCGGTAAGCGCAGGCTCATGCGGGCGAGTGCGCCGATAACGCAGAAGAGTTGCAGGAAGGTGCTCGCCTTGCCGAGATAGGTCGGCCGCATGGGCGGGCGTTCGCCGGTGAAGAACGCGAACAAGAAGTAGCCCGAGACGATCACGATATCGCGGATCAGCACGACGCCGAGCAGCCAACCCGGGATCGAGTTTTCGAGGGTCAGGACGACGAAGGCGCTGACGAGCAAGAGCTTGTCGGCGAAGGGGTCGAGGTACGCGCCGATCTCGGTGCGCATATCGAACCAGCGGGCGACGGCGCCATCGAGTCCGTCGGTCAGCGCCGCCAACCCAAAGAGGTAGAGGGCGGCCGCGTAGCGCTGCTTGCTCAACAGCGCGAGGAAAAAAGGAATCGAGAAGATGCGCAGGAGCGTCAGCGCATTGGGCAAATTGAGCAGGTGGCCGAGGGCGAGCCCGCGCGCAACGGAGGCTCGAGGAGCCGGGTGTATCGATGCTGGTGGCGTCGCCATATCCAGATGCGCACGACTCAACAATTCAGGCGCTCGCGACCGCAGCCTTGCGCAAACGGCCAGCGACTGGAACGCTGACCCGCGCGCGCATCGCGACCACGCCATCGTGATATTCCTCGCTTAGCACTTCGCCGTCCCGCCGCGCCATCGCGATGAGATCGCCGCGATTGGCCGCGAGGGTGACGCTGACCTCTTCGCGCAGGTTGGCGAAGGAACGCGCAATCGCCTCGAGCAGGCGATCGAGACCCTCGGCGCGCAGCGCGGAGATGGCGACGGTCTCGAAGGCGTTGGTGACGCGCGGCGGGAACTCGAGCAGGTCCGCCTTGTTCATCACCATGATCCGCGGGGCAGCGCCTGCGCCAATCTCTTCGAGCACGCGATCGACCACCTCGATCTGGTCGGAGGCGAGTGGGGCGCTCGCGTCAACGACGTGGAGCAACAGGTCGGCGGTACGCACTTCTTCGAGGGTCGCCTTGAAGGCCTCGACCAGCATGTGCGGCAGGCGATGGATGAAACCGACGGTGTCGGCCAGCATCACGTTCGACTTACCCGGCAGCGTCAGGCGGCGGATGGTCGGGTCGAGGGTCGAAAAGGGTCGGTTGGCCGCCTCGACGCCGGCGCCGGTGAGCGCGTTCATCAGGGTCGATTTGCCGGAGTTGGTGTAGCCGACGAGCGCGACGGTCGGGTAGGGCACTTCGAGCCGGCGCTGGCGCTGGATCGAGCGCGTGCGTTCGACGTCGCGCAGGCGCACGCGCAGACGCGTCAGCCGTTCGCGGACGCGGCGGCGGTCAACTTCGAGCTGAGTTTCACCGGGTCCGCGGGTGCCTATACGTCCCCCGCCGGCACCGGAACCGCCGGTCTGGCGCGACAAATGGCCCCATTGGCGCGTGAGGCGGGGCTGCAAGTAGCTCAACTGCGCGATTTCGACCTGCAATTTGCCCTCGAGCGTGCGCGCGCGTTGCGCAAAGATGTCGAGAATCAACTGGCTGCGGTCGATAACGCGGAGCTTGAGCTCCTTTTCGAGATTGCGCGCCTGCGCGGGGCTGAGCGCGTCATCGAAGATGGCGAGCGTGGCGCCGCGTTCCTGGGCGAGTTCGCGGACCTCGGCGGTCTTGCCGCGTCCGATGAAGGTGCGCGGGTCTATATTTTTGAGCTTCTGCTGGACTTGGCCGGCGACTTCGGCCCCGGCGCTTTCGGCCAGCGATCCGAGCTCGGCGATCGAATCATCGCTGGCGATACCGAGGGGCGATCCTAGTTCAACGCCGACCAAAATGGCGCGTTCGGCGCGGTCGAAAGATGGCGTATGCGTAAGACCCAGAGGCAAATCTCCTATTAATTGGTCAGTTCATCCTAGCAGAAGCGTCGTTTTCGTCCAGAAACCCGCTCCGGAGAGCATCAAAGTGGTCGAAAACGACGAGTTTGGGCGGCGCAAAAGGGCAGAAGACGTGCAAATGCTGAGAATTTCGGGTTGGTTTCGCACGGAAATCGTCAAAACGTCGTGGACCCCTTTCCGGTGCGGCCCGTAGGTTCCGCGGGCCGCATCTGGAAGACTGATTATACTCCTTTTTTCAAAAGTGCGCTTCAGGGGAATCTGATTCGAGCGAGCACGGCGTCAACGTCATGAGGGACTTCGGCGCAAAGTGCGGAACTGCTATCAGGGTTTCGCATCAGCCTATCGGCGCAAACGGTTTTGATGGTGTCGGCAGTCTTGGTGCATGTCGGCGTCGCAGGTATAAGCGTAATGAATAACGGAGATGTTTCGCATCGCAGCAAGGAAAGCCGGATGAAACCGCGTTACGCTGCCGCGCTCGTGTTGTATTGCGGATGGTACTTATTGGGCGCGCCGCCGCGAACGGCGGGGCAGGACCGGTCCGCGGTAAGTTCTCCGGTGAGTCAATGGACGGTGCTGGACGTCTTCGATACGGAGCGAGATTGTCGCGACGGCGAACGAGAGCAGATCAATCCCACGAAGACGACAGCGCGGGGTCAGGCGGAGATGGGGAATCACTCGGCCGCGCTGAAGTGCATCTCGACCGACGATCCCCGCATGTCGAAATAGGAAAGAGGGCAGGGTGATCAGCGCGGTAATCTCGCGCGTTTGGCCACTTTGCTCAGTCGCACCTCCGCGCGCTCTGCCCATTCGCTTGGGTCGCACCCTCCGCGGGCTGAGTCACGATTGTCTCGATCACATCCTCCGCGCTTTCGAAAGACGCAGGCGACGATCACCCATGCAGGAACTCAACCCACGCACGTACTTAGCGGAGGGAGACGGCGTTGGGGGCGAGTAGCGACTCGAGTTCGGAGACGAAGTTTTCGGTGGGGGCGACGCGGAAGCCGTCGCCGAGCAGGAAAACTGCCTCGCGGCCATCTTCGAAGCCGAGGTGCAGGTAGGTCAA
>DASXFX010000008.1:0-3849 GCA_036489375.1 Binataceae bacterium (SeqCode) | reverse complement strand
CCTCGAATGGACCTCTGAAGGCGTCCGGTTTCTCGACCAGACGCGTCTCCCTCTCGAAGAGACCTACGTATTGGCGAAAACCTACCAGGATGTCGCCGACGTCATCACCACCATGGTCGTGCGCGGCGCGCCGGCCATCGGGGTCTCCGCCGCAATGGGCGTCGCCCTCGGCGCGCGCCACAGCACGGCCACCACGCTGCCCGCGCTGCTGGCGGAGATCCGCGTCGTCGGCAAGGTGCTCGCCGCTACCCGGCCCACCGCCGTGAATCTCTTCTGGGCCATCGAGCGCATGCGCCGCCACGCGGCCGAGCTCGCCGCCGCGCCTGGCGCCACCGTCGCCAGCGTCAAGCTGGGCCTCATCGCCGAAGCCGAGCGGATGTACAACGAGGACATCGCCGCCTGCCGCGCCCTCGGCGCCTTCGGTGCAGATCTGCTGCCGCAGAAGGCCGGCATCCTCACGCACTGCAACGCGGGCGCGCTCGCCACCTGCGGCTACGGCACCGCGCTCGGCGTCATCCGTGCCGCGGTCGAGAGCGGACGCAAGATCGAAGTCTACGCAGACGAGACCCGGCCCTTCCTGCAGGGCGCCCGCCTCACAGCGTGGGAGATGATGAAGGACAACATCCCCACCACCGTCATCTGCGACAATATGGCCGCCAGCCTCATGCACGCGGGCAAGCTCCAGGCCATCGTCGTCGGCGCGGATCGCATCGCCGCCAACGGCGATGTCGCCAACAAGATCGGCACCTACGGGGTGGCGGTATTGGCCAAGGAGCACGGCATCCCCTTCTACGTCGCCGCGCCCTGGTCCACCATCGATCTCGCAACAAAAACCGGCGCCGACATCCCCATCGAGCAGCGCTCGCCCGTCGAGGTCACGCACCACGCGGGCAAACAGCTCACACCGCACCACGTCGGCGTATGGAATCCGGCCTTCGATGTCACGCCGGCGAAATACGTCACCGCGATCATCACTGAACGCGGCGTGTTGCGGGCCCCCTATGCCGAGTCGCTCGAGCGCCTCAGCCACGAGGCCGCGGCTCTCGCTTAGCTCCTTCGTAAGTCCCGTGGTTGAACAACGCTGCCCTCGCTGCAAATGCGACGAGGGCAGCATTGTCTACAGAAGAGAATTCAGAACTTCACGAGGATCGCGCCAGTCATGCGGTTCTCGCTGTTGCGCAGGTCCGGCGTCCATCCCGGCACCAGCGATCCCGGCGCACCCTGGTTTCCGTCCGGAGGGGTGATACCGCCCGGCCCGGAGAAGTAAGGCACGTCGGCGACGCGATGGTTATATTCAAGGCGCCACGTGATGTACTGACTCGGCATGTAGTCAAAGGTGGTCGACGCATCCCACGCCTTGTATTTATCTCCCGGATTCTCCGTGAAATATGGGGTCCCGGAAGTTGCAGTGGCTCCATTGATCGGCGGCAGGAGAACCAGATACCTGCCGGGGTTATTGATCTTGCCGCCGCCGATGGTTAGTCCGAACAGATTCCGATCAAACCAAAGGCGGTTGTATGCCATAAAGCCCAGAAAGCTCTGCTTTGGACCTTTCGCAGAATCGCCGTGACAACTCACGCCGCCGCCGTGTTCGCAACCTGCATCGCCAGTGAGAGAGAACGCTGCCTTGCTGATGTACTTTGCTTCGGGCCGATCCAGATATTTGCACTGAACGCTGTCGTCGGTGTGATAGCGCACGCGACTCGGGTTGCCCAACGCGTCCTCGCCGAGCGCGTACTGATTGCCAAGGATCGAGATCTTGCCCGTAGGGCGCCAGAGAATCTGTCCGCCGATACCCGGACGATTGTTGAAGCGGCCATAGGACTGCCAGCCGTTGACGAACCATGGCTCAATTTTGAGCTTGTCGGAAACAAAGAACTGCGCGCGCACACCTGTGAAGAACCACGGCGTGTTCGACGAGACATAGGAGGGTTGATACGCCCAGTTGTCGAAGTTGTAGTAGCTGAAGAGGCCCACATAGGACACGAAAATGCCGGCGTCGACATTGATGCCGTGCATGGCATCCCAGTGATAGCCACCATACGCCTCCGAAAGATAGCGGTACGCATCAGCAAGATCCCACTGTCCGCGCGAGTAACTGGAATCGTTGCGCGGGGTGGTGGTCGAATACATGCCGTACTGCGTCATGAAGCGGGCGCGGACGTGATCGTAGTGGAAGTCGCCACCTACGCCTAACTGCGTTATCTGGACCTCGTTGGCGCGAAAGATCTCGCTGGAGCCCCCGATGGTGTCATCCTTTGGATGATGGAAGTCGTATGTGTAATCGATATCGGCACGAATTTCTGGTGTGAAAAATTTCGAATCGAATGCTGCGGTTTCGGTGCGCGGATTACCATTCAGCCACGTGAAATCGGCGAAGGCAAAGGGCGCGGCCTTCGCGGGAGATGCAGGTGTCGTTGGCGTTGCCGTCGCGGCTTCGACGGCGGTCGCGGATGTTGGAGTTACAGGTGAAGCGACAGGTGCAGAGCCCGCCGCAACCATGCTTTGACGGGCCGCTTGCAACTGTCCTGCAGTATCAGTGGTTGCCACATCGCCCTTTGTTGAAGATTGCGCTTTCAGTTGCGCTTCAAGCTGTTCGATGCGCATCCGCATTGCTTCAAGCTCTTGAAGAAGAGCGGCATTCGAATCGGCTTTCGTTACTTTGTTTTCAGAGGGTTCCGAGTCTGAATTGGCGCTCTGTTTCCCCGCCTGCACCTGTGCATGGCAAAACGAAGAAACTAGAAAGGTGACAGCGAAGAATATACGGATGAGTCGATTTCCGACAGACGTGGTCGGAGCTGAGCAGAATGTTTTCGGTTGCATAATCCCTCGGTATCGCTGGATCGCATGGTGGTCGTACCGAAAGCTCGTTGACGAGCCGGTAGGACCACACTCCAGGCCGAAGAATCAGGCTAGGCGAGGCTGCATAAGTAAGTGTGAAGGAATCTGTTAATAGGCCGTAAGCGAATCGTAAGTAGAACTTCAGGCCGCTCTATACTTACGATTTTCTTATATCGCGCAAACTATCTCAGCTCATTCTCTTGAGCGATGGACTGACATGCAGTTTTGCCTCAGTCGCAGCTTGGACATCGGTCGGGCTCAAACCCGGCGCGATCTCCTCGAGCACCAGGCCGTCGCGCGTCACGCGAATCCATGCCATCTCGGTCGCGATGGTGTCGACAACGGCGAGGCCGGTCAGCGGCAACGTGCACTGCTTCAGAATCTTTGGACGTCCGTCACGCGTCGTGTGTTCCATGGTTACGATCACGCGGCGCGCGCTCGCCACCAGGTCCATCGCGCCGCCCATTCCCTTCACCATCTTGCCGGGGATCATCCAGTTCGCCAGGTTGCCCGCCTCGTCCACCTCCATCGCACCGAGGATGGAGAGATCGACATGCCCGCCGCGTATCATGGCGAAGGAGTCGGCCGAGGAAAAGTACGATGTGCCGGCAATCTCCGTCACCGTCTCCTTGCCGGCATTGATCAGGTCCGGATCTTCGGTGCCGGCCAGCGGATACGGCCCCACGCCCAGCATCCCATTCTCCGATTGCAACACCACCTCCACCCCCGGCGGCACATGATTCGCAATCAAAGTCGGCATCCCAATACCCAGGTTCACGTAGAAACCGTCGCGCAGCTCCAGCGCCGCCCGCTTCACGATGCGCTCACGCTTGGCCGCATCAGAAGCCTTTGCTATCTCACGCGCCTTCGCTGGAACAGCGCCCCCCGAATTTGATAGAGGATTAGGTAGAGTACTCATAGTTGCCCTCGCAATGTTGCCCGGTCCCCTTAACATTCGTCATCGTTCGCTCCTGCGCGGCACTGTGCTTGTGGTTGGCAGTCTGTTCG
>DASXFX010000228.1:0-4516 GCA_036489375.1 Binataceae bacterium (SeqCode) | reverse complement strand
TAGCCGTGAACGTATCGACTCGCGCCGCGCTGGCAGTCTCCAGCGGACTCGCGCTGGCACTCGCCTTCCCGAAATTCGACGTCAGTTTTGCGGCGTGGGTGGCGTTCGTGCCGCTGCTCTATGCGATCGACGGCGAATCGCACCGCAACGTATTTCTGTACTCGTGGCTGCAAGGCTTCGCGTGTTACGTCGCTTCGATCTACTGGGTGACGATCACGCTGCATCATTTTGCCGACGTGCCGATGGTGCTGGCGGTATTGCCGATGATGCTGCTGGCGGCGGTGATGGCATTTTTCACCGGCGCGGCGGTGTGGGCGGCGGCGTTCGTTACGGCGCGTCGGGGGATCTCGATGGTGGCGACGCTGCCGATCGCATGGACGGCGGTCGAATGGATACGCACGTACTTTCCGATCGGGTTTCCGTGGAACCTGCTCGGCTACACCGCGTATGAGAATCTGACGCTGATCCAGTTCGCGGAATTTACCGGGGTGTACGGGGTCTCGGCGCTGATCGTGTTGTTCAACGTCGTGATCTACGTGGTCTTTTTCCGGCGCGAGGCGCCGCGCAGGCAGCTAGTCAGTCTCGGCGTGCTGAGCATCCTGATTGCGGCGGCGTGGATTTTCGGGTCGTTGCGAATCGGCGAGTTGGCGCGGGAGCGGCCGGCGGGATCGCTCAGGTTCGCGATGGTGCAGGGCGACATACCGCAATCGATCAAGTGGGACCCGAATTTTCTGGAATCGAGCTTCGGCGTTTACATTCAGCAAACCGAACAGGCGGCGCAACTCGGCGCCGATGTGATCGTGTGGCCGGAAGCGGCGGCGGCATTTTTCTTTCAGCCGACCGAGCATTACCCGTCGGCGTTTGCGGAAGACGCTCCGTATCGGCAGCGACTGCTGCAACTGGCGGCGGATATCAACGTGCCGATCCTGTTTGGCGCGCCGGCGCTGGGCCAGGAGGAAGGGCGGTTCGGCTTTTACAATCGCGCGTACATGGTGTCGGACAAGGGGACGGTGGTGGCGTGGTACGACAAGATCCAGCTGGTGCCGTTCGGCGAATACGTGCCGCTGCGCAGCCTGCTCGGGGCTTTTGTGAACCGGGTGGTGGCGGGATTTGGCGACATGTTTCCGGGCCAGCGGCAGACGATTTTCGATCTGAAGGGCGCGCATCTGGGCGTACTGATTTGTTACGAGAGCATCTTCCCGAACCTGTCGCGGACGGCGGTGAAGGACGGGGCGGACATTTTGGTCAACATCACGAACGATGCGTGGTACGGGGAAAGCTCGGCGCCGTATCAACTGCTCGCGATGGCGGCGATGCGCACGGTCGAGACCAAAGTGCCGCTGGTGCGGGTGGCGAATACGGGAATCAGCGCGGTGATTGAGCCGACCGGAAAAATCACGGCGCGCACGCCGCTGTTCAAGCGGGGCACGGAAATCGAGCGCGTCGAATGGCGGCCGCGGCAGACGGTGTACACGATGGTGGGCGATCTGTTTGCGGAAATCTGCTTCGCGTTGATGGCGCTGGGGCTGATTGCGGCGTGCTTGCGGCCGCGTCGCGAGGAACCGGTCGAAGGCGACGATGCAACTTCGACGCTGACATCGCGCAACGGGCACGGCTGAGATTGGCGGGGGCAGGTCAGCGATCACGACGCGATGGATTACGCGATTCCGATCGATCTGTCAGAATAGAAGGGCATTCGCGCAGTGCATGCCGCGGAATAGCTGCGATCGCGGCGCCGGCGAGAATAGTCAATCGACCAGCGAAAATAGTCAAAGGAAAATTCAGCAATGCTCAGCGACATCCGTCCACAAGTGACCGACCTCGAAGCCCGGACCGAAACCCTGCGGAGGCGTCTTTGACGTCCCCAAGCTGACCGCGCGCAGACAGGAACTTTCCGAGCAATCGATCAAGCACGACTTCTGGGACAATCCCGAAGCGGCGCAAGCGATCCTGAAAGAACAGGAACGCATTAAAGTGCAACTCGCGGGCTTCGAGAAGCTGGAAAAGGCGCTCGACGAGGCGCGCGTGTTTCTGGCGATGGCCGAGGACGAGGGCGTCGAGGATTCGGAAGCGGCACACGAGACCGAGACGGCGCTGACGGCGGCGCGCACCGAAATCGAGCGACAGGAACTGCAGGTGATGCTCGGGGGCGAACACGATCGGCTCGGCGCGATCGTCTCGATTCATCCGGGCGCGGGCGGGACCGAGGCGCAGGACTGGGCCGAGATGCTGCTGCGGCTGTACATGCGCTGGGCCGAGCGGCGCGGCTTCGCCACCGAGCTGGCGGACCTGCAACCGGGGGAAGGCGGAGGCATCAAGAGCGCGACCTTCACGGTCGATGGCGACTACTCTTATGGTTATCTGAAGGCGGAGGCGGGGATACATCGGCTGGTGCGGATTTCGCCGTTCGATGCGAACGCGCGGCGGCATACGTCGTTTGCGTCGGTGTTCGTATTTCCGGCGATCGACGACAAGGTCGAAGTCGTGATCAATCCGGCTGACCTCAGGATCGATACGTTTCGCGCGAGCGGGGCGGGGGGCCAGCACGTCAACAAGACGGATTCGGCGGTGCGCTTTACACATCTGCCGAGCGGGATCGTGGTGACCTGTCAGAACGAGCGATCGCAGCATAAGAATCGTGCGATGGCGATGAAAATCCTGCGCGCGCGGCTATTCGAGATGGAGGAACGCAAGCGGCGGGAGGAACTCGAGAAGTTCAGCAAGGACAAGAAAGAGATCGGGTTTGGCAGCCAGATTCGATCGTACGTGCTGCATCCATACCAGATGGTCAAGGATCATCGCACGGGCGTCGAGATCGGGAATACCAACGCGGTGCTCGACGGTGCGATTGACGAGTTTATCGAGGCGTACCTGATGGGCGTGCGCAAATCGGGCGCGGAATCTGCGCCAGCCTGATCGCAATTAGTAGAGACTAATGGGCCGGGCTCGCTAGATGCGAACCCGGCCGCAGACTCCTTCGATCAAGCTCGAATCGAGCTCAAATCGCGATTACATTTCTTTAGATTCCGCGGGCGCGTTCGACCACCTGCGCGAAGTGGCGGGCGAGTTCGGGAGCCTTGCCGGTCGCGGTGGCGGCCACGGTCGCTTGCGAGAGGAGGACGATGCGACTCACACCCGCATCGCGAAAACGCTTGAGGTCGTCGGTCGAGGGGCCATTTTCCTTGGGATCGACCAGCGGCGAGATCTGGATCGATTCGGGCTTACGGCCGTGATCGAGAGCCAGCTTGTGAATAATCGCGGCGTCGCGCTTCAATTCGTCGGGGCTGTCCATCAGAGGCATCCAGCCGTCGTAGGTGCGCGCGACGCGCTCGAGCGCCTTGGGGCCGTGCGCGCCCAGAATCACCGGAGGATGAGGCTTTTGCACCGGTTTGGGTTCGCAGCGGACGGGCGGGAAGCGGATAATTTCGCCCTCGTACGACGCTTCTTGCTGGGTCCACAGCCGGCGCATCGCCTCGACGGTTTCGCGGGTCTGCTTCCAGCGCGTGCCGAACTTCGCACCCATCGCTTCGGTCTCTTCGCGCAGCCAGCCGGCGCCGACTCCGAGCAGCGCGCGCCCGCCTGAAAAGAGATCAAGACTAGCGACGGCCTTCGCCGTGATCAGCGGCTCGCGCTCGGGCAGCAAGCAGATGCCGGTGCCGAGCTTGATTTTCCTGGTGACGGCGGCGGCGATTGCCAGCCCGATAAACGGATCGGCCCAGGTGGCGTAGTGATTGGGCAACTTGTTGTCGGGGGTGAAGGGAAACGGGGTCTTCATGTTGACCGGAATAACGGGGTGCTCGGGAATCCAGAGCGACTCGTAACCGAGCGATTCGACCAGGCGCGCAGTCTCGGCGAGGTCGCCGCTGTGGGCGGTGGGGGCGAGCAGAAATCCTATATCCATACGATACTACCTCTTGTCGCGAAGTGACTATTGAAGTGGCTATTTACGAAATACTCTTTGCGAGCTCGACCACGGGCGCCAACTCGCGCAATTGTTGCTGCGCCTTGCCCGCGGCGGAGTCGGTACCCATCTTTTGCGAGAACGGTATCACGCGGCTCGCGCCGGCGTCGCGGTAGCGCTTCAGGTCGTCGGCGGTGGGGATGCGTGCGTCGGGATCGACGATCGCGGTGATGTGAATCGAGTTGGGATCGCGACCGTGATCCGCCGCGAGTTTGCGGATCTGGATCACGTCACCTTTGAACTGCTCTACGCTTTGGACCAGCGGCATCCAGCCGTCGTAGGTGCGGGCGACGCGCTCGAGCGCCTTGGGTCCGTGAGCGCCGAGCAATATAGGAGGATAGGGTTTCTGCACCGGCTTGGGATCGCAGCGCACGGCGGGAAAGCGCACGATCTCGCCCTCGTAAGCAGCCTCGCTCTTGGTCCAGAGCACGCGCATGGCCTCGACCATTTCGCGCATTCGCCGCCAGCGGTAGCCGAATTTGACGCCGAGCGCTTCGGACTCCTCCTTCAGCCAGCCCGCGCCCGCGCCGATGATCACGCGCCCATTGGAATAAA
>DASXFX010000169.1:0-4790 GCA_036489375.1 Binataceae bacterium (SeqCode) | reverse complement strand
CGCAATATCACCGCCGACGGACTTATCAGGCACGTGCGTAAAGAGTCGCGAAAAATGTCACCGGCGCGCTTGCGATGCCGCAGGCCGGGATTCACTCGCCGCCCACTGCGCACCCAAATCTCCTCGGTCTGCGCGATCGCGTACTCGCGATGCGCCTTCATGAACACCACTTGCCGTTCGAGCTTGTGCGGCAGCCACAGATCGTCCGAATCAAGAAATGCGATCAGCGGCGCCGACGCGTTCGCCGCACCGGTATTGCGCGCCGCCGCCACTCCGCGATTCTCCGTACCCACCACGCGCATTCGCATCGAGTCCGCACCCTCCGCGTGGACCTCACCGGCGAGGCGCTCGAGTTCCTCCGCCGTGCCATCGGTCGAGCCGTCATCGACGACGATTACTTCGATGACAATGCCGGCTGACGCGCAGCGCTGCGTCATCACCGAAGCGACCGCCTCGCGCACCATCGCGCGGCGATTATACGTCGGAATGATAACGCTGACGTCGGGGTTCATTTTACGAGAGGCAAGCTTCACGCGCCCGCGACGACGCGACCGCGCCGCGCACCCGTTGGCCGCGAGCAATCGAGAATTCGCCCGCGCAGTTCGCCCATCCCCTCGCCGTCGAAGGCGGAGCACATGATTGGCGGCGTCGCGAGTGTCGCGAAGCGGCGCGGGATCTCCGGGCGCTCCGCGTTGCGAATCTTGTCGCTTTTGGTTGCCGCTACGATCAACTCGAGCCCCCGTTCGCGCACCGCCGACGCCAGCTCGAGCTCTTCGCGCTCGGGTCCGCGGCGCGCGTCAATCAACATCACGAGCGCCGCGAGCTGCCGCCGTTCGCGCAAATAATCTGCCAGCAATTCGGCAATTTTCGCTGCGTCCGTCCGCGACATCTTGGCGAATCCGTAACCGGGCAAATCCACCAGCGCCAGGTTCGTTCCGACCTCGAAAAAGTTGAGGCATCGAGTGCGGCCCGGCGTCTTGCTCGTTCGCGCCAGTCCCTTGCTGCCCGTGAGCGCATTCAGCAGCGAACTCTTCCCCACGTTCGAGCGCCCGGCCAACGCGACTTCGACCCTTTCCCACTTTGGACAATCGCCCATCGCGAATGCGGAACTGACAAATTTTGCGTCGAGTCGCATCACCAAGATTTCTATCACGCGCGCGTGCGATTATCCGCATACGCGCAAAGTAACGCGGCCCGTAAAATCGTCGTAACCATCGATTAATCGCCCTGAAATTATTACCCCAGCGGCTTCAGCGCGAGAACGTACCGACCAGCTCCCCCGACGCCAACACGTGCCCGGTCAATGCCTGCTCGACCTGCGCCGCAGTCGCCGTCTCCGGCAGGTTCAAACGGGTATCGAGCGCGTAGAGCCTGAAATGATAATGATGCACGCGTCCCGGCGGCGGGCACGGACCTTGATAACCGTTCACGCCCCGGCCGTTAAAACCTTGCTCGCCACCTCCCCCGATAGATGGAGTTGTGGGAACCGCCGCCGGCAATCCGCCCACGCTCGCGGGCAGATTAAACACTACCCAATGCACGTACGATCCCATCGGCGCATCCGGATCGCGCACCACCAGCACCAACGTCTTTGTACTGGCGGGTACTCCGCTCCACGTGAGTTCTGGTGATTTATTATCGCCCGAACAGGTGTACGGGACTGGGATACGCTCGTTCGCCGCAAAATCCGGGCTATGTATCGATAAGTTTGGCGCATCCGCAAATGCCGCCTGTGAAGCCATCAGTGCGGTAATCAAGCACACCAGAGAGAACCATAGACCAGAGTTTCGTCGGTACATCTTGCACTCCCAAGCTTCTGCCTGAGACTTTCGATTAGAGGGGAAATCCATCCATAACTTTCCTACGCGCAACTAAGCTGCGGAAGGAGAGCGCACAATGCTCAAATGCGGCACCGGGAGCCCTGTTGAAATCGTCGCGATTCCCCCTTGACCCGCATTTGCGCTTTTCGCTACGTTTGTTGGTATCAATTGAGGCTTTGTACAGCATCAAGGCCTTAGTGAATCAGCGGATGTCGATGCGGCCTGCCTGTGGACCACGGCGACGAAACGCATTGGAGAAAATAACGTGGCAGAACCCAAATACAATTTGCCTCGCGTGATGACGGTGAGGGAGCTTTCCGCTTACCTCCGTGTCCATCCGTCCACCATTTACAAGCTTCTGCGCCGAGGCGAACTCCCCGGATTCAGAATCGGCACCGACTGGCGCTTTAACGCGGAAGTGATCGACAAATGGTGCCTCGAGCGCAACATGAGGCCGGCCGACGAAGCGATGCGCGGGAATTAATCGCAACCTCGCCCGTTCGTATTGAACAGCCTCATTCGATAGTTCCAGTTCGAAGTAGGTCAACCCGGAATCGGTGCTCACGCTTTATGGTGTGAGCACCGATTCTGATTTCTGACCGCATCATCGACGCGTCCCCGGTGCCGCTGGCGTCTCTATCAAGCGCGGTCCCGAAGGCCGCACCTCGAGCGCTCTCCCGAACATCTTATCGTCGCGGATCAGCGATAGCACCGCATTGGCGATCGCCGACGGCGGCATGATCGTCGAGGGCACCCCCGCGGTCTGCCCTGCCCGCTTGGCCGCTTCGATTCCCTTGCGCACCAACGGCGTATCGACAACTCCCGGACACACGCAATTCACCCGGATGTTACGCTTCGCCGCCCACGGCGCCAGCGAGTAGGTAAAATTTACCACCCCGGCTTTGGCCGCGCCGTACACCGGGTCTTCCTTATATGGATACAGCCCCGCCATCGACGCCGTATTGATAATCGCGCCGCCCTTCGGGTCCATCAGCGGCGCCGCCAGATGACATCCGAGGATCACCGCGAACAGGTCGATCTCGATAACCCGCCGCCAGCGCTTGATCTCCGCCTGCGGATATCCAGGCACGCCGACTGCTATTCCAGCGTTGTTATAGAGAATGTCCAGCCCGCCGAATTTCTGCACCGCCGTGTCGAGCATCCGCCGCGCGTCGTCTTCATTGGTAACGTCGGCCTTGACGAATGCCGCCCGTCCCCCTGCCGCTTCAATCGCCTTGACGGTCTCGTCACCCAACGTTTCGACCAGGTCCGCAATAATTACCGCAGCGCCGCCGGACGCGAGCAATTCCGCGGTCGCTCGTCCGATACCCGACGCGCCACCGGTGATTACCGCGACTTTCCCGTTGATTTCCATTTCGATTCCCCTTCCGATTTGCCGACGCTAATCGACCGCGCCTCGCTCTGTTGCCCGAATCGCCCGGCGACTCCGACGCTACCCGACTCGCCCGAGCATCACGCCCATGATCAACGCCGCCAGCACGTACGCCGTCGCTGCCACATAGATAAAATCGCGCTCCTTGAGAAACAGTACCAGCGTAAAGGCGACGCGCGCGAGCGGCACCAGCGTCAGTACGTACAGCCCGATAATCATCACCGCATGCGGCTGGCCCTGCCGCATCCCCTGCACCAGTTGCCACACGCTCTCATGCCCCAGTAATCGCCCCCGCTGAATCGCGTCGAAGCGCCCCACGTAATAGTCCGGAGCGAACGTGATCGAGAGTGCGATTCCCGCGACCATGATCACCGTACTCACGATCAGGATTGCGCGCAGGATCAGCGGCGTCCACCTTCGTAGGATGCGATCCTCGTCAGCGGTCGCCGTAGCTTGAGTCGCCATTCAAAGACTCCGGTCCGATACTCGTCAAAGGTTGGCTAACGCGCGCCAGCCCATCTCGATTGCAATCAACACCAGGATAATCACGAAGAGAATTCTGAGCGCGCCGACATTCAGCCGCGGCAAAACTCGCCCGCCCCACAGCGCCCCGGCCGTTACTCCGAGCGCGACCGGCGCCGCAATCGAGGCCGCGATATCTCCCCGCGACAGGAACACCAACGCGCCTGCTCCCGCCGTCACTCCGATCATGAAATTGCTGGTGGCGCTCGATACCTTCAGCGGCAGCTTCATCAGGTAGTCCATCGCCGTCACCTTGACCGCGCCGGCTCCAATACCCAGCAGGCCGGAAAGCACGCCCGCCACCACCATCAGCGCGGCGCCGCCCGGCAGGTTGACTACGCCGTAGCTGGTCGCTGTCCCATCCGCCTCCGGCATCTTTCCGCCCAGCCGCAGCCGCGCACACAGCGGGTCGGAATGCTCAACCGATTCCTCCCCCTGCGCCCGCAGCGAGAACCACGCCGACTGCAGCATCATCACGGCGAACAGCATTTCGAGCACTGGCGGCGAAATGAGCCCGGCCATGTATGCGCCCGTTACGGCGCCGGTGACAGTCGCGCACTCCAGGATGATCGCGACGCGCAGATTGGTCCAGCCGTCGCGCACGAAGGCGACACTCGCGCCGGCACTCGTCGCCACTACCGCGATAAGACTCGCGCCGACCGCGATATGCATCGGGACGTGTGCCAGGAGAACCAGTCCGGGCACGATAAAAACCCCGCCTCCCAGCCCGGAAAGCGCACCGACGAAACCCGCACCAAGTGAAAGCGCGAAGAGTCCCGCGAGAATTCTCAGCATCATTTCTCTAGGCGAGCTTGCCGAGCCGAGCTAACGAGTGATTCCCATCCTTCGTCAAATCTTCCACCAAGGAGTTCAAGGCGCGATGCCTTCGACCGTGCATTCCTACACGTCTTCCTTCTGGTCGCGTAAACCATGCTTAACGAACGCCGGAAGGTCACAACCGCGCCGCTCGTATGGCCCTGAGCTAATCTTCACTGTGGGAAGTGTGAAACCTTTCAAAGGTTTCACAGAAAAATACAGTTCCTCGTTCTTCGTCC
>DASXFX010000208.1:0-3442 GCA_036489375.1 Binataceae bacterium (SeqCode) | reverse complement strand
AGGAACCGATCGAGCCAGTGCTGCGGATAATCGAGCGTCGCCCCGAAATCAAAAAGGATAGTCCGCATCTGCTTCATCGTCCGACCGATCCGCTCGACCTATCTTTTCCAGCGTACGGCATGTGTGCCCGGCCTACCGGCTTTAGCGTGTGGTCCCAGACCCATCGAGCGCGCCCCCGCACCCCCATCGACACACACGGCGCACCGCTTGAAGTCTAACAGTTGAGCGCCGGCGGTCTCTACAAGGACCGTCCAATCACCGCAGCATTTGGCCGTCAGGGCGCCCTACCCCGCTCGCGCTGGATGGTCGTATGTGATTCTATGTACGCGATGACGAGCAAGAATATTCCCATGAAATTAAGGGTATATTGCCCTTGGGTTACATTGACTCTTCGGTCAGAAACCCATAAAAACCTAGTTCCAGATTGAGCAACTTGATTGAAACCGCACTGATTTGCGCGCCTTCCCGAGCGCAGGAACGCATCTTCGGCCGCCCCCTCCTCGAACGGCTCATGCTCCAATGCTCCCGGGTCGGAGTCCGCCGGTTCATCATCGAGGCGGGCCCGCAGGAACGCGCCGCCGTCGATGCGGCGCTAGGCAGCTTTGGATCGAGTCCGCAGGTGACGATCGTCGATTCAATTGGCGCTCCGGGAGGCTGGCACGAACAACTGGACGCCACCGCGCCCTGCCTCGCGTTTCGCGGCAATCTGGTGATGGCACAATCGCAATTGCGCCGGGCGCTGGCAGACTTCGCGAAAAATCCGAGTTCCGAACTGCGGGTGGTGAGCGCCGACGCCGACCGCGGGGGCACGATCGAAGTCGGTTCGCTCGACGCGATTATGCACGGCAACGGCAACGCGGCCGGCGCGATTGTGCAGGCTTCGCGCTACCTGCCATTCGCGCTCAACGGGCGGCCCGAAGATCGCGAGGAAGCCGAATTGCGGCTGGCGAAGACGGTCCGGGTCGAGAGCCTCGAGACCGACGCGATACTGGCGCGGATCCTCGACCGGCGGCTGTCGTGGCGCTTGAGCTATCGGCTGGCGCGCACGCAGGTCATGCCAAATCACGTGACGCTGGCGAACACCGCGCTCGGTTTCTTTTGCGCCGCGATGCTCGCGACGACGAGCTATTGGGCTCGGCTGTTGGGAGCGGCACTGTTCCTGGTCTCGGTTACGCTTGATGGCGTTGACGGCGAGTTGGCGCGGTTGCGGATGGTGGAGTCCGCCGCCGGCAAGAAGCTCGACGTGACGACCGACAATATCGTGCACGTCGCCATTTTTATCGGACTGATGACCGGATGTTATCGCGCGAGTCACAGCCCGGCCTATTTCTACCTGGCGATCATTCTGGCCGCAGGATTTGGCTTTTGTGCGATCTCGGTCAACCGTGCGCTGAATCTGACTGGCGCAGACGCGCACAAATGGATCGGCGCGGTGGAACGGGCGACCGGACGTGATTTCGCCTATCTGGTACTGGTTCTGGCGCTTTTCAATTGGCTGCCGGTATTCGCTTGGGGAGCAGCTTTCGGCTCATGGCTTTTCGCCGCCACCTTGTGGTGGCTGACAAATCGGCACCGGACTAACGCCCGGCTGCGGATGTAGTATCCGCGCGAATCGCGCGATCAATGGAGGGGTTGTGAAGAAGCCTCGTTTACTCCTGGTTCAACCGACCACAGTTCATCTCGACGGCACGCCGCACAAGACGCGCTGGCGTTTGATCATGGGCTTGATGATTCCGCTGATGGCGGGACTGACGCCGGACGACTTCGACGTCACCTTGTGCGACGAGCGGCTCGAAGACCTCGACTTCGATGCGGGCTGGGACATCGTCGGGATGACCACGACTATCGGCGCCTCGCTGCGCGCGTATCAGCTCGGCGATGAATTCCGCAAACGCGGAGTGCCGGTCGTAATGGGCGGGTTCCATGCGACGCTGCAGACCGAGGAAGCGCTCAAGCATGCCGACGCGGTCGTTCAAGGCGAAGCCGACCTGGTCTGGGAGCCGCTGCTGCGCGACTGGCAGGCGGGCAAGCTCAAGCAGATTTACAAGGCGGATAAACTCCACGACCTTAAAGGCCTGCCGCGTCCGCGTCATGAACTGCTCAAGCTGAACAAGTACTTGTTCAAAGCGGTGCCCGTGCAGGCCAGCCGCGGATGCCCATATCGCTGCTCCTTCTGCGAGATTCCGGTCTTCTACGGTGGCAGCTATCGGACGCGTCCGGTCGCGGAGATCGTCGAGGAAATCAAGCAGGTGATGGCGGTAACCGGATTCCGCCGGTTCCAGTTTATCGACGATCAGATCACGGGCAAGCACAAGTTTGCCAAAGAACTGTTCGAGGCTCTCATACCGCTGAATATCCGCTTCTCCTGCCTGTGGACGGTCAACTCGAACCACGACGAGGGTTTGTTGGAACTCGCGGCAAAGGCCGGAGTCTTCCACGTCAATATCGGAGTCGAATCGATCAGCCAGGACAGCCTGCTGTCGATGAACAAGATTCAGAATCACTCCAAGGACTACAAAAAGCTGCTCAAGCGGCTGGAACATTACGGGATTTACTACTCGCTGAACTTCCTCTTCGGACTCGAGGACGACCATCCGCAGATCTTCGAAGACACGCTGAAGTTCCTGCACGAGGTCAAGGCGCCCGAGGCGTTCTTCAACACTGTGACGCCGCGCAAGGGCACGCCGATGCGCGATCAGCTTGAGGCGGAAGGCCGCGTGATCATCCCGGACGCGGACATGTATACGAATAACTTCCGCTGCATGTTCGTGCCCAAGAACCTCTCCCCGCAGCAGGTCGAAGAGGGCGTGTGGCGCTGCACGAAGGAGTTCTACTCGTTCAAGTCGATGTTCAAGCGACTGCTGATGCCGCCGGGGAAATTCACCTGGCAGGGCCTGACCGAGAACATGCTCTTCTGGTACGGGGCGAAGCGGCAAGTTGACCCCGTCGATTATTATTAAGCGGTACCGATAGTTAGGTCTCTCAACGGGGCAGGGAACTGAGGTTCTCTGCCCCGTCTTCATTCGAAGAGCAAGTGTCAGAGGCGAGAGCGCGAAGAGGAGCGGGCCAGACGAGAAGAGAGTGGTCAAGGAGCTGAAAATTATTATTCTTCACTGAAACCTCACTGAGGTTTCAGACTTCCCTTGTGCAAGATGCGGGCTTCGCCCTGGATAGGGTATCAAATGAGGCAGGGAATCGCGTCGTGCCGTGTCGCGTCGACCGGTAGTTATCACTGGGATGCGCGGTCGAGCACAGTCAGCGCTTTCGTGATCGATTATCTGCGGTTGAGAGCGGCGTCACTCAGCATTAGCGTAGCGATCGATAAGGGGGTGGCTGGCGATGGCCAAAATGAACGCGGCGGAGATGATTGCGCTCTGGGAGCGGCATACCGAGTGCGAGTTCGTGTCCCGCGATACGGCGGGAACTCTCGATTCGATGGTCG
>DASXFX010000081.1:0-5000 GCA_036489375.1 Binataceae bacterium (SeqCode) | reverse complement strand
CGCGCATCGGGTGCGGCGAGAATGCGGCGCAACTCGTCGTCGATTTCGACGGCATTGCGCATGTCGGCGATTTCACGGTCGTCGGTGGCGATTTTGCCGCGCATCGTCGCGAGGTTGGATGAAAGCTGGCCTATACGATGACGAAAATGGCGCGTGCGCTCGGACAGAGTGGTGGAGAATTCGGCGGTGACGGCCGCGCATGCCAGCGCGAGCGCCAGGGCCATCCCGGTGATCGCGCGCCAGAAAGTTACACGTCGAAACCACGGCGTTGGATCCGGGGTCGCCGACGGTATGTCGGCGGATGCAACGGACGAAGGCGGTTCATCGCGTCCGGCGTCCCTGGCTGACATTTCGGATCTCTTTGGCCTACCTGATCGCTTAGCCTTGGAAGGCACTATTCCTATCATATCGGGAAGCGATGTGTGCGGGCAGCGACTCGTGGCGATGCGGTTCACGAAAACGCTTGATACAAACCGGCGAGTCCGTTACCGCTCAGTCGCTAGCGATGCCTCGATCACTGAAACAGTCTGTGTGGACCGCGTTCGCGCTCTACCTCGCGCTATCGTGGACGATTTTTGGGCGCGGCCTCGCCGGTCATTTTTCCGATCGATTGATCGGCCTCGGACCCGACCCGGCGCTGTTCGTCTTTTTTCTGGCCTGGTGGCATTACGTCGCTGTCAACCATTTGAATCCGTTCATCGCTCACGTCATCTGGGCGCCGGACGGATTCAATCTGGCGTGGAGCACCTTCGTCCCTCTGGCCGGAATTTTCGCGGCTGCGATCACGCAATGGTTTGGGGTCGTGCCTGCATACAACGCGTCGATGCTGCTGTGTCCGGCGCTGTCGGCATTGACCGCGTTCATCCTCTGCCGGCGGATCTGCGGGCGCTTCTGGCCGGCGCTCGCGGGCGGCTACGTCTTCGGTTTCTCCGCTTACATGCTGAGTCACATGTTGGGCCATCTGACCCTCGTGATGGAGTTCTTCCCGCCGCTGGCGGTGTACCTGGTGCTGCGCCGGATCGACGGTGACTTAAGTGCTCGCCGCTTCACGATGCTGTTGGCGCTTGTATTGATTGGGCAGATTGGATCGTCACTCGAAATCCTCGCGACGATGACGATCTTCGGCGGTGTCGCGATCCTCGTGCGATGGTACTTGAGCGACAATGAACTGCGCGGACGAATCGTCGCGCTCGGCATTCCGATCGCTTGCGCTTACTTGGTCGCCGCGCTCTTCGCCAGCCCATATCTCTATTACTTTTTCGTCTCGGGTCCGCCCGGAATGGCGAGTAACCTGGCGACGATTGGCGCCGCGACACCAGCCAATCTCGCGGTGCCCTCTCCGGTCAATGCACTCGGAACCTGGCGTTGGATGCGTGCGTTGTCGTCGGGACAGAACCTCTACGAGACCTCCGGCTACGTCGGCCTGCCGATGTTGCTGCTGGTCTGGTCGCTGGCGCGCTCACGATGGCGCGAAGCTCGAGTGAAGCTCGCCGTCACGATGTTCCTCATCGTGTGCGTTGCGTCGTTCGGCCCGGACCTACTCGTTCACGGCGGTCACGTTCTGCCGATGCCGTGGAAGCCGTTCACGTGGATGCCGCTGCTGCGCATGGCGGAGCCGGGACGTTTCGCGCTGCTGGGATTTTTGTGCCTCGGAGTGATTCTAGCGCTGTGGTTGAGCGATGATTCACGCGGGCTGCCGCTTCGATTGACCGTCGCAACGATAGTAATCGGCTTCACTCTGCCCAATCCTTCGGCGAGGTTCTGGACTACGGCGGACGATACTCCGGAGTTTTTCGCGAGTGGAAAATACCGCGATTATGTCGCGCCCGGCGCCAACCTCCTGATACTCCCCTACGGTATCGATGGTAACTCCGATCTGTGGCAATCGCGCGACAAAATGTACTACCGAATGGCGGGCGGATACGTCGGACTGTCGCCGGCGATACCGGCGCAATATCAGCCGTGGCCAATTGTCTATGCGCTTTACAACCTCGCCGAAATCCCAGAGTTGCAAGCACAGGTAAACGCTTTCCTGGCGCAAAAACAGGTCACGGCAGTGATCGTCGCGGACGCTGGATCGCACTTATGGGAGCCGGTCTTTGGTGCGGGGCCACTGAGCTTCCGACAACGTCCCTTCACCGCCGATGAACGCGCGGTAATCCGCGCGATGTTCACGCCGCTGGACTCGTCGCCCCTGGAAATTGGCGGCGTCACGCTCTACCGGATACCGCTCGCGCGCCTCTCTCCGTATGCGCAAATCGATCCTCGCGATCTTGAGCGCTGCGCCGCGCGCGCGCGTCTGAACGCATTGATCGTTGCCGCCAACGACTACGAACAGTCGGGGCGGCCGCTAGACGACCTCAATCCGCTCACCGCATCGCGACTCGGCCTGTTGCCCAAAATGTGGTTGATCGGACCTAACACCGAAGGCGGTCTCCGAAGCTATGCGATCGTCAACGGCCTCGTCCTCACTGGAGTCGGAGGCGATCGTATTGCGCTAGGATTGCGTGGCACTCCAGGCGTGCTGAAGGAGATGGCGCGCGCTTACGGTACCAACGCTGCCAGCCAAGCGATCCTGCCTCCGATGCTCGCATTCAGCGCCGCTGAACAAACGCAATCGCTGTTGCTGATGACCTACAGCCGCGAACAATTGTCGCGCGCTTCAGCGGCTGCGCGGGGGCAGCAAACTGTTCCCGTATGTTCTCAGATCGAGGCCATCCACTAACCCTATGACCGCATCGTTCATCACAACGCCCTTGCGGCAACGACCTACGGATTCCTGTAGTTGGTGCCGCCGGACTTTTCGGCTAAAATCGAAGGGCTGTGCCGACGAGACAAATTCAAGACGTACATGTAGTCACCACCAAGGAGCTCATTGCTCCCCGCGTGCTCAAGGAAGAACTGCGCGTCGATGAGCCGATCGCTCAGACCGTGGTCGAGGCGCGCCAGACCGTCCGCGCCATCCTCAGCGGCGCCGACCCGCGTCTGCTCTGTCTCGTCGGACCGTGTTCGATCCATGATCCGGCCGCCGCGATCGACTACGCCGAGCGGCTGGTAAAGCTTCGCCCCTTGGTGGAAGACCGGCTCTTCCTGGTAATGCGCGTGTATTTCGAGAAGCCGCGCACGACTGTCGGATGGAAAGGGCTCATCAACGACCCGCACATGGACGACAGTTGCGATATGGAGGCCGGCCTGCGCATCGCGCGCCGCCTGCTGATCGACATCAATCGCCTGGGAATGCCGGCGGGTACCGAGATGCTCGATCCGATTACGCCGCAATATATCGCCGACCTGATTTCGTGGACCGCGATCGGCGCGCGCACGACCGAGTCGCAGACTCATCGGGAGATGGCGAGCGGACTTTCGATGCCGGTCGGCTTCAAGAATACCACCGAAGGCAACTTGCAGATCGCAGTGAATGCTATCGAGTCAGCGCGCCGTCCGCATTCCTTTCTCGGGATCAATCAGGACGGTGTCACCGCCATCATTCGTACTTCCGGCAATCCCGATACGCACGTGGTGCTGCGCGGCGGCAAAACTTCAAACTACGACACCACCAGTATCGAAGAATGTCAGCGACTGCTCGCGAAGGCCGGCCTCGAGCCGCGCGTGATGGTCGATTGCTCGCACGCGCAAACGGCGAAGGACTACACGCGCCAATTGACCGTGCTGGCTGCTATGATCGACCAGGTGCGGTCCGGCAATCGCGCAATCATGGGCATGATGCTCGAGAGCAATATCGGCGCGGGAAATCAGCCACTGACCAAGGATCGCGCCGCTTTGAAGTACGGCGTCTCAGTGACCGATCCTTGCATCGATTGGGCGGCAACCGAGCAATGCTTGGTAGAGGCTGCGCGAGCGCTGTCGTAGTATCCTCGCGGCGGCCCCGTTGTGCGGAGTTCGCGGACTCCAAGTGATCCGCGTAATTATCGGCTGATGATCCATGACTCCAACCCTCTGACTCGTTCTCTCATCGTTCCCTAAAGCGTCAGTGAAAGCCGCGGCAAGGTGGAGCAAGGCGTGAAGGACAACACGCCTGCCAATCACGGGGGTTCCGCGCTCGCCAAGCTACTTTCCGATCGCAGCCTGATCGTCCGGATCATGCGACTGTGCCTGCCCGCACTGCTATGGACGATCGTCGGAATCGCAGCGCCAGCGTTCATCATTCAGATCAAACACCAGGATCGCGCCATTCAGGAAGACTTCGCAGTTTACTATTTTTCGGCTCTGGAGATGCGGCGTGGGATAAATCCGTACACGACCGATCTAACGCAAACCGCGCGCGCCAGTGGCTTCGACATCCATGGCATTGCGTTATCCACGGACCCGCCCACGTTCGACCTGATCTTCAAGGCGCTGACTTATCTGCCTTTGCATACCGCCTACTGCTTATGGCAGGCGATCAACCTGGCGTGCATGGCTGCCGCCATCCTGCTCCTGATCGGGCCCGGTTCGGATTTGAGAACATCGACTTCGCTCACGATAGGCGCATTGTTTTTTCTTTATCCTTCGGTCGCGTCGCATTTCTGGTTCGGCCAAAGCAAGTTCCCGGTGCTTTTGCTCTTTGTCCTGATGATGCGATCGATGAAACGTGGACATGACGCTAAAGCCGGCTCGGCCTTAGCTCTGGCGACACTTATACACGTCTTTCCCATTGTATTAAGTGGCTATCTCGTACTGACGCGCAGGTGGCGCGTACTAGGTTGGACGGCCGCGGCGCTATTGGCTGGCGCCATTACGACCATCGCGTTTGTGGGTTGGCAGGAGTGTGTCGATTTCGTCGCAGCTATTCCGTCTATTAGTAATGCTTCGTGGAACATCATCCAGCGCAATCTGTCCCCTCAGGTATTCATTGCACGAATGCTTCGAGAGCTTTCACCTAATCTGGGCTTCGCGCCTTATGTGACAGCTCGTGCGCTGCTAATCGCCCTCGATCTACTAATTGTGACAGCAACAACGAAGGTCACGATTGCGCTTCCGCCGCACGACGATCCCGACTC
>DASXFX010000064.1:0-19499 GCA_036489375.1 Binataceae bacterium (SeqCode) | reverse complement strand
ACAGCGGCGGCGCGGGCAGCATCGCTGCCCGCGGCGCCGCTGCTTCAAAGCCGTCGCTAGTTGCTAGTCGTTGACCTTTGCGTGGTCGTGCTGCTACTGGAGCTCGGCGCCAGGCCCGGACTCGTCGTGGTAGTGGAATCGTGCGACGACTTCTCGGTAGTCGTGGCGGGTTGAACGACAGTTTCTCCGCACCCCATACCGGCAGCGCCCATTAATAGTGCAATCGATCCGATGGCGGTGTACGCGACAGCAGTCTTCATAATCTTTCTCATCGCTTCACGCTATCAGTATGGATCGGCCATCCGACGTTTCATCCGGCGCGGATCGGCCTTCCCGGTGCCTCAAATAACCAAATGGCTTTTCACGGAGGCTGAATGAGCCTCGTCAACCAAATACCGAGTCGTGCGCCTACGGATAGCCGGCGAGTCTCAGTTGCGGGAGCGCTTCAGCACTCGATCAACCATCGCTTTGAATTCGCGCGTCACCGGCGATCGGAAGAAGCGCGTGCGCGTGAAGTAGGGATCGCCCGAATAGAACCATTCGTATTGTAGTTGGCGGCTGCCGAACGGCTCACCGATCATGTCCCATGCGAGCTTAAACAGTTGCACGCGGTCGCGCGCCGACAGGTCCTTGCCGCGCAGATATTTGTCGAGGTAGCCCGCGATTTCGGGGTTGGCGAAATCGCTCTCGGTGGGAGTCATGATAAGCCCGCTGCCACTGAGCTGGCGGATTACTTCGACCGCGCGCATCTGCGCTTGCGGCATCAGCACCCACAACGCGGCTGCGAGCGATCGATGTGGCAAGCCGCGCGTGGTTCCGCGCGTCACCTCCTGCGCACCGGCGCGAACCAGCCCGCTGACCAGTTCCGCGTTGGCTACCAGTTCTCCGATCTGCGCCTGCACGTGCAGCAAATCGCTGCGCCCAATGGCTTCGGCCAGATGGAGGGCGAGACCCGCGAGAAAGCGCAGCTTTACCATCCCGCGAATCGTCCCCTGCAACTGCGCATATCCCGGCGTGCGCGCGAGGATACTGTTGAAGGTCTCGATGTCGCCGTTGATAAAGACGCGCTCCCACGGCACCAGCACGTCGTCGAAGACCGCCAGCGCATCCTCTTCGTCGTACTGCGAGCTCAACGGCCGGTCGAATTCCTTGCGCCCGCCGTCGTAGGTTTCGCGGCAGATAAATTTCAGACCCGGCGTGCTCATCGGCAGCGCAAACGTAAGCGCGTAAGGCTCTTCACCGGCCTGCCGCGGATAGAACGGTCCAACGAAAAGCTCGTTCGCGAACGGCGCGAGCGTTGACAGCATCTTGGCGCCGCGCACCACCAGGCCGGCATCGGTCTCGCGCACCAGCCGCAACGCGGTGAAAGGATCGGACTGCTCCCCCGGACCTTTCGAGCGATCGACCTGGGGATCGACCAGCGTATGGGTCAGGCACCAGTCGCTTTCGCGGCACTCCTCGTAATAGTGCGCGAGATTATCCGCATAGCGGGTTTCGCGACGCCCCAGATGAGCACGAGCAGCCATGAAGTCGGTCAGCATCGCATTGCAGAAATCCGGCATCCGGCCCATCAGACCCAGCGTATGGTCGGCGCGGATCTCTTCTGCGCGCGAGCGGAATTCGGCGGCTTCAAGAGTTTCGGCTAGAAGAAACCCTGCGGCTACCGGCGCGCCAGTCTTGGGCGAGGCATACGTCAACTCCTCGCGGCGCAGATGCTGCAGGTCGTAGAGCGACGCGAGCGTCGCCACGACGCCGCGAAACGGCGCATACTCAGTCACGTCTTTGACCCGTTCGCCGTTGACGTAGATAGTGCGATCGTCGCGCAGGCTCTCGACGAATTCTTTGCCGGTCCGAATACCCATAAGTGTACTGACGTGCCTATTCGTAGTTTATTTGCGATACTGCGCTGCGATGGCGCTGTCTAACTCATCATCTTGCGAAAGACATCCTTGATGCCCGGTTCCTCGGCCGCGAAATCCAGCTTGTCCATGCCCGCGTACGAGTTGCCGAGACTCGCGATATATTCGGGAGAATTATCGCAATAAACTTCGAGCTGATGGCCGTCGGGATCGCGAAAATAGATGCTCTTCGTGATGCCGTGATCGACGGTCGATAAAATCGGCACCTGCTTTTCCTTGAGCTCATGATACGCGGTGCGCAAATGCTCCTCGTCGCGCAGCCGGAACGCTATATGTACAAGCCCGATTTCACCTTTTTGCGGGCCTGGGGCGTCGGCGCCGACCTCGACGCACGCGAACTCATGATGGTCGCGGCCGTTGCTCGCGAAGAACGCCATCTTAATCTTCGGAATTTCCATCATCAGCTTCAGGCCCATCACATCGGTGTAAAACTGGCGCGACCGTTCGATGTCGCGCACCTTTATCACCACATGGCCGATTCTTTCTGGAACGATCATGTCGATTACCTCCCGCCGAGAATACTGTCCTCTCGAATATGTAGTCGCGTCCCCATAGTGACTATTCGATTCTAGTACAGTCGCGGCCCGATAAAGATGCCATCGATAAAGTGTTTGGTGGCCGTGGCCGCCTTGCGCGGCAGCTTCATTAGTTCGTCGCCGAGCGCACGTGCGGCGGGCATCAATTCATTTTTCTTCACCACCCGGTACACCATTCCGAGCTCGAAGAGTTCCTGCGCCTTGAAATGACGGCAAAGAATCATTGCGTCCTTCGCGCGCCATGGGCCCAGCCGCGCCGCCATCGCGAGCGCCGGAGTGCCGGTGAAGGCCGCGCCCAGTTCGACTTCCGGAACCCAGAACTCGGCTTCTTCAGCCGCGATTACGAAATCGAATGCGGCTGCGAGCGCCCAGCCACCGCCCACCGCATGTCCGTTCACGGCCGCGATCGTCATGCAGTCCAGCCGCGAAACGTGATCGAAGGTCCGCCCGACCATCCGCGCGACGCCGCTGTTGTGCTCCGAAAACGCCCGCATGCGTTCCTTCGGATCGGTCAATCCCTTCGCTGCCGACATGTCCGCACCCGCCGAAAACGCGGTGCCGGTGCCGGTGACGATCAGGATGCGCACCTCGCGATCGTTGCGCACGTCGCGCAACAGATCTTCGAGTTCGAACATCACCTGCCGGTTCATGCAGTTGCGCCGCTCGGGTCGATTGAAGGTAATCGTTGTGACCGGGCCGTCTTTCTCGTAGAGGAAATCTTCAGACATAGGAGTCCTCGTGTTCTACATCTAATCCATGCACGTCCGTCGGATGCTTGAAAGCCGCCGTCCGTGTTCAGTGCGATCAATCGAGCGTAAAGCCATTGATCTGCGCCTTCGCCTGCAGCACCGCCGCACGCTTGCGCGAGGCGAGGTAGTGCGCCAATTCCATCGCCGCCGGCATTAACTCTTCTTTCTTCACGACGCGGTTCAGCAGTCCCCATTGATAAAGCTCGGCGGACTTGAAGTGGCGGCAGGTCAGGATGATTTCCTTCGCTCGCGCCGCCCCTACCTCTTCGCGCAAGCGGCGCTCGGGCTCGCGCGGACCCGGCACTCCGAGGTCGATTTCGGGCATCCAGAACTCCGCCCCATCAACCGCGATGCGAAAGTCGCATGAGAGCACCAGGAACCATCCGCCGCCGACGGCGTAACCGTTCACCGCCGCGATTGTCGGCAGTTCAAGGTTGGTCAGCAATTCCATCGTGCGGCGCACCAACAGCCGGCGCCGCGCCGGCACCGAGCTGAACAAACGCACGCGCTCGGCTTCATCAGTAACGCCCTTCATGTGCGAGAGGTCAGCGCCGGCGCAGAAGGCATTGCCCGATCCGGTCAGCACCAGCGCGCGCACGTCGGCGTCGTCGCGCAACGCCATGAGATGATCATACAACGCGCCGATACTGTCCTCGTTGAGCGGATTGCGTTTTTCCGGACGATTGAACGCAAGTACGGCGACACCGTCGTGCTTTTCCAGCTTGAACTGATCGTTCATTTTCAGTTACCGCCTCCGCTCCGAACGATTTCGCGCCGACCTTTGTGCACAGCGAGTGACAGCGCCCAATCCACTATCGATTAGTCATTCGACTTACCACTAGTACTTCGCGACCACCTCGCGGCCAAATTCCTCGATCATCTCGCGCCCGTTATTCACGACCTGGATGGCGACCTGCTTGAGGCCTTCGGCTTCGAGCGCCTTGATCCGCGCGATGATTTCGTCGCCGCGTCCCGTCAGCGTCGTTCGTACCAGGTTCTCGTCCACATACTTTTCCTCGCCGGGCCGCATATAGATGAGATGGCCCTCGTGCATTTCGAGGTAGCGCCGATCCGCCGGCGTCTTCATCTTGGCCACGTACTCGTCGCGATAGCGCTCCCACAACTTCGCCAGGGGACCCTGTACTCCGGCGCTCACCGTGGACTGCTCCCATAACGCGTGCAACATCACCATCGCAAAAGGCCCGACGCGCTCGACCACCCGTGGCGAGGTTATCGATTCCCCGTCGCGCAGTACGCATCCGGTCGTCAGCGCGGCGCTTGGAAAATTTGCCAGCGAACGGCCCGCGCGCGCGGCGCCCTTTTTCACGGCGTCAAACTTCTGGCGAAAGCGCGGCGCGTCAGCCATCACGGTCAGCCAGCCGTCGGCTATTTCACCGGCGAGTTCCAACGCCTTTTCGCCGTCGGCCGCTAGATGAATTGGAATCGGGTCCTTCAAATTGATGTAACCGTTGTCCTGATGCAGGAAGCGAATCCAGCGCTCGCGCTTGCCTTCGCGATAGAGCACCTCCTCTCCCTTCAACAGCTTGCGCACCATCTCGACATACGAGCGCATTTGGTTGAGCGGCACCGGCGGCAAGCCCATCGTGTTGCGCCCGGTAAAACCGGTGCCGACCCCAAGGATCGCCCGGCCGGGGGCGAGCAGATTGATTGTCGCGATCGAATGCGCCGTCACCGGCTCGATCCGATTCGATGGAATCGCCACGCCGGTCGCGAGCTTCATCCGCTTAGTGTGTTCGGCGGCCAGCGCCATGCAGACGTAAACATCGCTATAGAGCATCTGCGAATCATAGAACCAGCAGTGCGTGAAGCCGTGATCCTCGGCGACTACCAAATCTTTCCATGCGTCCGGTCGTGCCGGATACGAAATTCCAAATTCCATCGAAGCCCTCCTCCGGGGATTCAACTAAATCCCTTCGCTATGGCTCGAATGTCAAGCAGATTGGCTCGTTCAGCTCGATCGTTTACGGATTCGCATTATCGGACCTGAGCGAGTCTCTTCGCCATTGCCGTTCCAAATTTTCGCTTTGCTGCTGAACATAATTGAACGGCGCGGGTGACCTCTCCGAGTCGCCCGCGCTATTTAACTGTAGGTTACGCTTTGGTGGCTGGTCAGTCTGAATTTCGGACTGACCAGCCATCTTCAATTCAATGGAGGTTGTAGTACCGTTTCGCGCCGCCCGCGAGCACGTTGCTCAATGTTTTCGGCGGCATACCCATCGCCTTGATCATATTGGCGGCATTGGGAAAGCCGTCGAGATGGGGGTAGTCGGTGGCCCACAGGATGTTGTCCGACCCAATATAGTCAGCCAGTAGCGGCAGCGACTTCTCAACCGGCTCGAACGAGATAAAGCATTGGCGATGAAACAGCTCGCTCGGCCGCATCGTCAGTCGTGTGTCGTTCATGCCCTTGTCGTCGAAATGGCGGTCCATCCGATCGAGCCAACCAGCCATCCAGCCGCCGCCCGATTCGAGGAACGCGAACTTGAGCCGCGGATGGCGATCGCAGACGCCGCACATGATCAGGCTGGTCGCCGCCGCCATCATCTCGAACGTGTGCGCCACGCAATGACGGACCGCCCCTCCGGAAGTGAAACGATCCATCGCGAGCGTTACCTGTCCGCTTTCGGAACCGCCATGGATTCCAATCGAAAAGCCGATGTCCTCGGCTTCACTCCAGAGCGGCTCGTAGTCCGGATCGTGAAGCACCCGCCCATTGTAAGGATTGGGCCGAATGAAGCCGGCGCGAAAGCCCAGTTCCTTCGCTGCGAAGCGCATCTCCTTCACCGCCGCTTCGACCGATTGCATCGGCAACATCGCCGCACCGAAGAGGCGCTCCGGATACGGCTTGCAGTAATCCGCGAGCCAGCGGTTGTAGGCACGACATGCGGCCGCGGCGAACTCCGGGTCCTTCATCGAGCCCAGGAACAGCCCGAGGCTCGGGTAGAGAAACGCTGCGTCGATACCCTCAGCGTCCATGTCCGGGATACGCGCGTGCGGGTCGAAACCACCCTTGCGCCCCTGGCTGTACGGAATCTTCGCTGAGACCGATCCGTCGCGCGCGCCAAAAGCTCCCACTGCGCCAAAGCTGACGCGCTTTTTGCCGCGCCCCAAATCGACCGCGTCGTCGTGCTCGACGCGGAAAATCTCCAGGCCGTCGGCCGCCGTGACCAGCTTGGGACAACCCTCGCGAAACTTTGGATCGATGTACTGCTCCCATAAATCGGGAGGCTCGAGAATATGACCGTCCGCGTCGATGACGTTGTATTCCATGACGTTCACCCCGCCTCGTGACTGATGCGTCTGCCTCGCATCTAAGCACGGTACATTTTTGTATTACAAGTTCGATTTCCGCGATTTCGAGTCGTTGGGAGCGTGTGGCCACAGTTTGCCGATCGATTGATGTAACCGCGGGCGAAGCGCTATTTGATCTTCCGGCCTCTGCAATTCGTTCGGATTAAGTGACGACGGCCGGCTACTACAGAAGATGGCGCAACGGTTCATCATCAGCGGGACGGGTCCGCGTGCGGGCCGCACCACGGTCGGGTGCGCGCTCGCTTTCGCGTTCAAAGTGCGCGGGTTTCGCGTCGGCGTGATGAAGCCGGTCGCCACTGGATGCCTCGAGCGCGACGGACTGCTCGTAGCCGACGACGCTGCCGCTTTGGTAGCCGCCGCGTCCTCGGACCTCGCAATCGACCTGGTATCCCCGTTCCGCTATCGATCGCCGCTGCCGCCGGTCGAAGCCGCGCGTGCGGACGACGCCGACCCGCCGAACTTTCATACAATCGATAAGGCCCTGCGCCAGATAGAGGAGCGAAGCGACGTCGTCATCGTGGAGGACGCGCACGGCCTCGCCGCGAAACTCGACGCGGCCAAGGAATTCGCCGACCTCGCTTTGGCACACAGCCTCGAAATGATCCTTGTTGTGGCGCTCCGGCCGAGATACTTGGAGGCCACACAGGCCGCTCTCGAATTCGCGCGTATGCGTGGGGTAACCGTTTGCGGCGCGATTCTCAACGCCCTCGACCGCGAAGCTTCCGCGAGCATCGCGAATGATGCCGCGGCGCTCGCCCGCGCGACGGGCATCCGTATGCTGGGGACCGTGCGCTTTAAGGAACCGCTCAGCCTCGCGATCGTCGAACAACTGCTCTGACCGAGCCCGGCGCGCGATGAGCGCGTTTGACATGCGCCGCCCAACCGGATTATCGACCGTTAGCGCTGCCGGCGTTGCCTGACCGGGCGAATTTTGAGGGCAGCGCGGGAGTCCCGCTATGGCCGAATCAACTGCATCGCGAATCGTCGAAGTCAGCCAGATCGCTTGGGAGAAGATGCACCCCGGCATCCTCGCCAAGCCGCTATGGTCCGACGCTGCGACCAAGCGCCGCGCGCAACTGACGCGCTTCGAACCGGGATCGAAGCTCACCCTCCATCGCCACGACGGCGACGAAATCCTCTACGTGATCGAAGGCGCGATCGCGGATGAGTTCGGCACCGTGACCGCGGGCAACGTCGGCTATCGGCCCAACGGCTGCGTGCATTCGGTGACCAGCCAGCACGGCGCGACCGTTTTCGCATTGATCTCGGGAGCGGTCGCCCAGCCCAAAGAGGGCGAGAGCGGACCGGCCTCACGCGTGATCAAGCTGAACGAAATCGCCTGGGTGGATGCGCTGCCCGGGATCAAGCAAAAGCCCATCTTCAGCGATAAGGAAACGCATCGGCGCGCGGTGGTCGCGCGCTTCGAGCCGGGCGCAAAGCTCGCGCGGCATCGCCACGTCGGCGACGAAATCGTGTTCGTGATCGAGGGCTCCAACGCCGACGAATCGGGCGAACTGGTCGCTGGCAACATGAATTATCGCCCGAATGGATGCACCCACAGCGTGTGGAGTACCAACGGCGCGACTGCGCTCGCCTTCGTCACGGGAACGGTCGAGCCGGCGTAATCCAGGGTAGTGAGAGAGTTGTTCAGGAGCGCAAAACCTTTATCTTTTCAGGAAACTGAAACCTCACGAGGTTTCAGACTTCCCTTGGGTTAAGATGCGGGCTTTTTTCATTGATTGGCGAGTAGCCGAGCAGTCTTGACTCAATTTTCAGGACCGCTCGCAACGCTTGGGCGATGGCTAAGTCATGCGACGATGCCGGCAGCGCACGGTTTGAGCAGTCGCTAGAGTTCGGATGTGTTGCGCGTTAACAATTTCGCGTGAGGCACGGAGCGCGGGAGAATCAGGAATGAGCGAGATCGCATTCGGCATCTTCGATCATCTCGAACGGCGCGACGAGCCGCTCGACCGCATTTACGAGGAGCGCCTGCAGTTGGCCGCGGCGGCCGACGCCGCCGGCTTTTTCTGCTACCACGTGGCCGAACATCACGCGACGCCGCTCGGCCTGGCGCCCTCGCCCGCCATCTTTCTCTCCGCCCTGGCTGCGCGGACGCAGCGCATCCACATGGGCCCGTTGGTTTTCCTCTTGCCGCTATACAATCCACTGCGGCTGGTGCAGGAAATCTGCATGCTCGATCAGATCAGCGGCGGCCGCTTCGAACTCGGCGTCGGACGCGGGGTCTCGCCGTTCGAGCTCGCCTACCATCGCGTGCCCTTCATGGAAGCGCGCGAGATGTTCGAGGAAGCACTGAGCGCCGTAATCAACGGATTGCGCAACGAGCAGATGAACCATCGCGGGCACTATTACCGCTTCGATTCGGTGCCGGTGGTGCTGACGCCCAAGCAACGGCCGAACCCGGGTGTCTGGTATGGCTCCGCGACCCCCGACAGTGTTCTTTTCGCCGCGCGTCACGGGATGCACATGGTCGGCAACGGACCGATTCCGGCGCTTAAGAAATTCACCGAGATGTATCGCGAGGAATTGAACAAGCATAAAGGCGGTCCCAACGATCTGAATCCGCACATCGCCGAGCCGCGCCGCGGCGCTATTCGCCACGCCTATATCGCGGCCGAAGATCGCGAAATTGACGAAGTCGCGCGCCCGGCGTATCGCGCCTATTACAACAACATCACCAAGCTGTGGCTCGATTTCCGCACGATTCCCGCATACGGCTTCACCGACGATATCGACCTTGCACGCAAGAACGACGTCGCCATCGTCGGCACCGTCAACGAAGTGCAGGATCAGGTCGCGCGCTTTTTCGAGCACAGCGGATGTGACTACCTGGTGCTTTCGTTTGCCTGGGGCGATCTTTCGAATGCGCATTCGCGCGCGTCGCTGGAACGCTTCGCGACCAAGGTGATGCCCGCGTTCGCCGGGCGCACTCAGACGGAGGCTACCGCCGCCGCGCGCTAACCTTCGCTCGCGGGCCAAACTTCATTCGCATGCATTGATGCTTGCGAAAGCGGGCGGCGAATCGTTGAAGGCCTGGGCCGGCGTTGCGTTCGGAGCGTCGGTTGCGAACCAATAGGCAGCTAGAAATCCGAGCAAAAGCGCTACCGACGAGCCTTCCGCGAGGTAGCGCAAGCCGGGCTCCCACCATATCTCGCTAACCACGTTCACTCTCATCCGGATGGTCGCCGCGATTAGCAGATAGCTGGCGATCGCTGCTTGAACCGCGCGCCGGCTACACCGATGACGGGTCGCGGCGCTCGCAATCGAAACGAACGGTATCAGCAGCAGCATCATGTAGTGGATCCACGATAAGGGCGAGAGCACGACCGTCGCCGCGACCCATAAACAGAAGCTGCGAAGATCGCATCCGGGTGCTCGCGCTGCGCGCATCGTTGGGATCACCGTCAACGCCAAAATAGCCAACTGCGCGAACGCTGCAGTGATGTATTGGGCGATCTCGATACTGCGATCGGAGCGATCGCCGAACGCATACGAAAACCACCTGATGATCGTTGCACGAATCGATACCACCGCAGGGTCGGAGGTAGCGGTTAGCGCTAGTTGCACGCCGCGGGTGAAGTTCAGGCACAGCGGCAACCCCATCGCGGCGATCGTCACCACGCCCAGCAGCACCAGTCCGAATCCCATATAGATCAGCGGACGCCATTGGCGGCGCACCAGAAAATAACCCGCCACCACCACGGGAAACAGGCGATAGGCGATCGCCAGCGCCAGGAGCGATCCCGCGATAGCTTCGCGCCCGCTCTGCAACGCCCGCATTACCAATACCAGCAGCAGCAGAATCAGTGCCTGCCGTTGACTGAAGAGCAAATTTTCCGTCACCGGCGCATAGAGTAATGCGATCGCCCCGACCGCATACGCCATTTTCAATTCGAGCCCACTGTACTTGGGCCGAATTAGTATTATCAGGCCGGCGAATAACGCCACACAGTTGACGGCGATCCAGACGGCATGTGCGGTCGCCGGCGCCATTTGCGCAAACGGCATAAACAGCATCAGCGCCAGCGGAGTGTCAGTCGTATGGATCAGCGGCCAGATCTTCATCCCCAGACGATTGCCCAATGGCACCAGGTTGACCGCGTACGGATCCAGGTTTTGTCGCAGCGCGATCGCCGAGGTGTAAAAGACGCTGAAATCGTGATGCCAGGTGCGCTCGCCTGAATGCGCCAGCAGGATAATCGTGTGGGCGAGCGCCAGCCCCCAGAGCATCACGAGAACCGGTGCGCTGGTAATGACCCTGACTACTCTTTGATCCGCGTCCATCCGCTACCGCAAGAGCTGGTCCACTGTACGTCAGGCGACGTACCGCTCAGTCCACGCGCAGGCGTTCGGCCAGCCGGCTGAAACGGCGCCGCTCGTCTTCGTTGCGCACCGACTGCGCCAATGCAGTCTTCGTCCCGACCAGCACGCACACCCGTTCCGCGCGCGTGATCGCGGTATAGACGAGATTGCGCCGCAACATCAGGAAGTGGCTCTGATGCATCGGAATCACCACCGCCGGATACTGGCTGCCCTGGCTCTTGTGAATCGAGATCGCGTAGGCGAGTCCGAGCTCGTCGAGGTCCGAAAAGTCGTACTCGGCGCTACCCTCGTCGAACACCGCGCCGACCCGTCCCTTCGACGGATCGACTGACACGATGCGTCCGATCGCACCATTGAAAATCAGCTTGTCGTAATTGTTGCGCAGTTGAATCACGCGATCGCCCTCGCGAAATCGGCGATCGCCCGCGCGCAGCTCGCGTCCGCGCGGATTGAGCAGGTCCTGCAATTCGCGATTGAGTGCCTGGGTCCCGAGCGGCCCGCGATTCATCGGCGTCAGCACCTGGATTTCGCGCGGATCGGCGATGCCAAAACGTCCCACCAGCCGGTTCTGCACCAACTGCTTGATCGTCCCGAGAACGTCCTCGGGCGCGGTGCGTTCGAAAAAAAAGAAATCGCCCTCCGCGTCATTCTGGGTAATCGGCATCTCGCCGCGATTCAGCCGATGCGCGTTGGCGACGATCAGGCTCTCGCGCGCTTGCCGATAAACCTCTTGCAACTCCACCACCGGCACCAGCCCGGACGCGATGACATCCTTGAGCACGCTGCCGGGACCGACCGACGGCAATTGATCGCGATCGCCCACCAGCAGCAGCGACGCCCCCGGAATCAACGATCGCACGAGGCTCGCCGCCAGCTCGACGTCCATCATCGAGGCTTCATCGACGATCAGGAAGTTGGTCCGCAGCGGAAAACGTTCCGAGCGCAAGAACTCGTTGGTCTCCGGCGAGTACTCGAGCAGGCGATGGATCGTCTTGGCTTCGCGACCGCTGGCCTCCGCGAGCCGTCGCGCGGCGCGCCCGGTCGGTGCCGCCAGCGTCGGCCGCAGACCCGCCGAATCGAGCGCCACTAGCAGTGACCTCAATAGCGTCGTCTTGCCGGTGCCCGGACCGCCCGTAATCACCGTTACTTTGGCCTGTAGAGCAGTCTTGAGTGCGCGCAATTGCTCGGTCGACAGGGCAATGCCATCGGGCTTGCGCGCCGCCTCCATCGCCTTCTCGATCACCGCAGCGCCCATCGGCCGCCCGGCAACTAGAAGCCTGATGCGATCGGCGACGACCGCCTCGGCCTCATGCAGGCGCTTCAGGTAAACCGTCGGCGCGCCATCGACGTCCTCCGCCACGATCTCCCCGCTCGCGACGAGTTCGTCGAGCGCCGCCCGCGCCAGTTCCGGATCCATCTCGAGCGCACTCTGGAACTGATGCTCCAGGTAGCCGAATGGCGCAAAAACGTGCCCCTCGTCCGCCATGCGTTCGAGCATGAAGATCATCGCCGCGCGTGCGCGCTGAATCGAATTGCGTGGTATGCCGAGCTTTTCCGCCACCGCGTCGGCGGTGCGGAAGCCGATACCCGTGATAGTGCGCGCGAGGAGGTATGGATCGTTGCGCACGGTTTCGAGCGAGTCGCGCCCATAGACCTTGTGAATGCGCCGCGCGTGGGCGGCCGCGATGCCGTGGCCGCGCAGAAACACCGTCAGTTCGCGGAGGCCCGACGAGTCGCGCCACGCAATCGCGATCCGCTGCGCCACCGCTCGCGGCAAACCGTCCACCTCGTGCAAGCGCTCCGGCGACGTGTCCAGCAGCGCCGGCAGCTCCTCGCCGAAGCGATCGACAATGCGCCGCGCGAGCACCGGGCCAACCCCCTTTATCTCCGATGCGAGGTACCGTTCGAGCGCGTTCACCCCCGCCGGCCGCAAGGTCTCGAAGTCCACGACCCGGAATTGCTCGCCATAGCGCGGATGTTTCTCAAAGCGCCCGCTGAGCCGCAGACCCGCGCCGATCTCGATCGTGCCGAGTTCGCCCACCACCGTTATCCGCCTCCGCGAGTCAGCGTGATCGCCCAGTTCCACCACCGCGACGACGTAGCCGCTTTCCTCGTTGATATAGAGAATCTGATCGAGTGTGCCTTCGACCAGTTCTGGCGGATTTTCGGGCGCGTTCAATTGTCCTCGGGATGCTGCTCTGCTCGCGCTAGATGGAGTCCGTCGATAGCGAAATCCTTAACTTTTCGAGGCTCAATATCGCTTTTCTGGGCAAGCCTTTACCAACGGCTGATTTGCATAACTGTTTAGGGTTCTTGTTTCGCACTCGATTCGCAAATTGAAAACGATTTGGATGGCCGACCGCCTAATTGTCTAGGATAATGGAGCACTTGTTGATGGCACATATCGTGCTTATCTTCCTCTCCAAGAGCAAGGGAGGCTCAGACAGATGGTTTACCCAAACTTCTCGATTTTCAGCTTCGCGTCAATGGTGTACCCGACCTTCACGATGCTCGCTTATGCCGCCGTTGTCGCCGCAGTCCTGATTGCTGCCGACTGGTACGTATGGGGCCGGACTTACACCAACGATTTCCGCACTCCGCGCACCGTTAAGCCGCAGGGCGACTTGGTCGAGCGCTTTCTCGGGAGCATGATCGCGGTTAACGAAGTCCGCGTGCCGCTGACCGAAATGAACCCGGTTACCGCCAATGCGGCCAGTGTCTCCGCGGAAGACGATGGACACGGCTTCAGGAAGGTCGCGTAAGCGACGATGGTTGGGGCTGTTCACGAAATTCGTCGCCATGAAGCCAATTCTGGCATAACCACAATCAACCCGGCGCTCGATGGTCTGGCGCGCAAACGTCAGGCCTTCGAGCGTCGCTGCTTCGCACCCACTCTTCTTCTGATTTGATCTCGGCCAATCGGCCTCCACCTTCGAAACAACTTTCACCGTTCGACCGCCTGCCAATCCGGTATCGACCCTTCGGCGCGAGTTGAGCGTAGCTGAATCGGATTGCCTCGGCACTAACAATCCCCCGCCTGAAAATGATAAGGAAGGGGGAACCGGCGGCATTGCGCTTATCATCAGGCGCCCGAACGCAAATGAGCGGCCGTGCCGTTATTCGGAACTGTTCGCAAAGTCTAAGGAGCAGCTATGAGTTCATCCAGGAGCCACTTTGATAAGCCACGATTGAACAAGCTATTCGACGATCTCAACACGACGCTGAAGGATTTCATTCGCGAGCATCACGTGACCTACGAGGAATTCCATCGCGGCCTGACCTTCCTGACCGAGGTCGGCGCAAAGGGCGAAACTCCGTTGCTCTTTGATGTGTTCCTCGAATCCACCGTCGATCAGGTCAACAACAGCGAGCGCGGCGGCACCGCGACTGCGGTCGAGGGCCCCTTTTACCTGCGCGGCATGCCCGAGATGAAGTCGCCCTGCGTGGTGCCCCATCGCGCCGACGAACCGGGCGAGGTGCTGGTCTTCTCGGGCACGGTGCGCTCGACCGACGGCAAGGCGCTCCCGGGAGCCATTGTCGATTTCTGGCAGGCGGACGCCGAGGGCGCCTATTCGCATTTCAACATCGCGAAGGAAAAGGCTCCTTTCAATTTGCGCGCGCGGGTAAAGGCCGAAAACGACGGCCGCTTCGAAATCCAGACCTGGGTGCCGTCATCCTACGAAATTCCCAAGGGCGGACCTACCGGCGCACTGCTCAAGGCGCTCGGCCAGCACGCCTGGCGGCCCGCGCATCTGCACGCCCTCGTGCAGCATCCCGGATGCGAAGACTTGATGACGCAGATCTTTTTGCAGGGCGACAAGTGGATCGAATCCGACGTGGTCGGCGCCGTCAAGGACTCACTGATTGCTGCGATGGTCAAGCACGACGACCCCGCCGAAATCGCCAAGCGCGGTCTTAAGGCGCCGTTCTACGCCCTCGAGTTTGATTTCATCCTGCCGCGCGCGATGAAAAAGGCCGCCTGACGCGGCCCCCGTGCTTTTTCCGCACTCTTTTTGGCGGGCGTGTCCGATGGGCACGACCCGCCTTTTCGTGCGCTCGCTCCACCTCACCGCTTGCCTCGAACCTCGTATAGCTAACCAGACTCGCGCTACGGCATGCCCGCGGCGTGACGGACTTCAACCCGCGCCTTCGCATAATCCGCCATGAATACCGCGTCGTGGAACAGCACGTTGTCGATCACCGACGCGGAGATCCGGCCGGCCTCGACGTCGCTCGGATAATGGACGCCGCCGACCACGCGGTTATGCGCATAGACGCGCGCCCGCGCAAAAATCGCCACCGCCTTCTCCGGCAGCATGTTCGCGAGAATTATCGCGACGGTATAGGAGAACGTGGAATGACCGCTCGGGTATGACTTGTCCGGCGGCTCGTTGACGATCGGATGGATCTCGAGGTCCGCGACGAACGGCCGTGGCCGGCTGAAGAAGCGCTTTGCGGCTTTCACCGGCGGGCTCTCCGCCGCGCGCACCCGCCCAAAGAATTGCGCGGTAAACGGCAGATTCTTCGCGCTAAACCCGGCCCCGATAACGTCGGCGAAGCGAAACACCGAAACCTCTGCGTCCGCCTGCGCACTCGCGACATCCGCCGCTGTGCGCGACTGCTGCGCGTCCAGCATCGCCTGCAGATCGGCCTTGCCGGCCGGCGAGTCTGGCGCCGGCGGTGGTTCCAGTACCTGCGCCAAATCGACGCTCGACGGAGGCAAGTAGGCATCCTGATCGGCGCCGGCAGTACCGGTTCCATAGGTTGCGCCTAAGGCTCCCAGCAGAAATATCAGCGCAAGAAGTTTTCTCGTCCCCATCACTGGTTCGCGGAATTTCCTCTCTGCAGGGTAATCGACGCCGCACTCACCGGCGAATGCGCCCAGCTTCAACGGTCATGTCAGATTGTAAAATCTGAGCGCGTTCTCCGTCATGATGTGATGCCGCGCGCTGGCCGTCAGATGCGCGCACGCCTTCTCAACGTCCACCACGATTCCCGGATACGTGCAATCGAAATGCGGATAATCCGATCCCCACAGGATATTGCGGTCAAAGCCCAGCTCGCACATCGCGGCCAACGTGCGCTCGTCCGGATCGAGCGACAGGTAGCATTGCTCGCGAAAGTATTCGGTCGGCGGCTTCTTCAGCCACGGCACCAGCGGACCCATCTTCTCGTAATGACCATCCATGCGGTCGAGCCAATAACCAATCCAGCCCACGCCCGCCTCGAGAAATGCCACCTTGAGCCGCGGGTAGCGCTCCAGCACGCCGCCGCAAATCATTTCCATGCACGCGGCCTGCTGCTCGAACGGATGACAGACCATGTGGTTGAAGAACGGATCGCGATAGCGATCGCCCCCCAGCGTCGGCATCCGCGTGCCAAAGCTCGAATGAATCGCCACCGGAATGCGCAGTTCCTGCGCCTCGCGCCAGAACGGATCGTAAGCCGGATCGTTGAGACGCCGCCCATTGAACGGATTCGGCCGGATGAAAACCGCCTTGAAGCCGAGCTCGGTGACTACCCGTCGCATCTCGCGGACCGCCTCATCGACGTCCTGCAGCGGCATCGGAGCGACCCCGAACAGACGCCCCGGATAAGGCCGGCAAAAGTCCGCCATCCAGTTGTTGTAAGCGCGGCACGCGGCCGCTGCCAGTGGCGGATCGGTCATATCGCCGTACAGTAGCCAGAACGATGGGTACAGCACCGCCAGCTCGATTCCCTCTACGTCCATCACCTTGATGCGTTCGTCGGGATCGTAACTGCCCGGCAACAGATCGTCGTAAGTCGCGTTGCGCGCCCGCTCCGGATCGAGGAAGCCGCCCGGAATCACCGACATGACGATCGATCCGCCGAGCGGATTGCGCGCCTCTCCGTTGACGTAGAAGATTTCGCGGCCCTCGCCGTCGCGGCGTATCTGGATGACGCGGTCGCGATACGCCGGCTCCACGTACTCCTCCCACAATACGCGCGGCTCGACGATGTGACCGTCGGCGTCGATCATTCGTGTCATCGAAGTACCTCCCGTGATCCGCGATGCGTCAGCTCATCCTGCGACGCAAACGAGATTGCTACTACAAGTGTGGATCAACCTCTCGCGCTGCCAGGTTGTCAAGCGCACAACACCGGCTCTGCAAGGATAGCGATCGCGAAGCCGCGATGACGCCGTGCCCAAAGATTTCACCTTGACGGCCCTGGCCGCCGCCCCTAGATTCCGAGGGCGCCCGCGCCCGTGACGAGGTCCGCCGATGCGCGACGATCGATCGAATCCCCAGTTCCCGCGATGTTCGCGAACCGTGCCCGGAGAGCTTGCCCTCGGCGTGCGCGGAGCCGTGATATCCGAGGTGTGCAGAGCGCTGGTCTTAATGCTGATACTCGGCGGCGGCGCCTGCGCTGCGAAGACCGGCGCTCCGGCCCACTCAGCTCCGCCGACCGCTGCGACCGATCCGCCTCCCGCGGCGGATTCGACTGTAGCCGGCGTCTGGGAGGGCACCAGCACCTCCAACTGTGAGAGCGATCCGTCCGATCCGGGACGCTGTAACGCCCAACAGAAAATCACCCTCACGATGTTTCAACAGGGCAACTCGATCACCGGCTTCTACAAATGCGCGTACGGTAACCAGGTCTGCCGCCATCTCAACGAAACCGGAACCATTCGCGACGGCAAGCTCAAGCACACGCGCCTGATGTTCCGCGTGATGCTCGAAGACGGCTCCATGTGCCTCTTCACCGGACGGCCCGCGGCGAACGAATTCGAGGGCGGCTATGAATGTCTGCAGGGCGGCGGCATCATCGAGCAGGGAATTTTTCAGACCCGGCGCACCTACTAAAGCTGCTAGCTAGCTGCGTGCAAGTTCCTCGGCAAGCAAGTATTGAGAAGGGTGACCGCGTCTCGCGAACAAAAGGGGATTAGATGACCGATTTGAATTTAGCACGCCGCACTCTTGCGCCTCATTCAGTTGGCCGCGCCCGAGTGCCGATCTTACAGATGGCTTTCGTCCGAGTAGCGCTCTCGCGAGC
This sequence comes from Binataceae bacterium (SeqCode), assembly GCA_036489375.1. Taxonomy (GTDB): domain Bacteria; phylum Desulfobacterota; class Binatia; order Binatales; family Binataceae; genus JADMIL01. The sequence goes on along the minus strand of DASXFX010000064.1, from coordinate 1,604 downwards.
GGCTGTCCTGCGAATGGCTCTATTGATGGTTCTGGTCGGTATCACTGCTGCCGGATGCGCGACCGGAGGCGGCGCCGGAGAAGCCGCTTCGTCATCCGAGGGCCTCAACGGCACCGTCTCCGCCAACGGCGGCCCGCCCATGCGGGTGGAGCCGGGCAAGCCCGGCAGCACCGTCGGGGTCTGGGAAGGACTGACGCTAGCCAACTGCTCGACCTCCGCACCCAACCGCTGCAACGCCGAGAATAAGGTTTCTATCACTTTGCTCCAGGGCGATTCGGGTCTGCGCGGCTTCTACACCTGCGGCTACTCGACGATGGATTGTCTCGGCCAGAACGAAACCGGCAAGATCGTGGACGCCTCCCTGAACGGCGGACAACTCACCTCGCGCATTCAGATGCCGGACGGCACCTCGTGCGTCTATACCGGACGAACGGTCGGAACCGGCGGCAACAAAATAACTGGCGGTTACTCCTGCTACGGCGGCGGCGCGCTGATCGAGAGTGGCTCCTGGCAAGGCACTCGATCCTATTAACGTACGTATTGAAGTGGGTCACCCGCATTAGCATCGGCTCACGGACAACCTGGCGGCACGCGCGGCGGCCTGCGGTCGATTGCAGCACACCCGGCCGCTGATCTCAGTCCGCTACGCGACCGCGCTCGTGCCGACCGGCGGGCGTTAACCGATTCCGCCCGCGATGCGGACTACCGCTGCGCGTTGGGCGGCCGCGCTCCTGTCGTTACTGCGGCGCTACTTCGATTTCGTCCGCGGCGGCCGGCGGTCGATTGCAGCACACCCGGCCGCTGATCTCAGTCCGCTACGCGGCTGCGCTCGTGCCGACAGGCCGGCGTTAACCGATTCCGCCCGCGATTGCGGACTACCGCTGCCCGTTGGGCGGCCGCGCTCCTGTCGTTAGCGCGGCGCGTTATTTCGATTTCGTCCGCGGCGGCCGGCGCCGCGGGCCCTGCCGCGGAGCCAATGCGCGCACCGCCTCCAGTACGGCGTCCGCCGCCGCGCGCAGCGCGGCCGGGTCGTAGCCGCTGTCGGCGGCGCGCTGCATCACGTCTTCGAGCGTACGATCGTAATTGTTTCGATAGCGCGCGTTTAACTGCTTCCACGGCACCCCCGCCAGCGCCCGCACCGCCGTCTTATCGGCCGCGATCAGTCCGCGCGCGATCATCACTGCAATCGCCGGATAACCGAGATAGCCCTGCCAGAACGAGGCGTTGTCGTTCGACGAGATCTCGGCGCCATCGTCGCTGCTCTCGACCTCGTAGGTTTTCGTGCCCTCCGACGAGGTCACGAACGCGCGCCGCCCGTCTTCGATCCGCACGCGCCCATCGCCGATCGCACCGAGCGCTTCGTAAACCTTCGCCAGCGGCGGCATCTTCCATGGTGCTCCCGGCATAAACCTTCACCCGGCATTGACTCCCGACAGTTCGGCTTAAACCCTGATTCATCCTCCGATGCAACAATCGCCCGACGCCGCTCACCAATCGATATTCCCCACCGAAATCGATCGGTCCCGCCGAAAGTGGATCGCCTCCGCGGAAAACGGTTGCGACAACCTGACGCTCCGCTGCGGAAACGGTTGCGATGACCTGAC
>DASXFX010000040.1:0-27750 GCA_036489375.1 Binataceae bacterium (SeqCode) | reverse complement strand
TTTCACAAAAAACTATAGTTCTGTCCGCCCTCGACCGACCTTGGAACATGCGGCAACTCTTCGCGCGGCGAGGCACCCTGCGCGGCTCCTATCTCCTGAAAATCGTCGCCTCACCTCCGACCGGCAGCCCCAGCGCATATCTCCGCACCCAATCGAGCGCCACCTGCCCGGTGAGCGTCTTGATCCATTCGCGATTCCCGCGGAACTGATACTTGCGCGACGCCGTAACTCCCTTGCCTACCAGTCCTATACAGACCGTGCCCACCGGATGTTCCGGGCTGCCGCCGCCCGGTCCCGCCACGCCCGAAGTCGCGATCGCAACGTCGGCGCCCGCCCGTTCCATCGCGCCCGCCGCCATTTCGCGCACGCATTCCTCGCTCACCGCCCCATGACCTTTGAGGGTCTCCTCGCGCACGCCCAGGACGCTCATTTTCAATTCGTTGGAATAAGTGACGAACGCGCCCTCGAAGTACTCCGAACTCCCGGCGACGTTGGTTATCCGATGACCAATCAGGCCGCCGGTGCACGATTCCGCCACCGCCAGCTTGAGCTTCTTTTCGGTCAGCAGATGGCCTACCACTTCCTCCATCGAGGACTCGCCTTCCGCGTAGATATACTCGCCGACCCGCTCGCGCACGCGCTTGCTCAGCTCGTCCAACCGCGGTTCCGCTTTGCCCGCCACGTCCTCGACCATCACCTTCATCGAAATCTGCGGAAAGCTCGCGCGGAACCCGACCTTCGCCTCTTCCGGCTTGATCAAGCCTTTGACCGCCTCGTCCAGCCCGGACTCGCTGATACCGAAGGTCTGGAAGATGCGCGTGGCGAAGATCTTGTCGCTGCCGCGGTTGAGCCGGAGCCACGGGATGACCTCGTTTTCCATCATCGGCTTCATCTCGCGCGGCACCCCCGGCATCACCACCAGGTGCGAGGTATGATTCCCTTGCAGCACGGCCATGCGAAATCCGGGCGCGGTGCCGAGCGGATTGCTGATAACCTCTGCGGTCTCGGGAAACAGCGCCTGCTTGATATTGTTCTCGGGCATCACCCGGCCGACCGATTCGAACAACCGCCGCATATGATCGACCGACGGCTCATGCCGCCACAATTTCTTGCCGGTCAGCCGCGCGATCGTCTCGGTGGTCAAGTCGTCCGCCGTCGGTCCGATCCCGCCAGTCGAGAGCACCACGTCGCCCAGTTCCATCGCGGATCGCCACGCCCATTCCAGGCGCTCGGGCACGTCGCCGACGGTGAGCACCGCGATCAGGTCGATCCCAATCTCGCTCAGCTTGTCCGCCAGGTAATTCGAATTGCTATCGACCACCTTGCCGGTGGTGATTTCATCGCCGGTCGAAAGTATCACTGCTCGTTCAATCATGGTTGAATTCCTTCCCGCTCCTGCAACGGCGTCGCCCCACACAAGGGTTTGCGGCGAGGGGCCGTCATCGGTTCACAACAGCCGCCGCGCCGCCTGCAATACCAGGTTCGCATAGACGCCCGCGGCTATGTCATCAAGCATTACACCCGCCCCGCCGCGCACGCGGCGGTCGATAAAGCCAGCTGGAAACGGCTTGATAATATCGAAGATGCGAAAGAGCGCGAAAGCGGCGACGAGAAACATCCACCCGGTCGGATTCATGAACATCGCCACGATCATCCCGAGCACTTCATCCAGCACTATTTTCGAGCTGTCGTGATCGACCAGGATCTTGTCCGCGCTGCCCGCCACCCAGCACGACGCCGCCAGCACCACGATAAACGCCATCGCAAAGGCGGCCGGCGACCGCCGCCATAACGGCGCGCATAAGAAGTAGCCGAGAATCAACCCTACTACCGATCCCACCGTGCCGGGTGCAAAGGGCGCGTAGCCGGCGCCGCCGCCCGTGGCTAAAAATATGACTAACTGGCGCATCTGAACGGTGATCGAGACTCCGGCAAGGATGCGAACATAGCACGCGCGGCATTATGCTCAAAGTTGGGTGCGCGTGACTGGCGATAACGCCAACGCGCCGGCGTTGCGCTAGGCGATCCGGCCTGGCGGCGTATTCTCAACCCGGGCGGACCGGCGCCGGAGCTTCCTCCGCGTTGACTTCGACCGAAGTCACGCCTGCGATATTGCGCGCGACGTCGCCGATCAAATCATCCCACGGCGGCACCAGCCCCGGACCGTTGACCCGCACCGCGCCCGCCGCGCAATTCACTTCGAGCGGCGCGTGCCCGATCTTCGGATGCACCATCAGCATCGCCCGCACTTCGGCCGCCAGCGCCGCATCGCGCATCTGGCGCCATTGCGCCGGCGTCGCTTCGCGATCGATTTCGGCTACGCTCGCGGTCACCAGCGCAACCAGCAGCGGCATCGGCATCGTGAACGTATTGAGCGTCATATGATGAGCCGACGGGTCTTCGATATCGGCCTCGAACAACGCCTGGATTCGCGCGCGCACTTCGCGGTCGTATTCGCGCACTCGCCGCTCGGCCACCGCCGGCGTCAGCTTTTCTTCCGCGACGACTTCCTTGACCCTTTCCGCCAGCGGTCCCGCCAGTCGCAGCCGCAGGCCGCAATTGTAATCGGGCAGTATTTGCGCCACCGATCGTCCGATCACCACCAGCCGATCTTCCGCCATGTGCTTGAGCAGCACGGCCTTGAAGATCGGGATAAAGCGCGCGGTGTCGGTCTTGAGCCGCTCCCAGAAATGAGGCCGGCGCTCGTCCACGATTACCAGCAGCTCCGGGGTTATTTTGTAAGTCTTCGAGGCTTCGTCGATAATGTCCTGCACGTTCATGAAGCGATAGCCGAGACGGTCCGCTAGCGTCCGTCCCAGCAGCTCCCCGCGCGTGCCCAAATGCTGGGTGATCGCGATAATCGCCATGTTGTTTTCCCCAAGCCCAGAGAGGTCCCCTGGGCCAATCTTAGGTTGATGGCGATTGAGGCGCAAACCCGTTCTCGCACCGCCAACCAGCGCCCTCTCCGCCACCGAGAGATGCAGAGATTCAGGAAACGAAGAACAGGGGAAAATAAATCTTTGTGAAACCTTCCAAAGGTTTCACCAAAAAATACAGTTCCTCGTTCTTCATCCCTTGAGCTTGCAATCCGAGCCAACGAGTCCGCGAGGTGCGCAAAAAAGCTTGAACTCTGAGGTTTCACAGAAGCTATAGTTCCCCGTTCTTCGTCCAATCTCCCATCTAGAGAGCAATGAAAAGCGCAACGCCCTTCGCCCAGCGTTGTCACGCGCCTCCTCTCTGGTCGCGTCAACCATGCTTAACGAGCTCCGACTGGTCACACCCATTCCGGTCGAATGGCCCTGAGCAATTTTTCACTGTGGGAAGTGTGAAACCTTTCAAAGGTTTCACAGAAAAATACAGTTCCTCGTTCTTCGTCCCTTGAGCTTGCGAGCCGAGCTAACGAGTCTGCGAGGTGCGCAAAAAAGCTTGAACCCCGAGGATTCACAGAAGCTATAGTTCCCCGTTCTTCGTCCAATCTCCCATCTGGAGAGCAATGAAAAGCGCAACGCCCTTCGCCCAGCGTTGTCACGCGCCTCCTCTCTGATCGCGACAACCATGCTTAACGAACTCGGGAAGGTCACAACCACTCCGGTCGTATGGCCCTGAGCTATTCTTCACTGTGGGAAGGGTGAAACCTTTTAAAGGTTTCACAAAGAGTTAAAGTTCTCTTTCTTCTTGACCTCCTCTCTTCACACCCTCGCGATGGAATTGCTTTCTCCTGCTCGTTAAGCTGGACGGGCTTAACACTTGAACCTGAAGCTCCTCTGGAATTGGGCGGAAAATCGATGGCAGCAAAGAAATCGGCGGTCGAACGCGTCTCTGGCGCTCAGATCAATCCTGTCGCTGTAACCGGCCGGATGTCCGCGGCGGACCTGATCGATACCTCTTTTCTCGCTTACAACGGTCGCCGTCTGCGCGACGCCTGCCGTCTGTTTGCCGAGAAGATGCTCGCGGAGGACACCGTCGTCGGGATGAGCTTGACGGGCGCGCTGACGCCGGCTGGCCTCGGCATGTCCTGCATCATCCCGCTCATCGAGAACGGTTTCGTCGATTGGATGGTTTCGACGGGCGCGAACCTCTATCACGACACTCATTTCGGGCTGGGCCTCAAGATGTTTCAGGGGTCCGCCGAGGCCGACGATATCGCGCTGCGCAAGGCGGGCGTCGTCCGCATCTACGATATTTTCTTCGACTACCGCGTACTGCTTTCGACCGACGCGTTTTTCCGCGAAATCGCGCGCCAGCCTGAGTTTCAGCGTGCGATGAGCACGGCGGAGTTCCACTACATGGCTGGCCGCTACGTCGCCGAGCGCGAGCGCGTGCTGAAGCTCAATCGCCGTTCGTTGCTGGCCTCGGCCTACAAGCATGCCCTCCCTGTCTATACTTCGTCGCCGGGCGATTCCTCGATCGGGATGAATCTGGCGGCGCTCGAGCTCGAGGGCTACGAACTTCGAATCGATCCGCTGACCGACGTTAACGAGACGGCTGCTATCGTTTATGCGGCCAAGTCCGCCGGGATGAAAAGTGCGGTCTTCATTCTTGGCGGCGGTTCGCCCAAGAATTTTGTGCTGCAGACCGAACCGCAGATCCAGGAAGTGATGGGTGTGGCGGAAAAGGGCCACGACTACTTCCTGCAGGTGACCGACGCGCGGCCCGACACTGGCGGCCTGTCCGGCGCCACCCCCAACGAGGCGGTCAGTTGGGGTAAGATCGATCCGGAACGGCTGCCCGACTCGGTCGTCTGCTATGTTGATTCGACCGTCGCGTTGCCGTTGATCACGGCGTACGCGCTCGCGCGGCGCAAGGCGCGCAAGCCGCGCCGCCTGTTCGAGCAGCGCGACGCGATGATGGAAAAGTTGAAGGGCGCTTACGAAAAGGTCCTGCGGCAACGGGCGAAAAGCCGGAAATCCTGACGCGGCGCGCATCCCAGCCGAATCTGAAGCCCCCACACGTAATGTATCGGAAGCGGAGCAACACGCGATTTAATGGCCACACCGACAACCCCGAGCGCGAATCCCACTGCTGAACAATCGAAGACCTTCGAGCGCGAGCTTCAGGTCGCACGCGACGCCGCCCTTGCCGCCGGCGAAATCCTGCAACGGTACTTCCGCGACGGCGGTTATCAAATCGACTCGAAGGGCAAGAACAACCCGGTCACCACCGCTGATTTCGAAGCCGACAGCGAACTCAAGCAAATCCTGCGCGACGCCTTCCCGGCCTACGGATGGCTCTCGGAGGAAACCGCCGACAACGACGAGCGCTTGACCTGCGAACGCGTCTGGATCGTCGATCCGCTGGACGGCACGAAGGAGTTCATCAAGGGCATTCCGGAGTTCGTGGTCGCGATCGCGCTGGCCGAACATGGCGTGCCGGTGCTGGGCGTCAGCTACAACCCGATCAAGCAGGAGCTGTTCTCCGGGATACCGGGTGCGGGATGTTTTCTCGACGGCAAGCCGGTCACCGTCAGCAGCACCAGCACCCTCGAGAATTCGACCATCCTCGCGAGTCGCAGCGAAACCGCGCGCGGCGAATGGAAGGCGTACGAAGGACGCGTCACCGTCCGGCCGATCGGCAGCGTCGCCTACAAGCTCGCGCTGGTCGCCGCCGGTCAGGCCGACGCCACCTTCACCTTGACCCCGAAGAGTGAATGGGACATCGCGTCCGGCGTCGCGCTCATCATCGCTGCCGGCGGTCGCGTGACCGACCTCAACGGCGGTGAGGTGCGCTTCAACCATCGCGATGTAAAGACTCCGGGCTTCGTCGCTTCAAACGGCCATCTGCACGCCCAACTCGAAAGCATGCTGCCGCATCGCAACCCCAAATAGTTCCGAAATCGCGCACGAGCGACGTCGGCCAAGCCTCGCCGCAACGGGATCCGTTCGCTGCGCACGCGCACCGGCGAACTGTAGCCCGTCTCCTTCACGCCAAAGGCCTTGGTCGGCCGAACCCCACCGCCTCCTCCAACCGACCCTCCCAACGCCGTCGCGAGATCCGTTCGTGCGGTCACGCGCCGCCCCCGGGCCGAAGTCGAGCACGGATGCCGTCGGCCGAGCCCCGCCGCCTCCGACCCGGCACCGCGTCCACGACCGGAGCAGAAATGAACTCAAAGTGAACGTGATACATTGATTTGCCGCATCCCACGAGCCGGGAGGGCGCGGAATCAGGGTGAAAGATTGCACCCAGTTTCTGGGCTAATATCTGGAGCAGCGATATCGCTTGCCAGCTTATGCAGTGCGAGGCGATTCCCGGCAATCAGATTTTGCGATCGCCGCTCGCCATCGCGATGTAGCAAATCGCGCCGACCGCATAGACGATCGTGGTCAGGTAGAAGACCGCCGAGAAGGAATTGGTCGCCTGCAGGATGAAGCCGGTTGCCGCCACCCCGATGATCCCGGGCACGGTCGCGGCGGTGTTCGAGATGCCCATCAGGATTCCGGCGTAGCGCGGGGCGACATCGAAATGGTTGACGACGAAACCGCCACCGCCGAGCGACGTGCCGCCAATCGAGAGGGTGACGAGGGCCACTGCCATTTCGGGCGATCGCGCTATCGGCAAGAGCAACAGCGGCAGGGCGCCGATAGTAAAGGCGCTCCCCTGCATCAGCTTGCGCACGGTCCCCATGCGCATCCCGCGCTTGTGCAGGCCGTCGGCGAACCATCCGCTGCTGTTCTGCATGACGAAGGCAACGAGCCACGGAATCACCGAGAAGTTGCCTAAGCTCGCCATTGGCACCGCGAACGTCCGGGCCAGATAACTCGGCAGCCACAGCAGGATGATGTAGAAGCCGAAGTTGTTGCAGAGATGCGCGATGACGATCGCCCAGACCGCCGGCTCGCGCAAAATCCGTCCCCATGGAATACGGTCGGCCAGCGCGACCTCCTCCGCGCGCTCCGACATGATGAGCGCGAGCTCGTCGGGCGAGACCCCCGCACATTCCTCGGGACCGTTGGCCGCCTTCAGTTGCCATACAGCGAGCCACACGATTCCGAGCGCGCCCGAGATATAGAAGACCGACGGCCAACCCAGCCGGAGCACGATCGCCGGGCTGATCAGCAAGGCGATGATGGTGCCGAAGGCGACGCCGCTGAAATGCAAAGAGATGGCGCGCGAACGTTCCGACCCGATCGTCCAGCGCGCGGCGAGACTATGAACCGCCGGGAAGTTCAGCGCTTCACCGGCGCCGAGGAGCGCGCGCATCGCGAGCAGTATGCCGAACGAGATCGATGCGGCCGGCGGCGTAAAGAAGGTCGCCAGCGACCACATCGCGACTCCGGCCGCGAGCACCCGCTTGCCGCCAAAGCGATCCGCCATCCATCCGCCGAGCAACTGGAACCATAGATAGCCCCAGAAGAACGACGACAGCACCAAACCCTTGGCGGCGGCGTCGTAACCCTTGGCGCGGGCGAGCGGGATGATCGCGATCGAGATGTTGACGCGGTCGATGTAGCAGAGGGCGGTTGCCAGCGCGAACAGCACCACCACCGTGTAACGGCGCGGCCATTCGCGCGTCGCGGTGCGCGCGGCCTCCAGCTCAACCGGTATCGGCGAATTTGCCATCGAGCGCTCTTCCCCCCGCGCGAGCTTAATTGTGCGCCCGCGAATTATCCAACCGGCTGGCGATACGCGCCGATGCGATGAAATACGATCAGTTGCGATTGCAGCTAGCAGATGCGATTGCGTCGAGCGCTGCGTGCCGATGCGATCGCCGGGTTCGATTGCGGTGATCGGATGCAGGCATCGATGAACCGGAATGGGACGTTGCTATTCTCCGGAGGGACGCAGGCGACTGTCGCCGGTATGCTACGATATCGCGCGATGGTGCGGGTCTCGGTCGTAATCCCGGTCTTTAATAACGCTGCGACGATAGGCCACGCGCTTGCGAGCGTGCTCGCACAGCGCTTCGACCAGAACTCCGCGCCGCGCCCGCAGGGCGCAGCCCAAGTCGAAGCTGACGGCGCAGTTGCAGAAAGAGTAAACGTCGCGGCGAACTCCGAAGTGAACCTCGCTACGAGCTCCGCAGCGGACGCCGCGATGAACCTCCCAGCGGATGCGGACTTCGAGGCGGGCGTGGAGGTGATCGTCGTCAACGACGGATCGACCGACGCGAGCGCGGAGATTCTGCGCACCTTCGGCGATCGCATCCGCGTGATCGATCAGCCAAACCGCGGACCCGCCGCCGCCCGCAACGCGGGCGCTACGCTGGCGCAGGGCGAATACTTGGCCTTCCTCGACGCCGACGACACCTGGCTGCCGTCGAAACTCGCGGCCACGATGGCAGTGCTCGATCGCCATCCGGCGGTGGTACTGGTCTTCTCCGACGCGAATCCGATAGACGCGAGCGGCACGCCCGTGCGTGAATCCTACGTCACGCCCGACTGCGCCCATGCGCCGACGATGGCCGAGATGCTCGATCGCTGGTGGCCGATAATCCCGAGCACCGCGGTGATGCGCACGGCGACATTTCGGGCGTGTGGCGGCTTCGTCGAGGAATTTCGATCGGCGGCGTACGAAGATCCGTTTCTGTTCCTGGTCGCGCGCGAGCATGGCGAATTCGCCTACGTACCGGAGCGGCTGGTCAATTATCGCTACGAATCGCCGGGCGTGCGGATGGAAAAGTATCTGGGTTCGCGCGAGGTCTTTATCCGGCGGGTGACCGAACGTTATGGCGAGGCCGCGCGCGGCCTGATTGAGGGCACGCGCCGGGCGTACACGAGTGCGCTCGGTTACGAAGGACTGGTGGCGATGCGCGCGGGAAACCTCGGCGCCGCGCGGCGTTATTTCGCTCGCTCATTGCGCGAGCATCCGCTCGATTTCAAGACCGCGATGCGCTTTGCGCGCACCTTTCTGCCGCTGCGTATCGCGCGTGCGCTATCGGGCCGCACCGGCCGAAAGGCGCCGACCGTATCGCCGCGCCGGGAGCCATAGCGCGGCACCAGCGAATCACGGCTGCGATTCAGACGGACCGACGCAACCGGCGGCGCGCGCTGCGTTAACCGTTAAGCTGCTGGCACAGGCGGCGCCAGGTGGCGTCGTCGAAGGCGGCCTTGTAAGGGACATAGAAGTTGACGCGATCGAGCAGGCCGTCGTAGCGCTCGCGAACCTTTTCGCCGATATTTTCGAAGGTCCCGGTGACCGCATAGACGTCGAGCATCTCATCGGTGATGAGCTTGGGCATGTTGGCCCAGTCGCCCTTCGCCGCCATCTCGTTGAGCTTGGGCGCAACGTCCGCCCAGCCGTGGGTCTCGAGCACCACCTGGTAGGTGCGAGTTGAGGCATAGAAGGAAATTTGCTGACGGACGCCGTCCCGGGCGCGCGCCAGTTCTTCGTCGTTGCGCCCGACAATCACAAACGGCGTGGTCGTAATGGTGAAGTCCTTGCGTGCGCGTCCCGCCTTCTTCAGCCCTTCCTCAACGTGCGGGAGCAGAAACTCGCGCAGATATTTGGCCGAGGTGAACGGATGCGCGTGGAGGCCGTCGCACAACTCGCCCGCCATCCGCAGGATCATCTCGTTGACGCCGGCGATGTAGATCGGAATCGAGTAGTTGTGTGGCTTGGGCGCGAAAAACGGCGTCATCAAGGACAAGTTGTAGTATTTCCCGGTGAAGGAGAGCTTCTTGCCGCCCTCCTGCCAGCATTTGAAAATGGTGCGCAGCGCCTGAACGTACTCGCGCAGCTTGGGTACCGGCGGCTCCCATTTGAAGCCATAGCGGCGCTCGATATGGCCCTTGACCTGAGTGCCGAGGCCAAGGATGAAGCGTCCCTTCGAGAGCGCGGCGAGATCCCACGACTGATAGGCCATCGACATGGGACTGCGCGGAAAGGCAATCGCGACTGCGGGTCCGAGCTTCACGCGGCTGGTGTGTTCCGCAGCAAGTGCGAGAGGCAGGAAGCCGTCGTTGCCGGCTTCCATCGACCAGATCGCATCGAAACCAAGGGCCTCGGCCGACTTCGCCGCGGCTGGAACTTCACTGAGGTCGCGCGTGGTGAGCGTGGTATCAAGCTTCATCGGGGGTCGCCTCCGTCGAGTCGCGTTCAAGCGCACATATCTTGAGCGGCGAATCGTAACAGATGCTCTCGCACTGTGAAAAGCCAAACACCACGGCGTCGCTGCAATTACGGATTCGCCAGAGGGATGGGCCAACGCGCAATCGAGCGCCGGGGCGGAGACAAAAATGTCGCGTCAGAGTGCGGGGCGACTCGCGAGCAGCTTGAGCAGGCGGGCAGGAAAATCGGTGATGATCCCATCGACGCCGAGCGCCAACAGCGATCGCATTTCGGCCTCTTCGTTGACCGTCCAGACGTGCAGTTCGAGTCCCATCCGATGCGCCTCGGCGACGATTTCAGGTGTCACCATCTTCCATCCAAGGTGTTCGGGCGGAATCTGCAACGCCTCGCCACGCGGTATGAATTGCGGTGCGCCGGGCGGCATCGACATGAGAAATGCGGCGACTTCTTCGGTCGGGAAATTCGTGGGGATGTCAGGCGCGGCGCGGCGAAATTCGTCGATCGGCGCCTGATGCTCGCATGCAACCAGCACGCGGCGGCGCATCGCGGCTCGATCGATGACCGCAATCAAAGGCTCAATGAGGCTCGGACTCGACTGCTTGATTTCAACGATAAAGCGCTGCGCCGGGCACGCAGCGAAGACTTCCTGGAGTGCGGGCACGCGAATGCCGCGCCCGCGAAACGGAAATTCTCTGCCGATGCTCGACGCGGGCGTAAAGTTATAGCCGGCATCCACTTGCGCGACTTCGGTCAGAGTCATTTCGCTGATCAAGCCGCTGGAGTTGCCGACCCGCGCGAGGTCATCGTCATGCGCAACGACGACGCTACCGTCGCGCGTCAGATGAACGTCCAACTCGATATAGGGCGCGCCGGCGTCGCGCGCAGCAGTGAAGGCGTTAAGGGTGTTTTCGGGATAATCGCCGCTCGCGCCACGATGAGCGATGGCGCGCGGGCGCGGCGGATCGAAAAATTCGGTGATGACTTCCGGCCGCATCGACGCGGAGAATCGTACCCGGTTAGTGGCTGAGAACGCCGGCATGCCCGTGGGCGAGCGTGCGGAGCGTACCGGCGCGCGGCGAGCTTGATAACGCGACGGCTGCGCTCGCGCCTCCGGCGGCATTGTCGGCATGGGCGAGGCCAGAGTGCGGCGGGCTGAAGTGTCCGCCCATCTGCGGCAGGCGATTGAGGATCGCCACGTACTTCTGTCGCAGACTGTCGAACAGCGCGCGCATCTCGGGCGAGACCTTATGATGGGTCCCGAGCGACTCGGTCAACGGATTGACGAACTGGCCGTTCTTTTCAATCGCGAAGTGCAGGTGCGATCCGGTGGAAAGGCCGCTTGACCCAACCCGACCGATCAGCTCGCCGACGCGCACCGGGTTACCGGGCTGGAGGCCCGCGGTGATCTCAGACAAATGGCCATAAATGCTGACCATCCCGTCCTCGTGATCGATGCGCACGCAGCGGCCCAGCTCGCCGCACCACCCGGCAGTCTCGACGCGGCCGTCGGCGATCGCCTTGACCGGGGTGCCGTAGTGGGCCGCGAGATCAACGCCTACGTGCGGCCGATATTCATGGAGAATGGGATGGTAGCGATGGAAACTGAAGCCCGACGAGATGTACTGGAAATCGACCGGAAAGCGCAGCGACTGCGGCTCCAGCGACTCGCCCTCGGCGTTGTAGAGATGGGCCTCGCCCTTCAAGTCGCGGAAGGCGAAGGCCGAGAGTGTCTTGTTGCCAAAGCTGATCTGCGCCGCCTGGAGTCCGGTGACGGTGCGGGCGGTGCCGTCGCGGCTGACGCGCTCCTGGTAGATGAGCTTCACGGCTGAACCTCGCGGCAGGGCGGTCAGCGGATGCTGATCCTTGAAGGCCTGCAAGAGGGTCGCGACGATCGGCCGGGGCAAGTCATTGCGCTCCGCGTCCTTGCCAAAATCCCCGTTGAGCCTGAAGGCCACCGCGACGGGCCGAACGACGTAGGTGATCAACTCCTGCGACGACCGGATCACCCCGTCGCCATAGGTTTGCTCGCGGATCGCGATGCGATCGGTGAGGTTATACTTGAGCTCGCGCAGGCTGCCGTCTTCGGGGTCTTTGTAGAGCGTCAACGAATGCCCGCTCTCGAGATAGTCGGTGGCAGCCGCACGATGGAAGAACCAGGCCCACTTCTGCGCTTCGGCGCGATCGAGGCCGGCTTCCTCAAGATACGACAGGACCGAAGCTGAGCGGTCTATCGTGAGGGTGATCGTAATGGGTTCGGGCGCCGGGCTGACGACCGCAGGCTCGTCGATGTATTCGGGTTCGATGCGGCCGGCAGCGTCGAGGGCAAGCCGGTTGGAGCTATCCAACGATCGGTCAATGGGTTCGATTACGCACATTCGTGCCAGAAGCACGGTCGCGATCAGCGCAACCGTAATACCTGTCGCCGCCCTCGCCCAGAAGTATTGAGGAGATCCCCACCGCATCTCTATCGAGGCTACGGCAGAGGTGTGACACAATCAACTCTAAAGTCATGACTTGTTAACAGGAAACTGACGCATTCTTGAGCACTTTCGGGAGCTTTTCTACATTAGGATGGCCGCTGAATGGCGATAGCCGCTCTTGATCTCGGCAAACGCCGTATTGGAATCGCTATCGCGGACGACGAGGGCATCGCGGTGCATCCGATTGGCGTCGTCGAACGTCGATCCGTGGTGCGCGACCTCGAATCGATTCAGGCGCGCCTGCTCGAATTCGAAGTTTCCCACGTGGTGGTAGGACTGCCTTTGAACATGGATGGCAGCAGCGGTCCAGCGGCGCGAATGGCCGTGGCCTTCGCCGACCGGCTACGGGATGCGAGCGGACTGCCGGTCGATCTGTACGACGAGCGGCTGACCAGTTTCGAGGCGGAGGAACGGCTGCGAGAGTTAGCGGGCGGGCCCACCGGCAACAAGAGCAAGCGCGTGCGCGACAAGGGCACGATCGACGCCGTCGCCGCGAGCATCATCCTGGAAGGCTGGCTCATCCAGCGCCGATCGGGTCTGTAGTTCATTGTCGGTCGGGCCAGTAGGCGGCATCTGGATGATCAACTTGGCGGGGGCATCGATAACGACCTGCCGGCGGTCATAAACTCAGGCCGAACGGTTCTGTTAAGCTGACCCTTGAAGATGAGCAAGTCGGGATATGTCGCAACGGTGCTGTTACTGGGTGCCGTGGGCGCGGCTGCATTGGTCACATACCTGGTCTTCAGTCCGACGGAAATCTTTGCACCGCCGCGGGTGGTCTCGATCCGCAAGGGCGATTCGATGACGATCGCCGCGCGCAAGCTGGCGCAGGCGGGAGTCGTTCGCGACCGGATGGCATTCGCGGTCTATGCCAAACTTACGGGTGGCGCCAAACGGGTGAAGCCCGGCGACTACGCCTTCAAGGGCGGCGAGGCGATGCCGCAGGTTTTGACCCATCTGGTCAACGGCGATTTCATGGTGGTGACGGTGGTTATCCCGGAAGGCATGACGGTGCATCAGATTGGCGCGAGGCTCGAGCAGCAGGGGCTGGTCTGCGAAAATGAATTCGACGCGGCGGCGCGCGGCGGGCCAATCGTTGCGGCGTTGGGGTTGGGGCCGCTCGGCGCCGAGGGTTTTCTGTTTCCGGCGACCTATCGCTTTTCGCCGCTGGCCAGCAGGGACAGCATTTTGAAGGCGATGCTGGGGCGGTTTTACGAGGTGCTGACGCCCGCGGTCGAAGAGCGGATGTTCCAACTCAACCTGACCGCGCGCGAGATGGTCACGATGGCTTCGATCATAGAGAAGGAAGCGAAGGTGGCGTCCGAGCGGCCGGAAATAGCGAGTGTCTTTTACAACCGGCTCAAGCTGGGGATGCCGCTGCAATCGGATCCTACGGCGCAGTATAATTTGCAGGGCGAGAGTCAGCGCGCCGCGACGGCGGTGCGAATGCCCTCGGCGTTCAACACTTATGACATCGCGGGGCTGCCGCCGGGGCCGATCGCGAATCCGGGGCTTCCTTCGATTCACGCTGCGCTCTATCCGGCGGACACGGATTACCTGTATTTTGTTGCACGCGATGACGGGACTCATATCTTTTCGCGGACATTCGCGGAGCATCAGCGCGCGATCGCGGAAATCAAACGAATGAACGCGCAGCGGCGCGGAGCGAAGGATCAGGTACCGCAATCGAGCGGATCGTAAAGTGGTCAATCCAATCGAGCAAATCGGCAGATCGCGCAGGCGCCTCGCGATGGTGGCGGCGATACGCGCGGCCATTTGGGTCACGCTACCATTGCTCGTGACGTTCCTGTTCGCGCTATGGCTCGATATTATCGCCGCGCTGACGTGGGAGAGTTTCGGCTACATCCTCACCGATGCGCGCGAGCTGATGGTCGATAACGTACTGATTGCGGTGTTCGCGGCAGAACTGATCGCACTCGGAATTCTCGCGCTGCTGGCGTATCGCAAGGCCAACGATTTCCTGACCACGGCCGCGGTGCTGGACCAGCACGTCAATGCGCATCAAGAGATACTGACGCTCGCGACCATGGCGGACCCGAGCAATCAGGAGGGACGAGAACGGCGGTCGCCGCTTTTCCCGATGCTCTGGCGTCGAACGATCGCGTATCTCGACTTGTTCGACCCGCGGCGCGAATTCAGGATCGATCCGCTCGGACCGCTGCGGCGCTCTGGAGTCGCTGGCGGGGCGATTCTAGTTGCGCTGGGACTGACGGCACTCGCCTTCGTGGTGGTGCCGACGCCGGACCAGGCCATCGCTCATCGACTGCGGGCGGTGGCGCGCGCGATCGACACCTATTCGGCGCCGCCGCCGGACAAGAACCTCGCGAAGGCGATGCGCGATGTGGCTCGCGACCTCGAAAATCCCAAGCTCCCGGCCGAACAGAAGCTGCAGGAACTTGCGGCGATGAAGCATGAACTTGAGCGTGTCGAGCAGCAGCGGCAAAGCGGCACCAGCATGGCGAAGAATTCGTCGTCCGGCTCCGGTGAAGGGTCGGGTAACGGCAAGAGCCAGGGCAAGGGCAGCAGCAATGGTGACGGCTCAGGTGCGGGTCAAGGCTCCGGCAGCGGTGCGGGACAGGGCAGCAACGGAACCGGCCAGGGCTCCGGCGGGGGCGGCAGCAACAAGGGCACCAAGAACGATCAGAAGATGGTCGAATTGGGCAAGGATATTTCCAAGGCTCAAGCGAAAATCCAGGCCGAGAACGGTCAACAGGATCAATCCAACGGACAGCAACTGGCCAATAACGGATCGGGTGCAGCGCCCAAGGAAGGGGACAATCCCAACGCCACCGCGCCGCAAGACAAGCCCAACGGCTCCGGCAACGTGCAGCTGCCGAAACCGGGCAACGAGACGCGCAGCAACTTGCCGGCGCCATCCGGGGGCACCCCGAGCGGACGCCGCGACGACAAGGGCTCGATGGGCGATACTCACCTGGGAGAGATTCCCAAGGCGGGCAATTACGAACGTTTCTACAAACCTGGCGAAGGGCCCGGGCTGGAAATCCATGACGCCCGTTACGTGACCTTCCGTTTGCCCAGCACGACCGTTGGCAACGCTGGTGCGGGTCGCACCGTGGCCGACGCGGAACATCCGGTGGCGGCGGCTGGTTTCACCAATGCGCCGCTCAAACAGGAACGGTTGGCCGACACCCCCGATGAACAGCAACTGGTGCCGCCGCGGTATCGCGATTTGATTCATTAGGTAAAGGAGAAGCGATGGGAGCCGCTCCCCAAATTTCACCGAACGAGCGTGTCGCGGAATTTCGCAAGATTTTCGCGCGCGCCGAGGCCGAGGTCGCCCGCGTCATCGTGGGCCATCGCGACGCTATCCGAAAGGTCCTTACCGCGCTTTTTTGCGGCGGCCATATCCTGATCGAGGGCGTTCCGGGGCTGGGAAAAACGCTGATGGTCAAGGCGAGTGCGGAGACCCTGGGGTTGAGCTTCAAGCGTATCCAGTTCACGCCTGACCTGATGCCCTCCGATATCGTCGGAACGCAGGTGCTGGCGGAGAGCGAGGGCCGTCGCGAGTTCAATTTCAAAGCTGGTCCGATTTTCGCCCATATCGTGCTTGGCGACGAGATCAATCGCGCGACGCCGAAGACCCAATCCGCGGTGCTGGAGGCGATGGAAGAGCGACAGGTGACCGTGTTTGGCACCACCTATCAACTCGAAGCGCCATTTTTCGTCCTCGCCACGCAAAACCCGATCGAGCTCGAAGGCACCTATCCGCTACCGGAAGCGCAGATGGACCGCTTTCTGTTCAAGGTCGTGATGGGTGCGCCCAAGCCCGACGAGTTGCGCGAGATCCTGACCCGTACTACCGGTGCATCCTCGTATAAGGTGCAGTCGATCTTCGATGCCGGGAACGCGCCTGAAAAGATCGAGGCGGAAAAGGCGCTGGTGCGCGAGGTAATGGTCGGCGAGCCGGTCGAGCGTTACATCATCTCGATTATCGGCGCATGCACCCCGGGCGGCCCCGAGGCGATCCCGGAAGTGTCGCAGTACCTGCGCTTCGGTCCCAGTCCGCGCGGCGCTCAGTCGCTAATCATGTGCGCGAAGGTCAACGCCTTGCTCGAGGGACGAGTGACCGTCAGCTATGAAGACGTTGACGACGCGATCATCCCGTCGCTGCGCCATCGGCTGCTGCGCAACTTCCAGGCTGAGGCCGAAAACGTCAGCGCCGAGTCAATCCTCGAACAGGCGGTCAAGCGGCTCAAGCGCCCGCGCTAGCGATGCTCGGACTGCCTGAAGAATTTACTCCTGAGTTCATCGCGCGCCTCGACCAGTTGCGGATCAAGACGCGGCGCGAGTTCGCGGGCCTCGGCAAGGGGAGTCATCTGTCGCCCAGGCGCGGATCGTCGCTCGAGTTCAGCGATTTTCGGCATTATTCCGACGGCGACGACTTTCGCTATATCGACTGGGGCCTGTACGGGCGAACCGACAAGCTCTACATCAAGCTGTTCAAGGAAGAAGAGGATTTACTGACGTACATTTTCATCGACGCGAGCGCGTCGATGGGTTTTCCGGAGCGCGACCGCAAGTTCGAATCCGCAATCGCGACAGCGTTGGCGATCGCGTACGTCGCGCTGGCCTCGGGCGATCGCGTGATGATCCGTGTTATCGCCGGACGTGGAACTCCGCCGCCGCCCGCATTCGTTTACGGA
Source organism: Binataceae bacterium (SeqCode) (assembly GCA_036489375.1). Lineage (GTDB taxonomy): Bacteria > Desulfobacterota > Binatia > Binatales > Binataceae > JADMIL01. The sequence continues at coordinate 10,580 of DASXFX010000040.1, read as the reverse complement.
CGCCATCGGATCATTGAGCTCGGGCGCAGTCTGACCGCAATCAAGCCCGGCGGCGAAGTCGATCTGGCGCCGGCCCTCGCCCGCGAGATGGTCTCGATCCGGCGTTCAGGCAAGGTCTTTCTGATCTCGGACTTCATGATGCTGCCGAATGTTGCAACTCGCGGGCTGGGGTTGTTCACCGCGGCCAACATGGATGTGACGGCGGTGCAGATTCTCGGCGCGACTGAACTCGAGGGCCAGGGCCTCAATGGCGACGTCGAGGTGGTGGACGCCGAGAGCGGGGAGCGGGTGCGCGTCTCAATCGGTCAGCGTGAGCGCGATCGATATCACGAAACTTTGATCCGGCTGGCGCGCGAGATCAAGGTGTTCTGCTTCCGCCACGGACTCCATTACACGCTCTACACCACCGACGTAAGTTTCCACGAGTTCTTCCTGCGCGCCGTCGCGGATCTCGGCCTGGTGCATTAAAGCCCGATGGGACTCTTCGACGCGATCGGGCTGCTGCATCCACGCGCGCTCTACTTCCTCGCGATCGTGCCACTGCTGATTCTCGCCTATCTCGCGCGCGAGCGTCCGCGCCAGGCGGTGGTCTCCAGCGTGCTCGCGTTCCGCGCGTTGCACGTGATGCGCGGGCAGCGCTTCGGCGGACGGCCCCGCTTCACCTGGACCTTCTTTCTCGAACTGCTGGCGCTGTGCCTGGCGGTGCTCGCGATGGCCGCGCCCTATCTGCTGAAAAAGGGCAATCCGGTCGCAATCGTGATCGACAACTCGGCCGCGATGCAGGCGCTCACGCCGAACGGCAAGACGCGCTTTCAGGACGCGATCGCCGCGGCGGGCGAAGCGCTCGATCGCGAAAGCGGCAGCAGCCGAGTCACGGTTTACGAGACCGCTCCGCAACCGCATCAGATGGGCGGCACGCTGAGCAGCATCGGGGAGGCGAAGGACGCCATCGCGCGCGTCCAGGTAGTCGATGCCCCGAACGATCCGGCGGCACTCGCGACACTGCTCGGGCAACTCGCATCGGATAGCCACATCGGACGCATCATTTTCGCCAGCTATCGATCGATCGCAGCGCCGGTGCCGCCGCGCGTCGAACCATTGCCGGCGGGCGAGCCGATCGCCAACTATGCAATTGGTTCATTCGCGCTGAGCCGTGAATCTTTTGGCGCGGCGGCGCTGCACGCACGACTGACCGTCGCCAACTTCAGCCCGTCCGCAACGACGCTCAAGCTCGCGATAACGGGCGACGGCAAGGCGGTCGGCACCGCACAGACGAACGTCGCTCCCGGCGCCGTCAGCACCGTCGATTTTCCGAATATCGAGCCAGCCGCGGTTTACCAGGCGCGACTCGATCCGGCCGACGGATTTATGCTCGACAACGTTGCCTATGCGACCGGCGCAGCGGTCAAGTCGGTGTCTGTGCTCTTCATCAGCCCAACTCCCGGCGACGGCAACAGCCTGCGTTCGATTCCGGGCGTGAATGTCGAAACCCGCACGCCCGCAGCTTACGCCCCGAAGGACCTGGCTAATTACGACCTGGCCATTTTCGAGTACACCGCGCCGAAGGAATTGCCTACCGTCAATACGCTCCTGGTGATGCCGCCGCCTGGAGATCCGGTCTTCAATATCGCGGCGCAGCCATCGGCGCGGATCGAAGTGACGGGATGGCCGACAACCGATGCGCTGACGGACGGGGTTAATTTCCGGCTGCTCAATTTTCGCTCCGGCGAATACCTCGGACAGCATCAGTGGATGCAGGCGGTGGTCACCGGCGACGGCGGCGGGCTGATGCTTTCCGGCAACCGCCAGGGCCATCGTTTCGTCGCTACCGGCTTCAATCCGTTCCCGTACCTGGGCCGTCAGAATCTGCCGATGTCGATTCTTACGCTCAACATGCTCGGCCATCTCGCGGGCTTCGGCGCACAGACCGGCGGCTACCGCACGGGCGAACCCTGGATGGTTCCTGCCGGCGTACGGGCTATCGAACTACCCTCGGGGCGCAAGGAAACTGTACAGCCCGGCACGCTCTTCACTTCGGTCAGCACGCAAGGCGTTTACAAGTTAATCGAGGCGAACGGGCAAAAGGCGGCTAGCGCGGTGAACCTGGCCGATTTGACAGCGTCCGATCTCGCCGACACTCCGCCAATCAGTATCGCGACCGGCGCCACCAGCGCTGTTCCCACCAGCTCGATTGTGCGTGCACCACTCGCCGCATTTATCCTGGCTGCAATTATCGCGCTGATCGTGATCGAATCGTTGCTGGTATACCGGCGTCGCCACGTGATCGAAGTCTAACCGTGAACGCCGACGCCATCGCCAACCTGCTCCACATTCCGCTCAAGGGGCTGACCTTCGCGCGGCCCGAGGCTTTCCGGCTGCTCCTCCCGGTGGCGCTTTTGCTTCTATGGTGGTTGTGGCAGGCGCGCACGCTGACGCGATCGATCGCGCCCATCCTGCGCGCCCTGGTGTTGGTCCTGTTCGTTGCGGCGCTGGCCGATCCGCACAGCGTAATGCGATCGGAAGGGTCGGCACGGCCTGTTTTGATCGACGCTTCGGCGAGTATCACGCCGCAGATGCGCGATTTCACCGTGGACCTCCTGCACCATCAATTGAAGCTCCGATCTGGCGATCCGGCGCTGATGTTCGCGAGCGCACCGGTTGAGAATTCCATTGGCGGCGCGCTAACCGAGCTCACCAGTCCGAACGGATGCCCAGCGTGCGGACCGTCCGCCACCAATCTCGAAGCCGCGCTGAACCAAATCGCCGGGGACGCGAACGCGCGCGGCGGTCCAATCGCGCTGGTAACCGACGGATGGCAGAACCACGGCGATGCCGACAATGCCGTCAATGCGCTGCGCGCCGCGGGCATCCAGCTCTACATTTTCACGCCGCCGGGAGCACAAGCGATCGCCAACGTCGCGATGACGCAGTTGAGCCTCCCGCCCGCACTGGCCAAGGCCGAGCCGTTTGCGTTGGGCGTCACCATGATGAATCTCAACCCGGTCCCGGCCGCCGGCACCATAACGATCGTTCGCAATGGACAGACGCTCGACCAGCGCGCAGTCACGATTGCGCCCGGCCAGACCCGCTATGACTTCCCGGTGCATACTGAAAGCGCTGGCCTGGTGAACTATCGCGCGACCTTCAAGCCGGCCAATCCCGCGCTCGACACTTATCCCGAGGACGACTCGCTGCAGGGCTGGGTTGGCATCGGTGCGCAGCGCAAAGTTCTGATCGTTACCGGATCGCAACGCGATGCAAAGTACCTGGACCCGCTGGTGCGACGGCTTGGACTCGATCCCACGATCGTCGTGGCGGACAACGGGGCGTGGAACGGCAGTCCCCGAGGCTACGATTTAGTCGTGCTTAACAACGTCTCACGCGCGCACGTCGCGCCCAGCGCGCAAAGTGCGCTCGTGCAGTACGTTGCAGAGGGCGGTTCGCTCGCGATGGTGGGCGGAGACCAAAGCTTTGGTCTGGGCGGATGGCAGGATAGTCCGGTCGCGCGCGTGATGCCGGTCAGCATGAAGCCGCCCGAGCGCCATGAACGCAAACGAGCATTGGTACTGATCATCGATAAGTCCGGCTCGATGGGCCGCAACGACAAACTGGAATATGCGAAAGCCGCGGCGCTGACCGTAACCAAAACTCTCAGCGACAGCGACATGATCAGTGTGATCGGATTCGACTCGCAACCGTTCGTGGTAATTCCGTTGGAGAGCGTCGGCGCCAGCCGGCCTTATTTCAGCGAATTAATCGACCGGCTCAAGGCGCGCGGCACCACCTTCCTGATGCCCGCCCTGGAGGAAGCCGAGCGCACGCTGGCGCAGAGCGGCGCTGCTATCAAGCACGTCGTCATTCTGACTGACGGCGAGACCGGCGGGACGGCGGCGATGTATTACGACCTGGTTTCGAGCATGCATCGCGACGGCGGCGTGACCATCTCGACCATCGCGATCGGACGCGAAGCGAATCTCAACCTGCTCGAATCGATCGCCAAATACGGCGGCGGCGGTTTTTACCAGACCGACAGTCCGGCCAATCTGCCGGAGCTGTTTCTCGAAGATGTGCGGCAACGCGGCGGCGATACTACGATGGTCGAAAAAGACTTCGTCCCGTACACGGTCTCGCCCGACCCCCTGCTCAAGGATCTCGCTGGCCGCCAATTGCCGGCGCTCAAAGGCTTCGTCGCCACCGACTTGAAGCCGGGTGCCACTCTAAGCGTTTTCGTCAACAGCGCCGGGGTGCGCGCGCCGGTGGTCGCAAGCTGGAAGTTTGGCGCGGGCAAGGCGCTCGCCGTCACCACCGATGCGAGCGGCCGCTGGTCCGCAGGATGGATCGAAAGCGGTGTCTTCGGACCGTTGTGGGACAAGCTCGTCGCCTGGATGACTCCGCAAACTACTACCGCACAGAAGTTCGACGTCGCCCTCGGCTATCGCTCGGGGCGCATCGAAATCCGGCTAACCGACTACAGCGATAACGCGCGGACGGCGGGTCAGCCGCTCGACGCGACGGTGCGGATGCCCGATGGTTCTAAGGCGGAGGCGATCCTTGCGGAAAGCGCTCCGGGCGAACTGTCGGGCAGTCTCGAGGCCGCGAAGCCGGGCAACTACTACATCCAGCTAAGGCCGCCGACCGGGAGCGATCAGACTTTTCCGCCACTGGCATACACCGTGAGTCCGTCCATCGATGCCGAATCGCCACGCCCGGCGCCAAATTATGGACTCCTCGAACACCTTGCGTCTGCCACCGGCGGGCGGCTGAATCCGTCACCTGATGAACTCACGACCTCGCGGCCGCACTTCGAACAAACCGCCTCGTTCAGTCCCTGGTTGATCGTGACCGCGATGATTCTCTTGATCGCAGAAGCGTTGATCCGGCGTCTCACATTCTGAGATTACAAGCGACATGAGCAAGCACGATCATCCCGATCGGCCCGGTCATGTACATCGGCACGATGAGAGGCATTCGGCGCAAGACGCGCACGCTCACGATGAAGCGCGAGATCCGCAGGATCACGTCGATGCGCACGACACCGTATTCGCAAATCATCATCTGCAGCATCAATACCCCGCCAACGTTCGTTTCTGCGCGATGTGCGGCGGTCCGATGCGGTTGCGAATCGTGTTGCCGGATAACAAGCGGCTCAAGGTTTGCCATCGGTGTGGCTTCGTGAACTTTGCCGGCCCCAAGCTGGTCGCGGGATCCCTCGTGATCGATGCGGGGCGCGTGTTACTGCTCCGGCGCGGCAACGAACCGCGCGTCGGTACGTGGACGTTCCCGGGCGGCTATGTTGACCTTGGCGAGACGCCCAAAGATGCGGCGACCCGCGAGACCCTGGAAGAAGTCGGAATGCGCGTCAAGGCCGGCGCGACGCTCGGCGTTTATTCCGATCCCGACAATCCGATCGCCGCGGTGGTAGTCTATCTCGCGCGTCCCGGCACCGAGTCGCCTAGCCTCTCTCCCGAGGCGACGGAGGTTCGCTACTTTGCGGCAGCCGAGATTCCGTGGGATGAGCTGGCGTTTCGCACCACTCATGATGCACTGCGCGATTGGGTCGCACTCGATGGAGAGCACACCGCGCGACCGCGCAAACCAAATCCGGCGTAGTTAAATCGAAAGCGCGCTGGGAGTAGATTATTCGCTGGCCGCGTGCGGCTTCACCACCTGGCGATCGAACGCCGCCGCAACGGCTTCAATCGTGTCGGCCTCGGCGGGACTCTTGTCACTGCGAACACCAACTATGCGCGCGAATCGCAACGCCATCCCGCCCTCATACTTCGGACTGCGCTGAATGTCGCTGTACGCGACCTCGACCACGACCTCCGGCCGCACGATCACAGTGCCGCGTTCTTCGGCAATCTTGAGCGCGACCAGCCGCGCGGTCATCTCGCGAAAGTCATCGTCGGTGAGCCCCTTGAAAGTCTTGCCAACTTCGACGAAGCCCCCTACGCGTTCGTCGCGCGCCGCCAGATGATAGTTCGAGAGCCATCCGTGACGACGTCCATAGCCCCAATCCGCCGCGACGATCACCAGGTCGAGCGTGCGCGCGGTCTTGATCTTGACCCAGCCGCGGCCGCGCGCGCCCGGCATATAGTGACTCGCGAGCGCTTTCGCGACGATGCCTTCGTATCCGTCCGCAATCGCCCGCGCGTAAAACTGATTGCCCGCGGCGACGTCCGCCGGCAGGATTCGTGAGGCCCGCTCGATACCCGGCGCGGACGCAACTTCGCTCAATGCCGCATACCGTTCTTCGTAGGGCTCGTCGATCAGCAGACGGCCGTCGATCCCGATCAAATCGAAGGCGAACAGTTGCACTGGCTGCTCGACGCGCAGGCGTTCGATATCGCGCGCGCGCCCGAAACGGCGCATCACCTCCTGAAACGCGAGCGGCCGCCCCGCCCCATCGATTGCGATCACTTCGCCGTCGAGAATTGCATTGCGCGAGCGCAGCGGTTGCGTGACTTCAACCACTTCGGGCAGGCTCGCCGTGATCTCGTTGAGCGCGCGCGAGTAGATGCGGACGCCCGCATCGTCGCAATGAACCTGGACCCGCGCGCCGTCGAGTTTGTGCTCTAGCGCGATCCGATCTCCGAGGATCCGAAACGCTTCACCGACGTTTGCCGCCGGCTGCGCCAACATCGGCTTGACCGGCCGGATTTGCGCCGAACCCGGTTTACTCGAAACTGTAACGCGCGCGGCTGCGCTCTCCGCCGCCGCGTAAGCTTCGACGTTTGACGATGCATCCGGCGCGGTTGTGCCCGCGCTCGTCGCTTCGTCACGGCCGACCGCTTCATTCGACTCAGCAGCATCACCCGCACCGGGCGATCGCATCGCTCGCACCACGCGTCCAACGTCACCCGCGAGCATGTTTGCGCGCCGCACTTCGGCGACCGGACGCGCCGCCATCTTCGCAATCGCTTCCAGCATCAGGCCTTCGCTCATGCCGTGGCGCATCTCGCGAATCAGAATCTTTGCGATGTATTTCCCTTCAAGCCCGCTCGCTCGTTCGAAAAGATCGCGCAAGGCGTCGAGCTTGCGGCGTCGCGAACTGCGCCCCTCGATTTCCGCTATTTCGGCGAAGCACCGTTCAACTTCGGTCAGCGTGAGCGTTGGCTCTGGATCCTGCGAGCGCAGACGCAGCAGCATCTCGATCGCCTCGCCGAAATCGGTGGCAGCAGCGAAAATCTCCTCTCCCTGATCCTCGCCGCCGGTCATCGCGGCGACGATTTTCCAAATCGCCCGGCCACTAACTTGCAGCCGCTTCTCGTCGCCTTGTTCGAGCGCCCGGCCCACCATGAAGCGCGCGGCAATCTCGGCCTCTTTGGGGTCGAGTTGCGCGATGAAGCCGCCTGCCAGTTCCGCCATCTGGAGCCGGCTTTGCGTTTGTCCCAAGGCTAGGCATACCAGCGCAAATTCGTTGAAGGAGGCCACACCATGAGAATAACTCACCGCGCCTGAACAGTCACAACTGATAGCGGCTGACTCACCGCGGTGGGATGCAGTAGCTCGCGCAGTAGCGAGAATCGCGCTTGTTCAAGGGAAGCCTGATGAGCGGCATTAGCGAGTATAGCCGCCAATCCGCGTTGGCTCCCGCGGCAATGACTAGGCGATTGCTGCGGTGGGAGAGGCGCTCGCGATCGATGCCGACTGCGTAATCGCTGCGGCCAATGGCTTACGCCAGCGCATGATCAATTCGCTGCGCAGAATGTAGGCCGACTCTTCGGGAACAAATCCATGGCCGGTCAGAATACGGCTCAAACTGTCGCGCGTGTAATGAGTAATGTGCTCGTCCTTGTAGCCGCCAGGTATCAGATGCCCGTACAGCGGCTCGATAATGCGCCACCCCCGCGTAGCGTAGTCCGGCGTGCCGATTATCAGCGTTCCGCCCGGCGCAAGCACTCGCCACATTTCGGAGAACAGCGCCTCGTCGAACGGGATGTGCTCGATCACTTGCGAATTGATCACACAGTCGAATGAACTTTCTTTGAATGGCAACGCAAAGGCGGATCCACGCAACAGCGGAATACCATAGCGGCGCAGAAACCGAAGTTTGCCGGGATTGACGTCCATTCCCACCGCGTTGTTGAGACTCTGAATAATGACGCTCGATCCGCATCCGATATCCAGCGTGCGATCGGCGCCCCGCGCCCACGACGTGGTAATCCGATGGCGCGTGCGCTGCCAGTACCGCTGCAGCGGAATGATGCTGGTGAAGGCGCGATTATCGTAGTCCGCCGACGCGATTGAATTTCGCAGCGGCCACAACTTCAGCGCCGTCTGTGCGAGGCTGATACCAAAGCGCAGTACCCGCGCATGCGACCGGCCGGCCTCCCGCGGAAAATAGGTGAACGGAATTTCGTGGATGCTAAAGCCTTGCGCGAACGCCTTGACCAGTACTTCTTCCTGCACCTCAAAATTCATCGTCTGGATATCCAGATCGGCCAGCGCCTCGCGTCGATAGAGGCGAAACCCGCTCGACATATCCCGCACCGGCATCGAGAGCATTCGGCGCAGGCCGAAATTGAGGATGCGGCTCAACCAATCGCGCCCGAACGAGGTGTAGGCGACGCCGCCGGGAACGTAGCGGGAAGCGATAATGATGTCGGCCTGATTGCGCGCGCGCCACATCTTCGAGACGAAGGCCGGATCGTGCGACATGTCAGCGTCGAGCGTCAGCACGTAGTCGCCGCGAGCCTCGGCAAAGCCGGTCTCCATCGCGCCGGCATAACCGCGGCGGCGCTCCGGCAAGACGCGCGCACCGAGTTCGGAAGCTGCCTCGCGTGTACCGTCGCTGGAATTTCCGTCGATCACGATGATCTCGAAGTCGAGACCCTCGCGCGTCATCAACGCGCGCATCCGCGGGATCAGCACTACCAGGTTGTCGCGCTCGTTGACGACCGGGAGAATTATCGAGAGGTCCATAATCGCTACCGAATTTTTATTTGGATTGCTCGCCAAAAGAAACCACGCGTCCGAGGGAGCCGTCGTCCGGAGTGGCGGAAAGTCCGCCGGAGTGTCCTTGCGTCAATGAGAGCGATCGCATTGGCGCGTTCGAGCGCGGACGATGATCTTGCCCGCATCGCACGGCAGCCGTACTCTCATCGTGCGGTAATGCTGCGGTGCGGAGTGGCTGGCGATGAAGTTTCCCAACCTGTTGAAAGCTTTAAATCGGCCGATCGCCAAGACCTTCGGCGCGATCGCTCTGGCCGGACTGTTGGCGCAGGCCGGCGTCGCGATGGCGGCGCATCACGCCGCCGGATCCAAAGCCGGTGGCGAAGCAGAGGAAAGCGACACACCTTCGCGCCATGGCGCGCGGCACGCACCGCCGCCCTCGATCGCGCTCAACCAAATCCATGTCTTCGGCGATCGTCCGGCGCCGTTCCCGCTCGATGCACACGCGGCGATGTTGATCGATGCACAAAGCGGCGACGAGCTGTACGCCTACAACGAACATCAGCGGATGCAGCCCGCCAGCCTCGCCAAGATGATGACCTTTTACCTCACCCTCGAGGCTTTGAAACAAAAGCGCATCGCGCTCGATACGCCGATTCCGATCAGCGAAGCCGCCTGGCGCCTCTCGCTGAACGACTCGGTCTCACGCATGTTCTTGCAGGTCGGGCAGCGCGTTGACGCCAAAGACCTGATGTACGGCCTGATGGTGTCATCGGGCAACGACGCCGCCGTGGCGCTATCGGAATATCTGGCGGGCAGTACCACCGCCTTTGCCGATTTAATGAACAAAAAGGCGCAGGAACTAGGCCTCGCCGATACTCACTTTACCAATCCCGACGGGCTGCCAACGGACAACGAGTACACTACGGCGGCCGACATGGTGAAGCTCGGACACGCCCTGGTACGGAACTATCCCGAAGCGCTCGATTATACCTCAACCAAAGAATTCACTTTCGACAAGATTCGCCAGCGGAATTTCAACACGCTGCTGTTCTACGACTCGCGTGTGAATGGCATAAAGACCGGCCACGTCGATGAGGCCGGCTTTCACCTGGTCGCCTCCGCAGCGTCGGGCGACCTCAAATTGATCTCGGCCGTGATGGGCACGCCCAGCATGGAAAAGCGGCGCGTCGAAACCGACAAACTCCTCGATTGGGCCTTTCGCACTTTCAACACCGTAAGTCCCGATTGGCGCAAAGCGGCGCCGGGCGATCTGCGGGTCTACAAAGGAACAGTCGGCGAAGTGCTAATTGCGCCGGCTGGCGGAAAACCTTACTTCACTGTCAGCCGTGGCGACGAGAACAAGGTGACGCTGACGGCGACAATCCCGGTCAGATGGCTGGTCGCTCCGGTCACCAAGGGCACTGAGGTCGGCACCCTAAGCGTCACGATTGCGGGAAAACCGATCTCCTCGGTGCCGTTGGTAACGCAAGCCGACGTACCCGAGGGCGGTCTGCTTCATCGAATCGCGGACTCGATTCGCCTCAAGCTGTAAGCCGTCGCAGAGTATCGAAGGTTCTCGCCGACTCGAATTTCAAATCGAACGGACGGCAAGATGTTTCAAGTGAAACATCTTTGCCGTCCGTTCGCTAATTGCTCGGCACTGCCTCGCGCAAGGGGCCTAA
>DASXFX010000038.1:0-23599 GCA_036489375.1 Binataceae bacterium (SeqCode) | reverse complement strand
TTCTGGGAGGCCTTCATGACGCGCACGCAGGGCGTCCGCCGCACCGGCTCGGCGGCGCTCGACCTCGCGTACGTCGCCTGCGGACGCACGGATGGATTCTGGGAGTTCGGCCTCAAACAGTGGGACGTAGCGGCCGGTGCGCTGATGGTCGAAGAGGCCGGCGGGCACGTTAGCAACATTGATGGATCCCGCCTCGATATTGCTGGAGCGAACATCGTCGCGAGCAACGGGCGACTGCATCAGCGAATGATCGAAACCCTCACTTACGCGCGTCCCGAAGCCGAACGCCGCCACGCCGAGATGCTGCAGGAAGGCGACGCCGCGCACGGCGCAAACACCAACCATAACTAATCGTGTCGCTCGCCGTGTCGAGAACCGCCTCGGCAGTCTCCATCGTCGGTGCTCAGGCCTCCTCGTTCATTTCGATGATACTGCGAACGCATTGGACAGTTCGCGGCAGGCGGTACTACAATCGCGCTCGTATCACGGTTTAATTCGCGGCAGTGCCGGAAGATAAAAGCTACCGGCGCGCGCCGCACATCTAATGGAGGCACTGTCATGGCCAAATACACTTTTGTCGTTCTCACGAACCCCACGCCCGGCAAGGAAGCCGAATACAACAAGTGGTATAACGAGCAGCACATTCCGGACGTTCTGAACGTCCCGGGTTTCGTCGCGGCACAACGGTTCCGCCTCGCGGACGCGCAAATGGGCGACAAGAACCCCCATCGCTATCTCGCCCTCTACGAAATCGAGACCGACGATCTCCCGACCGCGCTCAAGGAGCTGAAGGCACGGTCCGGCACGGCCGAAATGGTGATGAGCGACGCTATCGATCTGAAGGATGTCGGCGCTTTCATCTTCGCGCCGGTCGCGGAGAAGGTCCAGGCGAAGGACGTCCTGCGTTCGCGTCGCGCCGCCTGACGATTTGCATCAACGATGAATCGCGCTGGACGCGGCGTGTGGCCGCGTCCAGCGAAAGTCTCCGACGGACCGTCGGAAGGCCTTTGATCTGCCACAGCTCTTCGTTCCTCATCCCCATTCTCTGAAGTTGGTTATCCACTTGCCAAAAGGCGTCGCGTGCGATGCGTCGCTGCGAGTTTTCTGGTAGCGGTATTCCCATGAGTTCGACGACGATTTCTTCAATCCATGCACGCGAGATCATCGACTCGCGCGGCAATCCGACTATCGAGGTCGATGTGCGACTGGACGGCGGTGTGAGTGGCCGTGCGGCGGTGCCCTCCGGTGCTTCGACTGGCGTGCACGAGGCGCTCGAGTTGCGCGACGGCGATCCCAGGCGCTTTGGCGGCAAGGGTGTATTGAAGGCGGTCGCCAACGTCAACGGTCCGATCGCGCAGGCGCTGGCGGGAGCGGACGCGGCCAACCAGGCGGTGCTCGACCATGCGCTCATCAATCTCGACGGGACCGAAAACAAGTCGCGGCTAGGCGCCAACGCGATGCTCGGCGTGTCGCTCGCCGCGGCGCATGCAGCCGCGGCGGCCCAAGGATTGCCGCTCTATCGATACCTGAATCCAAGCGCGCAACGGTTGCCCGTGCCGATGATGAACGTCATCAACGGCGGCAGCCACGCCGACTCCAGCGTGGATATGCAGGAGTTCATGATTGTTCCGCATGGAGCGCCCACGATGGCCGAAGCGGTGCGGATGGGCGCCGAGGTCTTTCATGCCCTCGCGGCGGTACTCAAGCAGCATGGACAATCGACCAATGTCGGCGACGAAGGCGGCTTCGCCCCGAACCTGCGCAATAATGAGGAACCCATCGAGGTGATTCTCGAAGCGGTGGTCCGCGCCGGCTACAAGCCTGGCGATCAAGTATCGATCGCACTCGACCCCGCTTCGAGCGAATTCTACGAAGATGGCGCGTACGTCTTTTCGCGATCGGATAAGCGCAAACGCACATCGGAAGAAATGGTCGCATTCTATGCGCGCCTGATCGAACGCTATCCCATCGTATCGATCGAGGACGGGCTCGCCGAGGACGACTGGGCTGGATGGAAATTGCTGACGCAGGAGCTCGGATCGAAGATCCAACTGGTTGGCGACGATCTTTTCGTCACTAATCCGAAGCGGCTGACGCGCGGGATCGCGGAGGGCGTTGGCAATTCAATCCTGATCAAGGTCAACCAAATCGGCACGCTGACCGAGACGCTCAAGGCGATCGAGATTGCGAGTGCCGCCGGCTACACCTCGGTTATTTCACATCGGTCGGGCGAGACCGAAGACACCACGATTGCTGACTTCGCGGTGGCGACCGGCGCGGGGCAAATCAAAACCGGATCGATGAGCCGCGGCGAACGCACCGCCAAATACAATCGGCTGATTCGCATCGCGGAGGAACTGGGATCGGCCGCCGTCTATCCGGGTGCGAGCGTCTTCAAGGCCCGCGCGGGAGCATCGCGATGAGCCGTCCGCCGATAGCTGCGCTGATAATTTTCGACGGCTGGGGCTTGCGCGAAGCGCAGGAGTCCAACGCGATCCTGAAGGCTAACACCCCGATAATGGATCGGCTGTGGGAGACCTCGGCGCATACCGAGGTTGACGCCTCGGGTGAGGCGGTGGGCCTTGCCCCCGGGGTCATGGGCAACTCGGAGGTCGGGCATCTGACGATTGGTGCCGGCCGCGTCATTTACCAGGACGTGATGCGCATCACGAAAGCGATCGAAACGGGCGCGTTCTTTCGCAACGAAGTCCTGCTTACCGCCATTCGCACAGCGGCCCACGACGATCGCACTCTTCACCTGTGGGGTTTGCTCTCCGACGGCAGCGTTCATAGCCACATCGATCATCTGATGGCGCTACTCGAACTCGCGGCGCGCGAAGGCGTCAAGGACATCGCGATTCACGCCGTGCTGGATGGGCGCGACAAGCCGCCGCAATCCGCCCTGCCCTTCATCGCGCAGGTCGAAGCCAAACTGAAGGAACTTGGCCGCGGACGCATCGCAACGGTCACCGGGCGATACTTTGCGATGGATCGCGACAAGCGCTGGGATCGCGTCGAGCGGGCGTGGCGCGGCATCGTGCTGGGCGAGGGGCGCAAGGTGCCGAATGCGCGCGCGGCAGTCGAAGCGTCTTATGCCGACGGCAAGAACGACGAATTCGTGGAGCCGTCCATCGTCGGCACGCCGCATCCGATGGCTGATGGGGACCAGGTCATCTGTTACAACTTTCGCGCGGATCGCGCGCGCGAATTAACCACGGCCCTGACGCAGCCAGATTTCAAAGGCTTCGCGCGGCCGCGCGTGCCGAAGATCGGTTACGTTTGCATGACCGAATATGAGCGATCGCTAAACCTGCCGTTGGCGTTCGGTCCCGATGACGTTCGCGACACCCTCGCCGAGGTCCTCGCGCGCGATGGCGTCCACAACCTACGCATCGCCGAGACCGAAAAATACGCTCACGTCACCTACTTTCTGAACGGCGGCGCCGAGAAGCCATTCGCAGGTGAGGACCGCGTGTTGATTCCGTCATCTAAAGTTGCGACCTACGATCTGGAACCTGAGATGCAGGCGGTCGCAATCGCCAAGCGCGCGGCGGAGGAAATCGCCAGCGGGCGTTTCGGCGTCATCGTAATGAATTTTGCGAATCCTGACATGGTGGGGCATACCGGCAATATGCAGGCGACGGTCAAAGCGGTGGAGACCTCCGACCTCGCGCTCGGTATCGTAATCGATGCGCTGACCAAGGCCGGCGGCGTCGCGCTGGTGACCGCCGACCACGGTAACGCCGAGTTTATGGCCGACCCGGCTACGCGGCAGCCGCATACGGCGCATACGACCAATCCCGTGCCGCTGATTCTATACGACCCCTCGTTTAAAGGGCATCTGAAGGATCAAGGCACGCTCGCCGACGTGGCGCCAACGCTCCTTGCGATGCTCGGGCTCGACCAGCCGCCTGAAATGACGGGTCATGATCTGCGCGCAGTTTCCTGATAGTCAGTTGCTGCTCGGACGCGCCCGATAGGTCTCGGTGAAACCCGCAGTTTTGAGTAAGGCGTAGCTCTTAAATCTCGAGCAGTTCGCGGGTTTCCTCGGGCGTCGCGACTTCATGCCCCATCGCGCGAATCACTCCAGCGGCCCGTTCGGCTAACTGGGCATTGGTCGGCTGGCCCTCGCGCGCGTACTGGTAATCCTCGAGTCCGATACGCACGTGTCCGCCGAGGCTTACGATCAACGGCACCAAGGGCAGGTTGTCGCCGCCGAGCGTCGCGGCAAACCAGTTGGCGCGCACATCCTTAATCATATCGAGATAGGCTTCGAGGCTCTTGAGCGTCGGCGGCAGGCCGAAAGGCAATTCCGGTCCGCCGAGGTAAAACTTCAGCAGTAGCGGTTCGGTCAGCACGCCCTCTTCCAAAAAAATCAGCGCGGCGCGCAGGAAGCTGGGATCGAATATCTGCAGCGTCGGCCGCAGGCCCAAATCGCGTGATTTCTCGAGGAAGTAACGAATCGTCGCATACGAGTTGCAGTAAATCATCGACTCGTTGCGAATCTTCTTCGCTGCCGGATCGTACGAAACCAGGTTTACCGACCCCATGTCGCCGGCGCCCAGGTCGGGCTTGGTGGCCGGGTCCTTCGACAACTCGACGAAATGGCTGAAGCGTTTCTCAGCGTCGCCGTCGAGTGGGAACGTCGGCCATAGCAGGGCCTTGCATCCGGCTCGCGCACGCTTATAGACCTCGGCGTAGTGCGGCACATCATGTACCCATTTGCCGGTATTGGTATCGCGCACGTGGAAGTGAATAATCGACGCACCGGCGCGGCAAGTAGCTATTGCGTCCTGCGCAATCTCCTCGGGGCTATATGCGATATGCGGATTGAGCTTCTTCATCGCATTGCCGTTGATCGCGGCTTCGATCATCACTTTCGACATAGTCACTCCCCGCCTCGCGAGATACTCACTCGCGAAGTTTACCAGCGCACGACCTGTTCGTAGATTTTTGGCAACTGACGCGGCAGCGACATGATGTCGTCAATCACGAGGTAGCGCGAGGGCGCGCACATCTGCCGCAGGTAGTCATGACCGGTGCGGTCCACCGTGATGCAAAATGGCAGTACGCCCGCGAGCTCGAGTTCCTTCAAGGCCACCATCGTGTCCTGGATGCCATAGGCGTTCGAGCGGCGATCGTGTCCGTAGTCGAAGTCCTGCGGAAACCCGTCGCTCAGGAGGATCGCATGGCGCGAGCGTGAGGCGACATCCTTGAACTTTTCGCGGACGTGACGAATCGCGGCGCCCATCCGGGTCGAGCGTTTGGGCTCGATCGCACCGACGCGCGCCTTAACCTCGTCGGTCAGCTCGTTTTCGAATTCCTTGATTACATAGAATTCGACGTTGTCGCGGCCATGCCCGGAGAAGCCCATGATCGCGTAGGAATCGCCGATTTCCTCAAGCGCCTGCGCCATGATGACGAGCGCTTCCTTGTTGACGTCGATGATGCGACGCGGTCGTTGCGCGACTTGCGGACGGCGCTGCCACGCTTTCATCCAGTCGTCGCTGTTGTCTTCCTCGCCCTCGGAATATTTCTTGGTCTCGCGATGAATCGGCTCGTCGGTAGACGCCGACATATCGAGCAGGAACAGCGTGGCGACATCGCGCGCTTCCTTCTTGCGCGCCTTGTATACGCGCCCATCGGGAATCTCACCCATGCGCCGCGCCACGCGCGCCTCGATCGTGCGATCGACGTCGATTTCGTCGCCATCCTCGAGCCCGCGCACCATGCGATATGACGCTGGCCGGATTTTCTGGAAATGGCGCCGCACCTGCGGCAGCACCTCGGCGTAGCGCTCAAGGGTTGCCGCGAAGAAGTCACCGTTGTCGCCGTCGAGCAGGATTTCGCGCAGCCGGCACCAGTTGCGCCGATAGTCCGCCGCTACGTAATCCCATTCATCATAAGCGTAATAAGAATCCGCGCTGCGGTTGCGCCCTAGGATCAGGCGGCCCGCACCCGGCATCGTGCCGATTTCACCAAGCTGTTCGCGCAATTGTTCAAGCTCCTGCGAATCCTTGCCGAACAGTTGCGTCAGGTACATGCCCTCGCCCTCGGCACTGCCGGGACCTTGCGAGGGTTTGAGCTGTGCGCCCGCTTCGAGCAGCTTGCGGATTTGCTCAGGCGTCAGCGGGCGTCCGCCCTTGCCACGCGACTTCGATCCGGCGGAATCCATCGTGATCTGATCGTCGGTCTCCCCGTCCTCACCGTCGCCATCACCCTCGCCGTCACCGAGGCCGTCGGCGGGTTGTCCGGGACCGCGCATCTGGCCGAGTAGATCGTCGCGCATCTCATTGGCGCTGCGTCCGGCCAAATCGCCCTCGCCCGCCGCTCGCGCTGCCGCCATCAGTTCCTGCAGCCATTGAAAGAGCGCCCCGGTCTGCAGCGCACTTTGTGTAACCGTCGCGCCGGCCGCGCGCAAAGGCGCGAAGAATGATTCCGCCTGCTGAATAAACACTCCGGCCGGGTCGTCTTGCTCCAAGGTGACATCGAGCGCCGCCTTCACCAGCAAAGTGCTGAGCGCCTCCGGACGCAGCGTTTCGGCGAGTACGGCATGCATCCGCGCGACCCGTGTCGTCAGTCCGCGATATCGCCGGCAAAGCTCGGCATCGATCCGCGCCGATTCGCACAACCGCATCAGCGCACCCGCCAGCGCCGGATCGTCGAACGATGCGACATAGCCATCGATCGCTTCAACCCCCGATTCGGATCGCTCTTCGAATCCCGGAATTGCCGCGAGCTCAAACGCGAAGGTTCCGAACTCGTGTCGTCCGGCGAGATGCGCTGCCGTCAGCACGAAGTAATCGTGCGCCATATCAGCGCCGCCAATG
Source organism: Binataceae bacterium (SeqCode) (assembly GCA_036489375.1). Lineage (GTDB taxonomy): Bacteria > Desulfobacterota > Binatia > Binatales > Binataceae > JADMIL01. The sequence continues at coordinate 16,769 of DASXFX010000038.1, read as the reverse complement.
CCAGCGACGGTCTCCGGCAGGTAGATCATCTCGCCGCCGATCAGCGGGTAATGGAACGGTAGGGTCGCGCCCGAGTTGGGCAGCGAATCGATGCGAAATTCGAGCGGAAAGATCATCCGCATGAATTTCGTCAGCATGCCCTTTACACGGTACAGCGCGTGATCGTCATGCGGCGGAGGCTCGTATTCCTTGGTGCTCGTTATGCCAAATTCCATTAGCGTCATTGTGGCAAATCGCCTGCCCGCAGCGCAATTTGATCGATCGACCCGCGGCGTCCAAAAACCGGCTTGACTCTGAAGGAGGCGGCTGACTTAACTGAAGGAATACTCATGCGCATCAAGACCTTCCCCTATCACGGTCCGTCGTTGCTACTTTCCCTTCTCGCCGTAACGCTTGCGCTATGCGTGGGGTCCCGCGCCGACGCCGGCATCGCGGACGCCGTCAAGTACGTCAAGCTCGCCAACGGCCTCCAGCTCCTGGTGCTCGAGAACCACAAATCGCCGGTGTCGACCTTCAACGTCTTCTACCGCGTCGGCTCGCGTAACGAGCAATTCGGCAAGACCGGCATCTCCCATCTCTGCGAGCATCTGATGTTCCGCGGGACCAAAAAGCTTGCGCCCGAGGAATTCTCCAACATCATCCAGGAAAACGGCGGCGACGATAACGCCTTCACCGGCAACGACTTCACCGACTACTTCGAGATCATCAACCGCGACCATCTCGATGTGCCGATCTCCCTCGAAGCCGACCGAATGGCAAATTTTGAGCCAAAGGGTTTTGATTCGGAAAAGGCGGTGGTGATGGAGGAGCGCCGCCTGCGCACCGAGGACAGCCCCGAGGACGCGCTGCAGGAGATGACCGAGGCGGCGGCCTTCGTTGCGCATCCGTATCACTGGCCAGTCATCGGATGGATGCACGAAATCGAGGGCATCACGCTGCAGGACGCGCTCGCTTATCACGCGATTTACTACTCGCCGCAAAACGCGATCATCGTAGCGGTCGGCGACTTTGACGCAGGCGAGGTCATCAAGCGTATTACCGCTGCGTTCGGCTCGATTAAGAATAACGCGAAGCCGCCTCCAGTAACCGAAGTCGAACCGCCGCAGGAAGGGGAGCGGCACGTCACCCTGCGTCATGCGGCTAATCTGCCAGCCTTCAACGAGGCTTATCACGTGGTCAACTATCGCGACCTCGCCGACGCCTTCGCGCTCGAAATTACGAGTGAAATTTTGTCCGACGGCAAGAGTTCGCGGCTTTACAAGGATCTCGTAGTTAACAAGCAGTCGGTGGTCGATGTGGCCGCCGAGTACGACATGACGACCTTCGACCCCGATCTGTTCTGGATTTCCGCACAGATGCGCCCCGGCGTGAAGACCGAAGACGTAATCGCGGAAATCGACAAGCAAATCGCCGCCTTGCGCGATAAACCAGTCGCTCCCGAGGAATTGCAGCGCGCCAAGAACCTGGAACAGTCCGGCTTCGTCTATGGTCAGGACTCGATTTTCCGCGAGGCCGAACTGCTCGGTGTCTATCAGATGCTCGGCGATTACCACATGATCGACAACTACCTGACGCAGATTGATAAGGTGACGGCCGCTGACGTTCAACGCGTCGCCAAAAAATATCTGGTGGATGACAACCGCACCGTCGGCGTACTGGTGCCGACCGGGGTGCTGCGACACGAGATGGCCGGGGGCGGCGGTGGCACCGTCCATCACGCAGCGCCATTCGGCGTTGACGATCCTTCGACGCTGACGCCCCGCACAAATCGTTTCGGCGCACGCGCGCACGACATCACAGCACTCGTGCCCTATCTTGCGACGGCGGAGGTGGTTCGATGATCTCGAAAACCTCCGCGAACTCACAGGCTCCCAGGAACTCAATCGGTTCGACGCTCTCGGCCCTCGCCATAGTCAGGATGATCGGGGAGCGCCCGATGCGTTCGTCAACCCGTCGGCTTGCTACCGCCGCCGTTGTTCTGATGAGCGCACTGTCGATCTGCACGCCGCGCGTGTGGGCGCTCGAGATCAAGCGGATGCAACTCAGTAACGGCGCGGTCCTGCTGGTCTCCGAACAGCATCAACTTCCGATGGTGACGGCGACGATCGCCTTCGATGCCGGTTCGCGCCGGGACCCGACCGGCAAGGAAGGCCTGGCCGCACTCACCGCCGCCTCGCTGATGGAAGGGACAAGCACCCTTAGCGCCGAAGATTTCAACGAGAAAGTTGACTTCATGGGCAGCTCGATATCGATCGGTCCAAGCCGTGACTTCGCGCTCGCTACATTTACCTCACTCAAGAAATATCAAGGCGATACCCTGCATCTGCTCGCTCAGATTCTGCAGCAACCGGGCTTGCGCGACGCCGATATCGAGCGTAAGCAGGCCGAGCAAATCGCCGAGATCAAGTCGAGCGAAGAAGAACCCGGCTATACAGCAAGCGTCGCCTTCAGTCACATGATCTTTGGCGATACGCCCTACGGCCATCCCGCGGGTGGCACTTCCGAGGCTGTGGCCAAGCTGAAGCCTGCCGACGTCCGCGATTTCTATCATCAACATTACAAGCTCGGCAGCGCCGTAATTGCCGTCGCGGGCGACGTCAATACTGACGAAATCAAAGCCCTGCTCGAAAAAGAACTCACCGGACCTGAGGGCAATGTGCCGCCGCAGCCCGAACCGGCCACGCAGGCCGTCGCGCCCGGCATCCACACGCAGATCATCGATCGCAATGTCGCCCAGGCCAATCTCTACATGGGCTCCAATGGGATCGCGCGCTCCAATCCCGACTACTACAAACTTCAGGTGATGAACTACATTCTGGGCGGCGGCGGCTTTGCCTCGCGCTTGATGAAGGTCGTGCGCAGTAAGGCGGGACTGGCCTATTCCATCGGCAGCGGATTTCAGGCCGGTAAATTCCCGGGCGCTTTCGTGATTGCGCTAGAGACCAAGAACGCGAGCGCAAACGAGGCGATAAAGCTCATCTTGCAGCAACTACGCGAGATCCAGGAGAGTCCCGTCTCCGCCGCGGAACTCGATTCCGCCAAGCGCTACCTGATCGGCAGCTTCCCGCTGAAACTCGATCGCCAGAGCGAAATTGTCGGCTTCATGCTCCAGACCGAAATCTATGGCCTCGGCCTCGACTACGCCGAGCGCTATCCGAAGATTATCTCGGCGATTTCAGCCGCCGATGTGCAGGCGGTCGCGCAGAAGTATTTGCACCCCGATGCGATCGATCTCGTCGCCGTCGCCAACCAGGCGGAAGCGAAGATCAGCGTCGCGGGTCTCGAACCACCGAAGCAGGCTGCGGCTGACCACTGATTTTGGACAACATCGATTGGCGATTCCTTCGTTCGTACCTGGCGACGCCTGAGCATCGCGATTGAGCAGTAACCGATTATGAAGTGGTGGATGCGCTTGTGCGCGGTCCTGCTCACGACCGCCGTCACGACCGGCATCGGTCGCGCCGAGCCTGTCAGAGTGACCGCTAAGGAAGCCGCCCAGATTGGCGTAGATGCCGTCGTCTATGGTCTGCCGCTTGTCATCATGGATACCACCCGGCGCGTAATGACCAATGTTGCTCTGCCGCAGCCCAATGGACGCGCGCCGATCAACCAGTTCAGCAATGCGCTCAAGTGTCCGACCGCCGCCGACCGCGACGTCGTGCGACCCAACCTCGATACCCTCGCCTCCTCTGGATGGCTCGACCTTTCGAAGGGACCGATCGTCGTCTCGGTCCCCAATACGAATGATCGCTACTACATGATGCCGCTGATGGATGGCTGGACGGATGTCTTCGCCTCTATCGGCAAACGCACGACCGGCACGGGCGAAGGCAAATACGCAATCGTTGGCCCGCACTGGAACGGCGACCTGCCTTACGATATCGGCGAGCTCCGATCGCCCACTGACATCGTTTGGATCCTGGGCCAAACCCAGGTCAACGGGCCCTCGGATTGCGCTGCCGTAAACAAGCTTCAGCAACTATACAAGCTGACTCCGCTGAGTGCCTGGGGCAAGCCCTACACGCCGCCGGTCGGCACCATCGACTCCACTATCGACACGAATACGCCGCCCGTCGATCAGGTCAGCAAGATGGACGCCGCCACCTTCTTCAAAACGATGGCCGCAGTTATGAAGTCCAATCCCCCGCCACCTGATCGCGATACTGCCGTCCTGGCCGAGATCGCAAGGATCGGGATCGTTCCCGGCCAAGATTTCGATATGAGCAAGGTCAATCCGCAAATAGCTCTGGGTTTAGAGGGGTCGGTCAAGGCTGCCCTGAGTATGGTGCGCGACACCGCCAGGGACCTCGGCAAGCAAGTCAACGGCTGGACGAATCCCCCCCTGGCTCTCGGCAATTATGGAACCGCCTACGGCCTTCGCGCTGCCGTCGCACTCGTCAACCTCGGCGCCGTCGTGCCCGCCGACGCGCTCTACCCGACCGCCTTTTACGACGGCTCGGGCCATCCGCTCTCCGGTGCCTTCAACTACCAGCTGCACTTCGATCAGAACAAAATGCCGCCGGTCAATGCCTTCTGGTCCGTGACCATGTACAACCCGCAGTCGTTCCTGGTTTACAATCCGCTCAACCGCTACAACCTCGCCTCCTGGATGCCGCTGAAGTACAACTTCGACGGCTCCCTCGACATCTACATCCAGAAGAACTCGCCCGGCCCCGACAAGGAATCCAACTGGCTGCCGGCTCCCGATGGACTCTTCAACCTCACGATGCGCCTCTACTGGCCCGGATACGACGCACTTGATCGAGACTGGTACCCGCCGGCATCGGTCCGCCAACCGTAGCCAGCACACTGCACGAACGAGTCGCTTGCGAACTTACCGAGACCTGCAATTCTTACCCTTCACTGCTATAGTCTTGACGGGCATTCGCCTTGGCTAATCGCTGCCCACTTTGGAGGATCCCATGAGTAACGAAAGCTGGCGTATCGACGGCGAATACTTCGAATCCTGCAATTGCGAATTACTATGCCCTTGTCTCCTCTCTCATGCACAGGCGCGTCCCACCGAAGGCCATTGCGATGTCGTCCTCGGCATTCGCATCGCCAAAGGTGCGTACGGCAAGGTTGATATTTCGGGGCTCAATGCGGTGCAGGCGATGAGCACGCCCGGGCCGATGGCCAAGGGTAACGGTACGCTCGCGGTGTACGTCGATAGTCGCGCCAACGAGGCACAGCGCGCCGCCCTCGAGGCGATCTTTACCGGTACCGCCGGCGGTCCGCCTTCTCTCTTTGGTCCGATGATCTCGACTCGGTTGCCGACCAAGACCGCGCAAATCGACTTCAAATCCGACGGCAAAACCTGGCAGCTTTCAATTCCCGGAATCACCGACGTTACGGTCGAAGGGGTCGCCGGCGCTGGCAATCAAAATGTATGGCTCGACAATGTCGGTCATCCGTTTTCGCAACGACTCGCTGCCGCCAAGGCCACTTCGAGCCATTACCAGGACCATTCCCTGAACTTCGAGAACTCGGGCCGTAACGGACACTTCTCCGCGATCCATTGGTCCAATAGCTGATCCGGGCGCCACGCCGATTCGATCTGCCACGCCCAGCGCACCGGCCGCCGCATCGATCGACGCCGCACCGGCGCTCCCGGTCGCCGAACGGATTCTGCTCTACGGCGAACTTGCCCTCCTGAGCGCGCTCGCCTGGCTCTATCTCGTGCGGATGCCGATGACGCCGCAGGATCTCGGCGGCCTCGGCGCGCGGATGCTCTCCGCACTGCCCCCGCAACTCGCCAATTTGTCGCTCGTCTTCTTGATGTGGGCGGTCATGATGGTCGCGATGATGCTGCCCAGTGCCGCTCCGATGGTGCTGGCGTTTGCACGCATCGCGAGCGCTCGCGGCCGCAATCCTACTCTGCGCGTGTGGCTTTTCGCTTTCGGCTACCTCGCCATCTGGACGCTCTTCAGCGCCGCCGCGACCCTGATCCAGTTCGCCCTCGCCCGCTCCTCGATGCTGTCGAATGCGCTCGTGGCCACTCCGCTCGTCAGCGCCGCGATTCTCGTAGTTGCCGGCATCTATCAACTGACTCCCCTAAAGGAAGCCTGCCTCGGTCGATGTCAATCGCCGATCGGATTCTTCATGACGCATTGGCGCGACGGCGCGGCTGGCGCATTGCGGATGGGCCTCTCGCACGGCGCTTTCTGCGTCGGATGTTGCTGGATGTTGATGGCGTTGCTGTTCGTCGCCGGTGTGATGAACCTCGCGTGGGTCGCCGCAATAACCATCTTCGTGTTGCTCGAGAAGGCGACCCGATGGGGCCGCGCGATCGCTAACGTCTCCGGTGTCGCCCTGATCGCCAGCGCAATCGTGATCGCTTTCCGCCGATGAAGGATCGCTCGTCGCTCTTCACCATCGGCCATTCGACCCATCCGATCGAGACCTTCGTCGGGCTGTTGGCCGCGCACACCGTCGCCACTCTGATCGACGTCAGATCGTATCCGTCATCGCGCCGATGGCCGCAGTTTAACCAAGCTGATCTTCAAGCATCGCTTGAGCGCGCGGGCATTGCCTATCAATGGGCCAAAAATCTCGGCGGCCGGCGTAATTCCAAACGCACCGACTCGCCCCACACCGCATGGGATCATCCGGCATTTCGCTCCTACGCCGATTACACCGAAACCCCCGACTTCGCCGACGGCCTATTCGAATTGACGAGATCGGCTCTTGCGGTTCGCACTGCGATCATGTGCTCGGAGGGACTGTGGTGGCGATGCCATCGGCGCATCATCTCCGATCATCTGACGGTCCGCGGCTGGGACGTAATGCACGTGATGCCCAACGGCAAGCTGGTCGCCCACGCGTTGCCCGACTTCGCTACCGTCGATCACGAACGAATCGTTTACGATGGCGGCCAACAATCCCTCAACTTAAAGTAACAGCCGCGATAATTTCCACCACAAACCAGTTCCGAGTTCCTCAACCACGCTGCCGATCTCTCACTCCTTAGTCCAGCTCGCCAGCTCGTGCGCTGGTCCCGCTGCACTCGGAACCTTTGATATCCTGTCGCGTAAACCATGCTTAACGAACCACCTAAGGTCTCATCGATAGCCGTCGAATGGCCCTGCGATCTGTCACTGTGGGAAGTGTGAAACCTTTTAGAGGTTTCACGAGATTATCGATTCCGTGTTCTTCTACCATGCTTCCCCATCTCTATTCGTCAAGCTCGGTTCTGCGACGTGCGCATAAACTACGACTCTAAGGTTTCACAAATTCTTACTAGATCACTCCCTCCCTGCATGGCGCTGCAGATAGCTCAGAATCTGATGTTCATCGAAGGTTGACATGGGCGGCTGCCCTGCTTCAGCGATCTTCTGCCGCATCGCTACTATCTGTTCGCTCCACATCGCCGCCGTCATGGTTGAGGGAGGATATATGCGATGGCACCCGCCGCATCGATTACTATAAAGCACTTCGGCTGCACTGCCGCGTTCGGGCAGCGGTTTCGGTTTGCATCCTGCAAGTGCAAGCACCAGCGCTGTGAGAACTATTGAAGATGCGAGCCGCGGAGAGGTCACTTGAAACGAGCGGCTGGCAGGATACGGACGAGATCGGTCCGGATCGAGTCGATCAAACTGCGCCGATCCGTATCTTCAAGTGATACTTTACGTTCGCTTTCGGGCCGCAGCCACACCGGCGCCACCCGCATCGAGTCGGCGGCGTAGCGCGGAAAGACGTGCCAATGAACGTGCGGCTCTTGATTGCCGAGGCATTCGTAATTGAGTTTGAGCGGCTTCACCACGCGATCGAGCGCCTTGCCCACTGCCATCAGCTCGTCGATTAGCTCGTGCGCTTCGCCGCGCGGCATCAGATGCATCTCGGTAACGTGGCGCTTGGCGAACAGCACGCAGTAACCGCGATAGAATTGCGCGTCGCCCAGGATCAGCCAGCTTCGCGGCAACTCCGCGATCGTATCGCCGAAGTTGCCCGACGTGATGCGCCCGATAATCGCGCAGATACCGCACTCGCGTGCCCCAGGCTCATTTGGAGGCATCGGGCTCCTCGGTCGTGACGTGTACCAGTTTGACCCGCGCGTGCTTGAGCATTTCTGCGATCGTCTCCAGCTTGTACGGGCGATCATAAAAGACCGTGCGCAGGCCCGTGTTGATCAACACTTTCATGCAGTGGATACAGGGCGTGTGCGTCACGTAGATATCGGCGTCGTTGATCGCGTTGCCGTTCTTCGCCGCTTGCGTGATCGCGTTCATCTCGGCGTGGATAGTGCGATAGCAGTTCTGTTCGAGATTGCCGTCGGGCGTGCGTGACTCGTAGATCAGGCAGCCCACCTCATTGCAATGCGGCAGGCCGGCCGGAGACCCGTTATAGCCGGTCGCGAGGATACTGCGGTTGCGCACGATTACGGCGCCCACTTTCGCGCGCAGACAGGTCGATCGCTCGGCCACCTGGCGCGTTATCGTCATGAAGTACTGGTCCCAGCTTGGACGTTCCATCAGGGTGCCTCTTCGGGTCAGTTACTTGAATCGGATCGTCTGTATCTATAAACCGCAAAGGATTTCGGTGAGTCGAGGATCGGGATAGTTCAGAGTTCCCTCGACCCGCGATATCCAATGCTCGAATAGTAGATAACGATTATTGTGCGACCGCGCACCCTTTCGTGCGTCGCCCGTTTTGCCTGCCGTGGACGTCAGAGATCGATGATCGTGGCGCCGTGCAACTTGAAGTCAGGCGCGAGCGAACCCGCTCCGATTGGACCGGGGATACCCCAGTCGGGCGGCGCCGCCGGCAGCTTCTGCATCACGCTAATACCGGGCGTTGGCTGTTGCGAGGGATCCGGCTGCAGTTGTTGCTGCTGCGCGGGGGGTGGCGGCACGATCGAAAAAGGCACCGGGATAAACGTCAGAATAAACAGGCCGATCGTCGCCCACGCCTGGATCCGTTTATTGCCGTCCAGCGGCGTGTGCGTATCGACCGTCGCGGGGTGTCCGAGGCCGAGGAAAAACACCAGGCCGAACCAGATCAGCCAGCCGAACCAGAAGTCATAGCCCAACGCGTACGGCACCACTACCATCAAGGCCGTTCCCGCCCACACCATCCGCGATACGAAACGATGAACCCGGCCACCGAGCAGCGCATAAACCACGTGGCCGCCATCGAGCTGGCCCACCGGCAGCAAGTTCAGGGTCGTGATAAACAGCCCCACCCATCCGGCGAAAGCCATCGGATGGAGGTCAACGTTGACCGCATTAGGATCGACCCCGAGAACCACGCGCGAGATGCCCCAGAAGAGCATCGAGTTGCCCAGGTTGATACCGCCCATCGCATTGTCGAGCGGCGTGACCTTGGACAGCTTGAGCCCGAGAATTACCGCAACCAGCGCGACGAAAAAGCCCGCCCAGGGTCCCGCCGCACCGATTTCGAACATCGCTCGCCGCGTCCGTGGCGGCGATTTCATCCTGATAAAAGCGCCAAAAGTCCCGATAATGAACAGTGACGGCAGCGGCGCCGGAATGAAGTACGGCAGCGTCGCGTCAACTCCATGCCGCCGCGACGTCAGGTAATGACCCATCTCGTGCGCCAGCAGGATCGCCATCATCGGAATCGAGAACGTCAGTCCCGCTTTCAGGTTGATCAGGCTTTGTAGCGGCGCCGCAATCGTCACGAAGGCGCCCGCACTGTCCGCCCCCGCCATCGTCGTCGTCAGCAGCGTCAACAGGAACAGGATCAGGTTAAGCCGCGGAATGTTCCATGGCTGCGGCGCCGGCCGCCACGTCTCGATCGGCTCTGCCGGTCCTTCGAAGCGCGGAATGTCGCTCAGAATCGGTGAGACTTCTTTGTATGCGCTCGTTTCATCCATCATGCAGACCGCCGCCCGGCTCGAACCACAACCGGCTTGCCGGTCACGCCGGCGAACTTCTCCGCCGCGTTGCCGTCGCGAACCGCTACCTCCAGCATTTCAAAACTGCCGAATAGAGCGAGAGGACTCCCGGGACGAGCTTCGCCGTATGCCTTTAAAATCTCGATTGATGCACCACGACCGATCCTAACGGAAAGGTTAAACCCACGGAAGCGGCTGGCAAAATGCTCGAAACATTTGCGATCGATATTCGTAACCAAGTTACCGAACCCGTCAATGTAAACGACTTTGCCCTTTAATTCGTTCCCTGCTTCCGTCACTACCGGCATAGCCGGGCCCGGCGTCATCGCGGAAAGCTCGGGACCGAGCGCCGCCAGCCGCACGCCGCGCCACAGATATGCCGCGGCTGGTGCAAAAAGGTCGCGCCCATGAAAGGTCGCGCTCACCTCCGCCAGCCGATAGCGCGGCGACTTCAATTCGACCACGTGTCGCTCTCCGGCCTGCATCGCCGCATTCCACATCAAGCCGTTGTCTGGACCGACGAAGCGCGCGCCCGCGACCGTCTCGACCGCGATCGGACGGCGGCTAGTGCCGACACCCGGATCGACCACCGCCACGAAAATCGTCCGCCGCGGAAAGTAGCGCCAGCTTTGCGCCAGTGCGATCGCCCCCGCCGCCACCGCTTGCGCCTCAATCCCGTGCGTCAGGTCGATCACCGTGGCTGCGGGCGCAATCGAGGCGATCACCCCCTTCATCACGCCCACGTAATGGTCGCGGTAGCCAAAGTCGGTCAGAAGCACAATCGGTGGAGGACTTTTCTGGCGTGAGGCTGCGGTCATGCTACAATTGTTTCAGGACACTACGTCTGTTCCTTGCCAAAGCCGACCCAATCGTCTCGTGTGAGCATTTGGTTTACGATTCGCGGCGGATGATACATGGGGCGCTATGTGGAAAGCGAAACCCTCCAACTCAGCAATCCCTCGTTCTCCATCTTTTGCGGAGATTGTTCGACGGCGATCCATAAATCTATCCTCGACGACATTCCACAATCTCGGCCGAGCGCGACTTCAACATGGAAATGGGAGTCATTGGTCGTAGCTGCATATGTCACCATGTCAGGCGCGGTGAGATGACGCGATCTGGGTGACGCCGAGAGATATTCGATGGCTGGTCGAGCCGGTCGGAAAGCCATTGGAAATGTAAGAGGAATTCAAGCCAGACTTGCGTTTGCCGCGTCGCTGCTCGATAATTCCACCTTCGAGAGCGGGCGTAATTCAGTGGTAGAATGCCAGCTTCCCAAGCTGGACGTCGCCGGTTCGACCCCGGTCGCCCGCTCCAACAATTCTCTCCGCCATAGTACCGGGTCTTTTAATGTCTATGCCGATCGTTCGGCCGGAAGCGTCCCGCATCACCTTTGAGCGCGCTACACTGCCGTGGCAAGTCGCGCGCCAAGGCAACGTGTCAGAGGTTCAGAATTTCAGCCCTATCTCTCAATTTCCATGAGCAGCGTCGTCAACATGTTCGGACATGCGCGAGTCTTCGACTTGCTCGGTCGTAGGCGCCATCGCAACGCCCACGGCTCCGGACGGCCGGTTGTAGGCATGGTCCACGACGGCCTCCGCTGCGGTAACCGACCCGGCATTTTTGAAAATCTCTTTCGCATGCCCGCGCTCGGTCGCGTTCGCAGTCAGAACGGAAATCAGAATGTCGCCGCCGTCCATCTTTTCCCGGTACTGGATCGCTTCAAATTCTGTCATTTCCATGCCAATCACCGATCCCGCCGCACCTCCGGCCGCAGCACCAGCGCCGGCGCCCGCGAATGCCGCGATAATGGGTCCAGCGGCGACTAACGGGCCGAGTCCCGGGATCACCAGTGATCCAATGCCGATCAGCCATCCCAGAGCTCCGCCGATTACGATGCCTCCACTCGCTCCGACCGCGGCGCCTTCGGATGCCTTGGTGTGCTGCTCATGAGCGAAATGCCGGGTACCATTCTGATCGGGAAACAGAATGGAAATATCGTTGTCCGCAAAGGCAGCCCCTTTCAACTGATTGAAAATGCTTACTGCCTGATCTTCGCTCCTGGCGATGCCGAATACTGCCTTTTTCACGAAAGTCTCCTGTTAGCTCTTTGCCTTGTCGATCACGCGCTCGACCGCCTTCTTAACTTTACCAACGGCCTGATCCATTCGTCCTTCGTCCTTAAGACGCTTGTTGTCGGTCACAGCGCCAACGGCTTCCTTCACGCGGCCCTTAATTTTATCGCTAGTTCCACTGGTCATAAGTCGATTCTCCTCTTGAAACTCACAGTAAGCCGTAGCTCATGCTGAATACGGACGATCTTCAGACTCAGCCCTGCCTTTAACTCACCCACGATCCGCGGTTTCAGCGGATACAATCCGAGATTGAATTCCACGATTCAGCTCGAGCTAACTCATCGGGAAATTGCGGAAGTACCTAATCAGCCAAATTCCGCCTCAGCCATAGCAGCCCTCGGCAAGCTCGAAACTCTAAGGCGAGGTATAGGTGGTAGTGGTCTGCTTTTGCACGGTGCCGTCATCGGGATCGGAAGTGACCGTGGTCGTGCTTTGTTGTGCCGGCGCATAGGCGAGAGGCTGCGTGGAGGTCTGCTGCACGGTGCCGTTATTGTATCGGGTCGTCGTGGTGCTGTTCGAACTCGCGACCGGCGCCAACAGCGGCGGAGCAGTCGTGTCATACTGCCGGGTCGTAGTGGTTTCCGTGACATGGGTAGTAGGCGTGCAGGCGGCAACTCCCATCATCGCGGCACCGGCAAAGACGGCGACCGCCAAATTGATTTTGTTTCTCATCGTTCAAACTCCTCTTACTATTTGCGTGTTTTAGTCAGAATGCGGATCGAAGATTGACGCCCAAAACCGCACCCGATTCATCTTCTGAGCCTGGAAGTCGATTGGTTTGATAGCGCTTCTACTTTACAGTAGGTGACTAATCACGAACCAAATGACCAGGATTGACACTGGAACTCCTAATAGCCATGCGATTCCGTACTTCATCTGTCTCTTCTCCCGATGCACCTTTGGAGCGGCACATCTTACCGACACTTTCCTGGCTCATCGCTCAAGTGATTATGTGTGGCCTAGGTTCAATCTAATCGCATGTGAGGGATTTGCTACGGCTGATCGGAGTAATCGGTTATATGGAGCACGAACCGCGCGGAACTAAGCCGACAAACTCGAGTCGCGCCGACAGATTCGGGCAATGAACGCATCTAAACGCAACAATCGTGTGGGAGCGTATAGTGCCCGATGAAGAATTGGTGCCGATTGGCCTCTTATCGGATCTTCTTGATTTCGATAGTATTAACGAGTCGATGCTGTAGCGCATCGACGAATGGAGGATATCGACCTTGCCACTGAGTGCTCGCAACCATTTGAAGGGTGAAATAACCGAGGTATTACTTGGAACCGTGACCGCTCTGATCACGGTCAAGGTTGGCGACAACCTGATCGAATCGGTCATCACCAAACGCAGCGCCGAAGAGATGAGTCTGAAGACTGGCGACAAGGTTATCGCCGTGATCAAAGCGACAGAAGTCATGATTCAGAAGGATTGAACGATTGCACCAGAGCCGATTTACTTCGCAAGGCTCGATTGGGGTGAAACGCGCGACGCTTGTGCTCGGCGCTCTTGTGCTGATGTTCTGTGGCGTACTTTCCGCGGCTGGCGAGACCGCGGCGTCCGAACAGGCAACGGTGCGTGTATCCGGAAAGGTAGAGCGGCCGATAATTGTGAGCGAAGCGGTTCTCCAGACCTTACCTCGGAAGAGGCTCGCTGTTACCGACGAAAAGGGCGCGCAAGTCACGTACGAGGGCGTTCCGGTGGTCGAACTCCTCCAGCGCGCAGGCGCTCCTCTGGGCAAGCAGCTTAAGGGAGTGGCGATGAGGCTCTTCGTCGTAGTCGAGGCGTCCGACGGTTACCAGGCGGTGTTCGCGCTGCCCGAATTTGACCCTGATTTTACGGACCGCGTGATCATCATGGCGGACCGCAAGAACGGCAAGGCTATGCTGTCACCGGAGGGGCCGTTTCGCCTGATCGTCGAAGGTGAAAAGCGGCACGCTCGATGGGTGCGAGAGGCGACCGCCCTGGACGTGGAACAAGCTCAATGAATGGGTGTTTGTCGCCAGACCGCAATGTGCGGGCCGGGCCGACTGTGCAGATCAATAGCGTCGAGCCGATGGGGTCGATCGAAGTGAAATGTCGCGCGACGGCAGGATCGCACCCGTTTGACGTTACTCGAGCTGCCAGTGCGCGAGCCGCCGTGCATTTGAAATCGAAGATGAAGGTGAACGATCTGTGCTTGTGGACGACGTGGGCCGAGCTGGAATTACTACTGATTCAACGGGCGCGAATGTTACCGGAGCAGGATGCGCGGGAATTACGTTGGTTACCGAAACCACCGTTGCGGTGGCGCTGCTTGAGCTGGATCGGGCAGCGTCATCGGATTCCGACCACCCAATGTTCGCGCTTCCCAACATTGCTATTAAACTGAACGAGAACACTGCGGCCATGGACGGGTGTTTCACGACGATTACTCCGTTGGTCGGCAGAAAGCGGCCCAACTCGAGAGTAGAAGTTAGTTCTTTGGCGTGGAAGAACGGCTCATCGCGCATCTAGGTTTTCAGTTCTCCAGAGAACCGTCCGAGAGCCGGTCTCCGCAGAGAAAACAGCGGCTGAAATGAGGCTATGCAGTACGGACGATTTGGCTTGCGTTCGACTTGGATCTAAGAGCGGAATCCGGGTTGGGAGAGTGACCGGACGAAACTACGGATAATCCAGGAATTCGCGAACGTTCCGGTAAGTTCGTGTGTCGCAAAAGACTCAGCTATAATCGTGGTCGATTATGCGCCCGCGCACGGCGCGGCGCTTAGCGGAGACCGCGGAAATGTTCGAAGACGAAACCGTCGATATCATGTGTCCCCAGTGCGGGCATCGGAATGCGTTGCTCATTCGCGAGATCGAAGAGAACAGCGAGTCGCACATTGTCTGTGCGAGCTGCAAGGTCGGGGTTAAAATCGAAGCTCAAGGCTTTCAAAGACGACTCGACCAAGTGCGCAAGGAACTCGAAGAGATCAAGCGGGAAGCGCTGAATGAGAACGACGAACCGAAGGCGCGGCGGTCGAAAGACGATTACCAGATTTGAAGTTTCGACGGCGCGCCGCCGCGAGTGGTTCAATTCAAAACCCGGCGTGACTAGCAAGAGTCTTCTGACGGTGTTTTCCAATTAGATCGCGATCCTGCACGCCTCGCTAACTAGCCGCGTCATTTAATAAGGCTGTTGCAGAAGGCCCGGAGGAGCTGCGCCAGCGGTCACTCAGTTTCGCGTTCGCTCGCATCAAGCACCGAATTGATCTAGTGAAATTGACGAAGGTCACGCGCAAAAAGGCCTGATTTCGGCCCAAAAGTGTGTTTTTAAGCGAAGTTGAGGCTGGCGCGAGTTGGTAAAAGGTCGAGGATCGGGTAATGACGAGCCAATCGTTTTCGGTGCGCAAGCTCACTCCAACGATCGGTGCGGAGATCGAAGGAATAGACCTGTCGCAAGCGCTGACAGATGAGGACATTAGGCGAATCCACGATGCGCTGATCGACAACCTGGTCATATTCTTCAGAGATCAGGATCTGACGCCCGCGCAGCATAAGGCGTTGGGCCGGCGCTTCGGCGAGCTTCACATCCACCCTGCCCCACTGGGCATTCTCGACGGCGATGCGGAAATCATCCTGGTTCAGACCGACGAAAATTCGCGTCGGATAGCGGGAGAAGTCTGGCATTCCGACGTTTCTTGCGACGTGAATCCGCCGATGGCCTCGATACTTCATCTCAAGGAAGTACCGCCGGTGGGCGGTGATACTTTGTTTGCGAACATGTACGCGGCGTATGAGGATCTGTCGATCTCGATGCGGAACTTTCTTGCAGGTTTGACGGCTATTCACGACGGCAGGCGGAACTACGATGGACGCCAGACCGCCCCATCGCGCGAGGCGGAGTATCCGCGGGCGGAGCATCCGGTGGTGCGAACCCATCCGAATACGGGGCGCAACGCGCTGTTCGTGAATCGGATGTTTACGACGCGAATCGTCGAACTGAAAGAGGCGGAGAGCGCCGCGCTGCTGGAGATTCTCTATCGTCATATCGAGCGCCCCGAGTTTCAATGCCGGTTCCGTTGGCAGCCCAACTCGGTCGCGTTCTGGGATAATCGGTGCGCGCAGCACATGGCCCTGTGGGACTACTTTCCAAATCGCCGCTACGGCCATCGGGTGACGATCGCGGGCGACCGGCCGTTCTACCGAGGATGACATTTGAACTGAACGTGAAGCTTTAAGTTGGTGGCCATAGCAGGCGTCGCATCGGACGGGCGATCGCGATAGCGCTGACCGGAGTCTGCTAATACGGAGGCGTCGATTAGCGCGGCGCGGCTAATGGCGTGAAATATTTCACCCACGTTCGCGGAATTGCAATTTGATGCTTAGAAAGGTTCAGAAAGGCTATAAGCCTCTGTGAGGAAGTCTTCGTAACTATCGCTTCCACCTCTGAGGGCGCGATTTTGCTCGCTTTATTTACGGTGCCGGGAGACCCGCGCTGACGCGATTTCGGGTGAAGCATTTCACTTTGGGGGACGATGGGTCGCGCCAGATGGGTCGCCCGGAACAACTTGTGCCGGGCGACCACAGTGGCGTCGGTCGGGCTCTTCGCCCGCTCACTTCCTGGAGGTTAGCTTCGTTTCAGAGCCGGGTCCCTTAGAGCTTGGCTTCGTCGGCGGCGGAAGGGCCGGTGACCTTGTAGAGTTTCTGCGAGTTATCCCAAAGGATCTTACGACGCACGGAATCTTCGCAGTCGGAGAGACCACCTTTGATGCGGTCGTGAACCTCCTGGCCGTAGAGCGAAGTCGGATGCGGGAAG
>DASXFX010000214.1:0-8043 GCA_036489375.1 Binataceae bacterium (SeqCode) | reverse complement strand
GCGGCGGCGGAGCAGCCACCAGTAAACTGGCGCTCCGCTCAGCGCGATGAGCAGACCGGGCCAGGTGTAGGCCGGCTTCATGATGAGCAGATCGGCCATCAGGGCAATCGCGGCGACGATGTAGGCGGCAGGGACGACCGGGTAGCCCCACGCGCGGTATGGACGCGGCGCATCGGGGCGGCGAACACGCAGCACGAAGACGGCGGCGACGGTCAGCGCGTAGAAGAGCAACTGGGCGAAGATGACGTAGTCGAGCAGCTCCGAGTAAGTACCGGAGAGGGCGAGCAGCGCGGCCCATCCACCCTGCATCACGAGCGCGGCCGCAGGCACGGAGGCCCGGTTGAGGCGGGCGGCCGAGGCGAAGAAGAGGCCGTCGCGCGCCATCGCATAGATCACGCGGGCGCCGGTCAGGATCAACCCGTTGGCGCAGCCGAAGGTCGAGACCATCACGACGATGGCGGTAATTGCGGCGCCCTTACGACCCCATACGATTTGCATCGCGGCGGCGGCGACGCGATCGCTCTGCGCACCAGCGATGCCGCGTGCGAAGACGCCGTTTGCGGTAGTCGAACCGACGGCCGGGAGCTGAAGCATGTAGGCGACATTGGTCAGCAGGTAGAGCGTGATGACGAGCGCAGTGCCGAGTGCGAGCGCGCGCGGCAGATTGCGCTCGGGATTGCGGACTTCGGCGGCGGTAAAAGTGATGCCGGCCCAGGCGTCGGCGGAGAAGAGTCCGCCGACCATCGCAGCGCCGAAGGCGGCAAGCAGTCCGGATGAAAGCGGGCGCGCGCCGAGAAACGCCTCGCGGCTGCCGAAATTCGCATGCAGGGCTGAAGCGTTCGGCGCGATCACGCATCCAATCAGGATGATCGCCAGCAACGAGAGGACCTTGGCGCTGGTGAAGACGTTCTGCACCGTGCGGCCGGTATCGAGACCGCGCAGATTTACCGCGGTGAGAGTAGCGATGACGGCGATCGCGCCGAGACGCTCGCCGGACAATCCGACGCTGCCGAGGCCGAACCATACGCGTGAACCGAGCATGGGAAAGATGACGCCGGCGAAGCGTGCGAAGGCGACCGCGACGGCCGCGATGGTGCCGGTCTGAATCACCAGCAGCAGCGTCCAGCCGAAGGAGAACGCCCACACGCCGCCGTAGGCTTCGCGCAAGAAGACGTACTGGCCGCCGGCGTCGGGCATCATCGCAGCCAACTCGCCGTAGGCGAGTGCACCCGCAATCGTCATCAGGCCGCTAAGAATCCAGACCATCAGGAGAGCGGCGGGAGAGCCGGTGTGACGCACGATATCGGCGGAGACGATGAAGATGCCGGAGCCGATCATCGAGCCGGCGACGATAGTCGCGGAATCGAACAGCGAGAGTCCGCGCTTGAGAGACTCAGTCGAGTCGTTCACAAATAGCGCCTAAATGTAGCGAGATATAGAGACGGGCGATGGCGATGTTACCAGCGGGAGAAGTGTTTAGAGAATCAGCGAGGCAGGAGTCGGGCGTCACGCTCCCGGGCGGAAAGTCACGCGAACGGCCGACTGTCGCCTGCGCGCTGGACAAATTCGCCAGCGCGCAGGGACAGAAGCGAAAAGAAAAGAATCAGCCTCAGGAAGCCGCAGGCGAAGCCATTGGGGCAGCATCGCTCGCGGCTGGGCTCGCCATATCGGTGGCGGCCGGGCTCGAAGTATCCGCCGGTGGGCTCATTTCCGGGGAGGCAACGGCCGGGCTTGCTTCCGCCGAAGCCTCAGGAGCCGGGGTTTCCTCCGACTTGGTGCAAGCCGTGGCTGCGAAGACCATTGAGAAAAGAGCCAGAATCAGGAATTTTCGCATCACTACCTCCTTCATCCATTCGTACGGCGCTGGCCAAGCGCTCAGCGTTTAAGTCGGCGCTAGAATACTGTAGCGATAGGACGTTGACAAGCTGACGTATCAGGTTGTGGGTAAATCGCACACGAGCGCAACTAATCTTTTGCGTGAAGTCCCTACTCTGTGTACTATTGCGAACAAGGTAAATAGTGCACCAGGGGAGGTTGCTGACGTGGCGGTGGTAAGGGCGTTTATTCCTTCTGTACGAATCTCCAGGCACGAACCGGCACAGGTGGTCGAGCACGAGCTCGACATGAATCGCATTGGCCCGCAGGAGTCCGCCACGGTCTCACGGCTGCGGGGCTGGATGCGATGGCTGATGCCCGGCGAACATCCGGTAGGCGCGCCGATGCGCTCGGTCGATCGCGAGCTCGAGGACGTTTGGCCTTCAGGCCATCGTCAAACCTGATCGCGGTGTGAAACGGGGCGCCGCGCGTGGAGCGGACGCGATGGCGGGAATCGCACGGATAGCCAGTGGCACGCCGTGGGAGCCGATTTTCGGCTATACGCGCGCAGTCAAGGCCGGCGGATGGCTGGCAGTATCGGGGACGACCTCGTTCGACGATAAGGGCCTGATCGTCGGCCGCAACCAGATGTACGTGCAGGCGCGGCAGGCGATCGCGAACATCGCGACGGCCTTGAATCGCGCGGGAATGTCGCTCGCGGATGTCGTACGTACGCGGATGTTCGTCACCGACATGGGGCGTTTTGTCGAGGTCGCGCGCGCTCATCTGGAGGCGTTCGGCGCGAATCCGCCGGCATCGACGGTGGTTGAGATTCGGCGTTTGGTTAATCCCGACATGATGATCGAGATCGAGGCCGACGCGTATCTCGCATCCGCTGGATCGGACGCGGAAGCAGGCTCGGTGAAATCGCGCCGGCCGGCGAAATCGAAAGCGGTGGCGAAGCCGAAGGCGGCGGTGCTCTCCAAACGAGTCGCGAAAAAGCCGACGGCCAAGAAAGCATCGGGCAAGCAGGCGCGCAAGCGGCGCTAGATCCGGCTATGCAGATAGTGCCTCTTTCCGCTTCACCGTGGATTTAGTTGGCGGTGGATGCGGTGCGCAAAATGATGCGCCAAGGCGCGTTACCCGCACTGGCTATCAGGGCCGCGGGATGAAGCCGTTGGCTATGCCGAAGGTGACCGCGTACCTGGCGAAACAGGAGCCAAGAGAAGCGGCATGACCCAAACGCTCGCGGGAAAAAAGGGGCTGGTCGTCGGTATCGCCAATGAGCATTCGATTGCGTGGGGCTGCGCGAAAGCATTTCAGGCCGAAGGCGCGGAACTGGCTGTCACTTATCTGAATGTGAAGGCGGAACCCTATGTGCGTCCACTGGCGCAGCAGATAGGAGCATCGTTCATTCTCCCGCTGGACGTGCGCGACGACGCACAGATGGAAGCCGTATTTAATGCCGCTAAAGCCAAGTGGGGGAAGCTCGATTTTCTGCTACATGCGATTGCATTCGCGCCGAAAGAGGATTTGCAAGGCCGCGTGACAGACTGTTCACGGCAGGGGTTTCTGACCGCGATGGATATTACCTGCTATTCCTTCATCCGCATGGCGCACTTCGCCGAGCCACTGATGACGGCAGGCGGCTGCCTGCTCACCATGAGCAATTACGGCGGCGAACAAGTCGTCGAGCATTACAACATAATGGGGCCGGTGAAATCGGCGCTGGAAGGTGTGGTCAAATATCTCGCGGCGGAAATGGGCAAGAGCCACATCCGTGTCAACGCGCTGTCACCCGGGCCGATCCTGACGCGGGCGGCGGGTGGGCTGGCTAACTTCGAAGAGTTGCTGCGCGAGGTGCAGCGCAAATCACCCCTCCACGAAGCGCCGCTCAGCGCTGATGATGTCGGCGCGATGGCGGCCTTTCTGGTAAGCGATGGCGCACGCCACATCACCGGTAATATTACTTTTATCGATTGCGGAACGCATGTTATGGGGTGAACGGTTCGCCCGCCATCGGCCTTAGAATTTTGCGAGTGGGTTGGTGGTCGCGCTTAAGACAGCGCCGAATGTTAGCGCAGGAGGGCGGTGGTTTTGAGTGCGGGGCGGCCGGCGGCGGCGGCAAATGCGCCCGCGGAAGCATCCATATAGGATTGCGGGAAGAGGCCGATCAGGATGGTGCCGGCGAGGCCGACGGCGATGCTAATCAGCAACGCGGGCCGCGCTGCGATGCGCTTGATCGGAACCACGTCGCCCTCGCGCACGTACATCTCGACGATCACGCGAACATAGTAATAAGCCGAGATGGTGCTATTGACGGCGGCCAGAATCACCAGCCAGACCAGGCCGGCGTTGAGCGCCGCGGAAAAGATATAGAACTTGCCGACGAAGCCGGCCAGCGGCGGGACGCCGGTGAGCGAGAGCATGAAGAGCGCCATCGCGGCGGCGAGGCCCGGATGAGTGCGGGCGAGGCCGCGGAAGTCGCTGATGCGATCGCGAACCTCGCCGCGGTGCTCGAGGGCGACGACGACGGCAAACGCGCCGAGGTTGGTGAAGGAGTAACCGAGCAAGTAGTAGAGAATCGCGCCGCCCGCCTGATGGGAGGAAGCCGCGGCCATGCCGAGAAGGATGTAGCCGGCGTGGGCAATCGCGGAGTACGCAAGCATCCGTTTGATGTTGTCCTGGACCAGCGCGATGACGTTGCCCACGGTCATGGTCAGCGCGGCGATCACCCACAGCACTTCGGACCATTGCGCGCTGACGGGGCCGAGGTGGATCAGGAAAACCCGCAAGAAACCGGCAAAAGCGGCTAACTTGACGCCTACCGCCATGAAGGCGGTGATCGGAGTTGGCGCGCCCTCATAGGCGTCGGGCGTCCACATGTGGAAGGGGACCGCGGCGACCTTGAAGCCAAAGCCGATGACGAGCATGCCGACGCCCATCAGCAGGAGCGGGTTGGAGGCCATGTCGGCAGAGACGGCCGCGCGAACCGGATCGAGGCGGATGGTGCCGGTAGCGCCATAAACCAGCGCGATGCCGTAAAGCAAAAAGCCGGTAGAGAACGCGCCGAGCAGAAAGTACTTGAGGGCAGCCTCGTTGGAGCGCGGGTCGCGGCGCATGAAACCGACCAGCGCATAGACCGCGATCGACATGGTCTCGAGGCCGAGAAAGATAATGATGAGGTCGCCAGCAGCCGCCATCAGCATCATGCCGAGCGCACCGAACAGGATCAGCGCGTAGTACTCCGCACCGGCCAAGCCCTCGTCGGCGACATAATCGAGCGACATTCCAATAGTCACTGCGGTGGCCGCGAGAATGACTATTTCGAAGAATCCCGAATAGTCATCGATGGCGAGTGCGCCGCCGAACGCGAGGGTGTTCTGGCCGAGGGTGAAGAGCGTCAGGACGAACGCCGCGACAACGGTGATTAGTGCGATCAGGCCGAGACTGGCGCTGTCCTCGTCGTCGATGCTGGGGCCGACGAGGGTGATAACCATCGCGCCCACCCCAACGGCGATCAGCGGCAGAATCGGGAGCCAGGCGAAATTAACCGCGGCGAGGGTAAATGGATTCATTTTTCGGCAACGGTCCGCGCCGGTGCGGCCAGCGCCGCGAGCGCCCGGGCATGAGCGGCGTCGAGACGCGCCTGCGCGGCCTCAACGCGATTGAGTAGTAAGTTAATCGAGGGTTCCATCCGAGTGAGTATTAGACGCGGGTAGAGACCCATGAACAGGATCGCGGCGATCAGCGGCACCATCACGGCGATCTCGCGGGCGGTGAGATCCTTGATGGTCTCGTTGACCTTCTTGGTAATCGGCCCCCACATGACACGCTCATAAGCCCACATCATGTAGAGCGCGCCGAGCACCACTCCGAAGACGGCGACGGCGGCCGCGCGCTCCGACTTGAAGAAGGTGCCGAGGAGGATCAGGAACTCACCGACGAAGCCATTGAGGCCGGGCAGCCCGACCGACGACAACATCACGAACATGAAGACGGCGGCGTACATCGGAATCGACTTCCAGAGGCCGCCGAACTCCGAGACCTCGCGCGTATGACGCCGCACGTAGAGCATCCCGACCAGCAGGAAAAGCGCGCCGGTCGAGACGCCGTGATTGAGCATCTGGTAAGTGGCGCCCTCGAGGCCCTGGGGATTGAGCGCGAAGATACCGAGCATCACGAAGCCGAGATGGCTGATGGAGGAATAGGCGACGATGCGTTTCAGGTCCGGCTGGACCATCGCTACCAGCGCGCCGTAGATGATGCCGATGACGGCGAGCGCCATGAAGATCGGCGTGGCCTGGATGGCGACCTCGGGGAATAACGGAATGGCGAAGCGCAGAAAGCCGTAAGTGCCCATCTTGAGCATCACGCCCGCCAGCATCACGGAGCCGGCGGTGGGAGCCTCGGTGTGCGCGTCGGGCAGCCAGGTGTGCACCGGCCACATGGGGACTTTGATCGCGAAGGCGATCGCGAAACCGGCAAACAGCCAGCGCGCTTCGGTGGGGCTCAGGGCGATGCGATAGAGATCGGGGAGGTCGAAAGTGAGATGGCCCAGTTGGGTGCGCGCGACGCCGACCAGGTAAATGATCGCGATCAGCATCAGCAGCGACCCGGCCATTGTGAACAGGACGAATTTGAAGGTGGCGTAAATTTTACGGCCGTGGCCCCAGATGCCGATCATCAGATACATCGGCACCAGCATCACTTCCCAGAACAGGTAGAAGAGGAAGATATCGATCGCGAGCAAAGCGCCGAGCAGCCCGGTCTCGAGCAGCAACATCATGAAGCAGAATTCGCGTGGACGGACTTCGATATCGCCGCCGCCGGAGTAAAGCAGGCACAGCGAGACGAGTAACGTCGTGAGGATTACGAGGAACAGGCTGATGCCGTCCATCCCGACGTGGTAGGAGATGCCGAACTGCGGAATCCACGAATAGCGCTCGACGAACTGATAGGTCGCCTGGTGAGGATCGAAAATCGCGAACAGGTAAATGCTGATAGCGAGCGGGATGAGCGAGAAGATGAAGGCAGAGCGCCAGATCGACTCCTCGTCGCTCTGCAGCAGAACGCCGAACGCGCCGAGGGTCGGCACGAAGATCAGGAGGGTGAGCCAGAAGCCGGCCATCAGCGCATCACCAGGTAAACATAGTAGCCGGCGACGGCGACGACGCCGAGCAGATAGACGAAGGCGTAGTTCTGCACGTTGCCGGTCTCAATTTTGCGAGCCGCTTCGCCGCTGCCCTCGACGGCGGCGCCGGTGCCGTTGACCATCCCATCGATGACGTCGCGATCCACTCCATTATTGAGCAGGTGGAGCGAGATCCAGAATAGCGGGCGCGAGACGAGGTGATCGTAAAGCTCGTCGATGTAGTACTTGCGCCAGAGCAGTTGGTACAGACCCCGCAGATTTTGCTCGATGCGGCCGGGCACGGCAGGACTTTGAATGTAGAGCAGCCACGCGAGAAGAATTCCGAGCAGGCCTGCGCCCAGCGCCATAGCGCTCAAGACGAGACCGGCTGAGGCAGGGACTTCGGTCACGAAGGTTGACGTGGCGAGCAGGCCGCCAACCGGATGGGCAAAGACCGGTGCGAGAAAGCGGCCTAGGGCATTGCCCCAGAGCCAACCGTCGGGCAGACCGACGAAGCCACCGACGGTGGCGAGCACGGCCAACACGATCAGCGGTATCGCCATCACGGGCGGAGATTCGTGGACGTGATGTTCCTTTTCGGGATCGACGCGCGAGTTGCCGTGGAAGGTCATGAAGATCAACCGGAACATGTAGAAACTGGTGATGCCGGCGGTAATTACTCCAATCAGCCAGAGCCAGAAATGACCGCTGGCATACGCGCCTTCGAGCACCAGGTCTTTGGAGAAGTAACCGGAGAAGGGAGGTATCGCGCTGATCGCGAGCGTCGCAATCAGCATCGTGGTGTAAGTGATCGGGAGCTTGCCCTTGAGCGCACCCATCTTGTTCATGTCCTGCTCGCCGTGGAGGGCGTGGATAACAAAACCGGAGCAGAGGAACAGCAGGCCCTTGAAGAAGGCGTGGGTCATCAGATGGAAAATGCCGGCAGAAAATGCGCCGACGCCGACGCCGAGCATCATGTAGCCGATCTGGCTGATGGTCGAATACGCGAGGACGCGCTTGATGTCGGCTTGCACGATGGCGATGGTGGCGGCGAAGAAGGCGGTCACCGCGCCGACGGTCGCGACTACCTCCAT